>JACQPE010000085.1 GCA_016207685.1 Elusimicrobiota bacterium | reverse complement strand
ATTTCAGTATTATCAAAAAATCTCTATTCCTCGAAAATTAAGAATATGCGGATTCTCGAGCGTTTATTTGTATCTGCTATACGGCACGCCGCTTTATGTGATCAATGTATATGTGATCCGCCGGCGCTGCCGTGATTACAAGGAAGCCTTTTGCCGTTATTATCCTCAATCCGCAACCATATCTTACGCGGCCAAAGCGTTTTTGACATTGGACATGTGCCGGATCATCAACGAGGAAGGCTTGAGTTTGGATGTGGCCTCCGCCGGGGAGCTCTACACCGCGCTTTGGGCGAGGTTTCCCGCTTCCCGCATCCATGTGCATGGAAACTGCAAAACGCCTGAAGAAATTGAGATGGCATTGCAAAATCGCGCGCATCGCATTGTGGTGGATAATGAACGGGAGCTCGGCTTAATTAATGACATGAGCAGGCGCTTGCCGGCTAAAACACCGGTTCTTTTGCGTTTGGCTCCCGGCATTGAGGCCCCTACCCATGATTATATTAAGACGGGCCACAAGGACACGAAATTCGGGCTTCATCTTAAAGGGGGCCTGGCTCTTCAAGCGGTCAAACGCGCTTTAACGCTGCCGCATATTCGCTTATTGGGTTTTCATGCCCATCTCGGCAGTCAGGTTTTTGATCTGCGGTCTTACCAGGAAATGACTGTCGTGATTTTTTCATGGCTGGATAAGCTGCGCCGTCTAACAGGGTATGTGGCGGAGGAAATTAATATGGGCGGGGGGCTGGGAATTCGCTATGTGCCCGCGGACCATCCGCCAAGCATTAGAAAATATGCGCGCGTTCTCTGTGATGCCGTCCAGGGAGAAAGCTCCCGGCTTAAATATCCGCTGCCGCGCTTGATCGTTGAGCCGGGCCGTTCGATCGTGGGCGAAGCCGGCACGACGCTGTATGCTGTCCACTATGTCAAAAAAATTTCCAACGGCAGCGTTATGGCCATTGTTGACGGCGGCTTATCGGACAATCCCAGACCCGCCCTTTATTCGGCGCGGTATCATTTGTCATTGGCCAATGACGTGCGCCGCGGGCCTTCGCGCAGGATTACGGTTGCCGGTAAGCACTGCGAAGCGGACGTCTTGTTTAAAGACGCGCGCTTGCCCGAAATTCGGCCGAGTGATATATTGGCCGTCTCGTGCACGGGCGCTTATCATTATTCCATGGCCTCAAATTACAACCGTTATCCGCGTCCGGCCGTGGCATCGGTCAGCAATGGCCGCGCGCGATTAATGGTCCGGCGGGAATCCTTGGCCGATATTGTTTCTCATGATATGTGATCTAGCCCCCTCCCCCCTTGAATCCCGCGGGGACATTGTGTTAGTCTTGATCATGATTAAAAAATTCGGCATGCTCAACTTGATGTCAAAAAGAAAATATTTGGCGGCGATTTCGCTTTTGATAGTGACCGCTTGCGGCCCCAAAGCGCCCGTTGTTCACCATGGCACCCCCTTTCCGGCGACGGTGGCCTTGCTGCCCATGAGCAACCTATCGGTTGATCTTCAGGGGCCCCTTTTGCTCCGGCGATTAATGCAAGATGCGCTCATCGGCGTCGGCTTCGATTTGTCTGATGTTGATATGGTTGACGGCAAGCTTCGGACTATCGGCATCACCGATGGAGGACAACTTAATTCAACGACCCCGCAAAAATTAGGCGAACTTTTGGGCATTGAGGCGCTCATGTACGGCGAGCTTATTGAGTTCAAAAGAGTCAATATCGGCATATACGCCAACCGTGTCGTGGAGGCTCGTTTTTGGCTGGTTGACGCTAACACCGGAGAGAAGCTTTGGGAAGGCTCTCAAAAAAAATCAAATAAAAAGATCGCCACATCTTCCAAGGAAATGAAAGATATTTTTATCGAGGGCATGGCCAGCAAAGTTATTGAAAATGTCCTGAAGAGTCCTCTCAAGGAAGAGGCTGATCATGTGGTCTTTATGATCACCAAGGAATTGGGTAGGGTCCGCAAGGATTGGTAAGGTATAAGGGGGAATAGAATGTTGTCAAACGCTGTTCGTTTCGTTGCGGTCGCGGGCTTACTTTCAAGCTGCGCGGCGACGCAGTCTACAAAGATGAGGCAAAGTGTTTCGGCTAATGTCACTGAAAAGGTGGAATCAAAATACACGGGACCTAAGCGCAGGGTGGGCGTCGTGGATTTTGAAAATAAGACCGCCTATGGACAGGGCCGTATCGGCGGCGCCGCCGCGGATATTCTCATCACCGAATTAACGAAGACGGGAAAATTTATCGTTGTGGAGCGCGATAAGCTCAATAAAATAATGGATGAGCAAAAGCTCGCAATGTCGGGCGCCATTGATTCTAATACTGCGGCTCAAATGGGCAAGGTATTGGGATTAAATGCCATTGTGACGGGAGCCATATCCAATTTTGGCGTCAATACGACCGGCTCCGATTATTTGGTGACGCAAACTAAACGACAGTCGGCCATGGCCACGGTTGATGTGCGCGTTGTCGATGCGGAGACCGGTCAGATTCTCCATGCCGATTCAGGCAAGGGGGAAGCAAAATCCGCATCCGGGCAGTTTTTGGGCATGGGAACGCGCGGCGGTTACAATGAAGGATTGGAGGGTGAAGCGCTGCGCGCCGCTATTTCCCAACTGGTTGACAACATTGCATCACAAATCAACAAGAAACAATGGTCCTGCCGGGTTGCCGAATCGGAGGGGAGCACGGTCTATCTTGATGCCGGCATGGAATCGGGCCTTGAGGTCGGGCAAAAACTTAAGGTGTTTAAGCTGGGCCGGGAAATTAAAAGCCCCACGACGGGACTTGTGATCGGCCGCACCGAAGAATTGCTGGGTGATCTTGTGATCGATGAGTTTTTTGGTGATAATGGGTCCAAGGGCACAATGGCGTCAAGGGCCAAGGGGATGCCCTCCGCGGGAGATTTGGCCCGGATGGCGAATTAGGTTTAGAAGTCAATAACTTAAGGAGGATACATGAACATTAGAATGATATGGGGCATTGCGGCAACCGCCGTGATATTTGCCGGTTGCGGCGGCGCGCAATCCCGTGTTAAAAAAGGCGAGTTAACGAACACGATGGAGCAGGAATCTGTGTCGGGATCTTATATCGAGTCCATCGGTATCGGCGCCGCCGATCCGGCTCTGCCCAGCCAAACACAGCGGCGTTCGCTGTCCCGCGACGCGGCCATTGCGAAAGCGCAGTTCGAAATGCTCTCCATGGTCAAAAAAGTTGAGGTTGAGGGCGGCACCACCGTTGAGGCCGCCATGGCCACGGATTCCCATTTGGAGGCGAAGCTCAAAGAAAGCTTGAGCGGCGCTGAAATCATTAAAAGCGAGTGGACCAACGATGACGGCTGCGTCGTTACCCTGCGTCTTCCAAAAAAGCGCTTGGAAACGATGATGGGCGTTAAGTTTAAGTAAATTAGTCTTGACGGCGCGTCCGCTAGCTAATAGCGGACGCGCCGAATTCAGCGGTCTTTTGGGGAGGTGTCAAGCGTTATGTTATTGAAAAAAAGTGGATTGTCACGGGTAAGCTATCGCCCAATTTTTTTATTATTGGCCGGCGCCATAGGATTTATCGGCTGCGCCTCCTCGGAACGATTGAAAGTCGGAGCTGTGCCCGGAGGTGAAGTGATTGAGGCGGAGGGGTCTTGTCCCGTCGTGAGCGGCGATGTCCGCGGCGCCAAGGAGTGTTCATTGAGAGATGCGCAAAAGAAGGCTGTGGAAAAAGTGGTCGGCGTTTATGTTTCGGCCAAAACGCGCGTGGAAAAGGCCGTGACTATTGAGCAAAATATTTTAGCCAACACCCAAGGTTATATTTCGAAATATGACGTGGTCAAGGAAGGACGCGATGGGGATTATTACAATACAACCGTCCGGGCCCTGATTATGTTTCAAAAAATCAGCGACGATCTGAAGTCGCTCAATGTATTGCGCGAGCCATCCGTTGGGCTGCCGCGAGTGGCTGTCATTGTTTCTGATTTGGTGGGTAAGGGGGGTAAAACATCCGGTGATGACACCGAACTCCATACTTATGCCGCCAACTCGATGGGCGAATCCTTAATTAAGGCCGGCTATAAAGTGGTTGATCCGGAGGCCGTGATGGCAGCCAAAGCTTATGAGTCTATTGATGAAGCCGAGAATAACCCTTCGGCCATGAACAAGCTGGGGACTAAACTTAACGCTGAAATTATCATCTTTGGCGATGCCAAGGCGTCTCCCGTGCAAATGGATCCATCCATGCTCGGCGGCATGAAATCCTATCGCGCCACGTTATCCGCCAAAGCGGCGCGCGTGCAGACCGGTGAAGTGATTCAAAATGTTTCCGGGCAAGCCTCCGGTTTGGATGCCGTTGAAGACGCTGCGCTCCAGAAGGCCCTGGAAACCGTCGGCAAGAAAGCCGGGGATGATTTGGGCCGAGATATGCACAATCGCCTGCTCAAAGAGGCCAGCATTTCTTTGACGGCGACCAATATCTCCGGATTTACGGCATTAGAGGAGCTCAAAAAAACTTTATCTTCCACGTCGGGAGTTAGAGACCTTTTCTTGCGTTCCTTTGACAGCAACAACGCCAATATTGATGTTTACCTGGAAGCTTTGGGCAAAGTAGGCGTTTCCGATCTGGCTTCCCGTTTAACGGATTCATTAAAGGTCACCGTTGTTAGAATGGAAGGCAACACCCTGGAAGTCGCTTTGCCGTAGTTTTCCATATCTGCCCATGGGTGGGACCGGATGGAATGTTTGCTTTTGTCTTATTGACTTAATCCCAAAGCCCGACTAGACTGTATTGTCGTGGCCAATACCATCGCTTGTTTTCATTGTCATCGCAATGTCAGCGATGATGTTGAGAGTTGCCCTTACTGTAAAAAAAATCCTCATTCGCCGCCACAGGAACAGGACGATCCCGAGCGCCGGGGCCCCCGCTATCTTATACATTGGAAACCCATATCGAAAGATCAGGCCGCGATGCCGGCGGATGAAACAAAGGATATTGAGCGGCTGATTCATGATTTAACCACCGGGTCGCCTCAAATTCGCGAGAACGCGATGGAGATCATCTTGAGCCAAAGTAAAGATTACAGTCAGCACCTTATTGACGCTTTAAATGCGGCTGATTCCATGGGGCGGGAACATATCGTTAAGGCGCTGGGCCGCATTGGTCCGCGATCTTCGATTCAGCATTTGGCCAAAGCCCTGGCGAGCTCGGACAAAACACTTAAGCTTTCCGCGGCGTGGGCGCTTTACCGAATCGGCGATTTGCGGGTATTGCCTCCTTTTTTAGAAACATTGAAGGACAGGGATTCGTTTATCCGGCGCTATATCGTCTATGTATTGGGCGGGATGAATGACCGCCGGTCGGTGCCGTATCTTTTTAAAATGCTTAAAGATTCAAGTCCGGAGGTTCGCATTCAGGCCGTATTGTCTTTGGCCAGCCTTGAGGGCAAGAACGCTGCGGATGCGATCCGTGATCTAAGACGAGATACTGATCCATTGGTTCAGAAAACCGCCATTGAGGCTATTCGTGTCTTGGGTGCCTCGCATTTTAATTATTGGCCCATGGTCTACGCCGGCACGGCTCTTTTTCTGGTTTTTTTCGGAATCGTGCTGGCGCATTTGCTATCGCGCTAAAAGAATTTCTATTTTTCGCAATAGCCGTTTGCTGTCAAAAGGTTTTTTGATGCACCCACTGGCGCCGATGGAGAAACTGCGTTCGATGTCTTCCATTTTATAACGGCGCGCCAGCATCAAAACAGGAACACGCGGGGCCATTTTATTGGCTTTTAGCTCATGAAGCGTGTGCCAGCCGTCCATGCGGGGTAGGCCGATATCGAGAAGAACCAAATCAGGCTCAAAAGCGCGCAGATAAATGAGGGCGTCGGAGCCGTCAAAAGCGATGCCCGTTTGATAACCGTTGGTTTGGCAGAGATGGGCGATTTCCAAGGCTTGGTCGGGCTCATCTTCAATAATAAGAATTTTGGCCGGCCCACGTTGGCCCTTGCCCGACCCTTCAGGAACTTGGTGGCTTGGTTCATAGAGATAAATGGTCAGTCCCAGTTTTTCATCGAAATGGTTTTTGCGCAGGCCTGGAAAGGGTTCATCGAGCTGTTCTATGGAGAATTGGGAAATCCAGGCGCCGTTGATCGGGGCGTGTTTTTGAAGGTAGCCGGCCACATCAATGGCCGATGAGGGCAAGATTTGAAGCGTCGCGGCCTCTTCGTGGGAGTCCACATAGACTTTTCCGGTATTAATGCCGATGCGGATTCTAAAGGAGTTTTTGAGAAGGTTTCCGCTGCGGTTAAATTCGGGCAGATTCTCCAATAGATAAAGGGCCGAGGTGATCCCCTCGCGAGAGTTGCTAAAACGAGACATGACTCCATCGCCCGTGATGCTGACGATGCTGCCGCCGTGGCGCTTGATGGCGCCTTGCGCCAAGTGCTGATAGCCTAAAAAGCTGAAAATTACGTCCTCTTCGGATTCGTTAAGCTTCATTCCGGTCGAGTCAACGACATCAATGCTGACGAACGTTGACGTTTTGGTCAGTATGCCGCGCAGCCTGTTGTCTAAAGCGGCACGGTCGGCATCGGATGGTCCGGGCATAATCCCTATAGCTTTACGAATTTTCCGGGTTTTTTCAAGCAGGGTTCGATATAATTGACTGACCCAAGCCTAGAGAAAATCATGGTTGATCTGCGCCGAAAATTTTTGGATTATTTTGCCTCTAAAAATCACACTATAGAGCCCTCCGCGCCTTTGGTGCCGGAGGATCCCACGCTGTTATTTAATTCCGCGGGCATGGTCCCTTTTAAGGATTATTTTTTAGGGACGGCAACGGGACTTTCGCGCGCCGCCAGTTGCCAGCTTTGTCTGCGCACCACGGATATCGAGCGGGTCGGCTCCACCAAAAGGCATTTGACTTTTTTTGAAATGCTTGGAAATTTTTCTTTCGGAGACTATTTTAAGAACGAGGCAATTGAATGGGCCTGGGAATTTTTGACGCAAGAGGCCGGCATCTCCGAAAAAAATCTTTGGGCTTCCGTCTACAAGGATGATCATGAGGCCAAAGAGATTTGGCGGCGATATTTGCCGGAGTCAAAAATTATTCCATTGGGAGATGATTCCAATTTTTGGACCATGGGCCCAACGGGGCCCTGCGGGCCGTGTGCTGAAATTTACTGGGATTTCGGCGCTGATCAGGGCTGCCCATCGCCTTGTCTTCCCGGATGCGATAATTGCGAACGCTATCTTGAGATTTGGAATTTGGTTTTTACGCAGTTTGACCGGCAGACCGATGGGAAACTTAAGCCATTGGCTCGAAAAAATATTGACACGGGAATGGGTCTTGAGCGTATTGTCTCTATTGTTGAGAATAGAGACACCTTGTCAACGTCTCTTTTTGAGCCTTTGGGCAGCGCCACTGAAGACTTGTTAAAAATTCGGCGTCAAGATCATGTTCGGGCTGTTAGGATTTTGGCGGATCATGCCCGGTCAAGCTGGTTTTTGCTGGCTCATGGCATTTTCCCTAGCAACGTCGGCCGCGGCTATGTTTTGCGCCGGTTGATCCGCCGCGCCGCCAAAGAGGCCCGCATGTTGGGATCGCGGGGACCGTTTTTGTCATTATTGGGGGATGCGGTTAGAGAGGTTTTCAAAAATGATTATCCCAATATTTGTGAACGTTTTGCCGCGGTTAGGTCTATCCTTGCAGACGAAGAGGCCCGTTTTGAGCAAACATTGGAAACAGGGCTTGATTTTCTTAAAGAGGAAATATCCCAAATTAAAACTTCAGGGAGACGAATTTTTTCCGGCAGGAGCGCCTTCCGCCTTTACGATACTTACGGATTTCCAGTTGAAATGATCGATGAGGTTCTACGGCAGGAAAAATTTTCCTTGGACACCGGCGCTTTCGATGCGGAGCGGGAAAAGGCCAGGGAAATATCAAGACAAAGCTGGCGTGGTTCCGGTGACCAAAAGACCGTCAATTATTCCGACATCAGTAGGCGCCTGAAGATTTCACCGAGTGTCTTCACCGGGTATGAAAATCTGGAGTCCCGGGCCAAGGTCGTCGCCATCGTTGACCGGGAGGGTATTCCCGTGGTTTCGGCTAAAACGGGGGAAGATGTTGATATTATTCTCGATCAAACGCCGTTCTATGCCCAGGGCGGCGGACAGCAGGGAGACTCGGGCCGATTGATTTGGCCGTCGGGCGAAGCGGCGGTTATTGACACCATCTCCCCGCAAGAAGGTCTGATCGTGCATAAAAGTAAAATTCTCTTCGGGACGATTGGTCAGGATGAGGATGTCGGCGCCAGGGTTGATCAACAACGCCGCCGGCAAACCTCCCGGCATCACAGCGCCACGCATTTGACGCATTGGGCGCTTCGAAAAATTTTAGGGACTCAAGTCGCGCAAGCCGGAAGCCAGGTAACGTCGGATAAGCTTCGTCTTGATTTTACTTACCCCAGTTCCATCAAAGGAAAAATTCTCAATGATGTCGAAGGCTTGGTTCAAGAGGCCATCGCTTCTAATATATCGCGCGAGCGCCGGGTTTTGTCTTTAGCCGAAGCGCGTTCCCAGGGCGCCATGACTCTTTTTAATGAAAAATACGGCGAAAAGGTTTACGTCGTTCGTTTTGGCGAAGCGTATGAGGCTTGCGGTGGGACTCATGTGGAGAATACCGCAGAAATCAATGGATTCAAAATTATCAAGGAATCCAGCGTTGCCGCCGGAGTGCGCCGCGTGGAAGCCGTGGCTGGCGTAGCCTACCTGAAATGGCAGGAGGGGCAATCGAGCCAAGGCGCCGTCGCCGCCGGCAAGCGCGTTGCCCCTCAAATGACGGCCGGGGAGGTTGCCTGGCAGGTGAAGGAGGGGGTCACTTCCCGGAAAATTCCCTACCGTCTTAAAACCTGCGTTGGAGCGACGATTGATATTTTAAGAGGAGTCGTGGATCGAGAGCGCAGGGAATTTAAGGGGATTATCCTGGCCGTCTCCCGCCAAAACGGAAAATCATCTTTTGTCTTGGGTATTCATCCCGCCTTGATCGCCCACGGATTCAGCGCCTTGGCTCTGGCCCAAGAGCTAACCAAGAAACACGGCGGCGGCTGCGGTGGCCGCCCCGATTTCTGCCAAGGCGCACTGGAAACACCCATATCCGAAGATATTGACTGGCTTTAAGAATTGTCCTTTGGCCGTTTTTCAGATTGCCCGAAAGGCAGACACGCGCCTGAGCAAGCGTTATTCCAGGCTGATAAGCCGTGGCAAATCTACGCAGAAGGCGGTGGTAGCCGTGGCCCGAGAGCTGGCGGGATTTATCCCAGATTCCGCAGTTGCGGAATCTGGATTGATTCACCGTTGAAAACCGCCTTGTTCCTGAGATTAGGGCTTGAGGCAGAAGGGGATACATCATGAACATTTTAGGCGCAGGCACCTTGACCGGCTTTTCCATGCTAACTGGGAGCCAAGTCCCCGGCGCCCGGCATGACGTTGCGAAGCCGCGAGCTTGGGTAAAATTTAGAGTTATCTTAGCGGCGATGAGGCTAAATTTTCATCCAGGCCGCGTTCTTCAAGCCTTTTTTGAAATGCGGTATTGCTGATAAATGCACAAGAGCATTTGACCATATTCAAAATTTGTCTTCAGTTTTATTTATGAGACCCGAGCAGGGTGTTGGGTTTTGAGATTATTGGCCTTGATGTAGTCTTCTTTGATTTTTACTTTTTGAATTTTTCCCGTGGCTGTTTTGGGCAATGTCGGGACAAATTCAATTTTTCGCGGGCACTTGTAGTCAGCTAAAGACTGCCGGCAATAGGACACGATGTCCTTTTGGGTTGATTGCTGTCCTTCTTTAAGCACAATAAAGGCCGCCACTTCTTCACCCCAGCGTTCATCGGGTAGTCCAATGACCGCGGCTTCGGCAATGGCGGGATGCTTGTAAAGGATTTCCTCTATTTCCTTGGGGTAAATGTTTTCACCGGCCCGAATGATCATTTCTTTTTTCCTGCCGGCGATGAAAAAATATCCGTCCTTGTCTTTGTAGCCCAAGTCCCCGGTGTGCAGCCAGCCGTTGATCAGGGTCTCGGCGGTGGCTTGGGGATTGTTGAAATATCCCTTCATCACATTATCGCCTTGCATTACGATTTCACCGGTTTGGCCATCGGGCAGCTCCTGGCCGTCATTGGCGATAATTTTCATGGGCTGGCCTTTAATGGGTAGGCCAATGGAGCCGATTTTGCGCGTGCCGTCCCAGGGATTTACCGAGGAAACGCAGGTTCCCTCGGAAAGGCCGTAGCCTTCCAGAATTTTAGCTTTGAATTTTTTCTCAAACGCCTCGAAAACCGGAACCGGCATGGGCGCGGCGCCACAGATGCAGAAGCGCAAAGAGCTTAAGTCATATTTCTCGGAATCCGGCAGGTTCAAAAGAACGGCATATAAAGAAGGCACGGCGCTAAAGGCTGTGGCTTTGAAGTTGGCTAGAGCCGGAAAGAACTCCTTCGGCGTGAAACGCTCCAGGAGAATCATGCTGCCGCCCACATAAAGAGGCGCCAAGGTCGTCACTACCTGGGCATTGACGTGAAAGAGGGGAAGAATGCAAAGAAAGCGGTCCCCTTCGGTGACCAGACCCGGAGTGAATTGGGCCACGTTGGAGAGATAATTCTTGTGAGTCAGCACGGCGCCTTTGGGAAATCCCGTGGTGCCGGAAGTGTAGATCAGGCTTGCCGGATCCTCCGGGACGGACTGGGCGGAAGCGGGAGTCAAGGGAAAGCCGTTTAATGCCGCCAGCGCCGCCTCTTTGGGTTTTCCCTCCTGGAGAGTTTTGAACCAGCGCAGCGCGCCGCCCTTGGCGTAAAACTGTTTTCCTAGGTCGCCGAACATGGAGCCAATGATAAGACCCGATGCTCCTGAGTTTGTCAGAATATGCTCCATCTCCGGAGGTTTGAAAGCGATGTTAATGGGCACCGCAACGGCGCCCGCCTTCATAATGCCGAAAAAGGCGTAGAGAAACTCCGGGCAATTGGGCAAAGCGATCGCCACGCGGTCGCCTTTTTTGATGTCATTGGCCAGCATCTCATGGGCAAAAGCGTTGGAAATTTTATCGAATTCCGCGTAAGTTATTTCCTGGTCCTTGTAATACAAAAACGTTTTGGATCCGTATTGTTTGGCTTGCCGAGCGATCAATTCATTGATTGTGCTTGTCATAATGCCTCCATTGCATCCTATCGCTACAACCTAATATATAAAATGTACATTTATGTTGGGATTCATTGTCCGTTACCGCGTGCTTAGCGGGATTTTGCTGGCGCCTATTGGGCTGTTCTTGGCGCGGCCTTGTCATTGGGCCATGATTGCCATCGGCGCGCTGATGATGACGTTGGGCCTATTCCTGCGAAGCTGGGCCGCCGGGCATATTAAAAAGGACAAGGTCTTGTCCATGGAAGGACCTTATTTCATTGTGCGCAATCCGCTTTATCTGGGCAGTTTTCTCATGGCCGGCGGCCTGTGCCTTATTTTTACCTGCCCCAGCCATCCTATTGAGGCGGCTATCCTATGGGCGCTATTTTTATTTTATTTCAGCGTTGCCTACGGCGTCAAAATCCGGCAGGAGGAGCAATTTTTATCACAAACTTTCAGTGGGCAATGGCCGGGCTACGCCGCGCAAACACCGGCGTTTATTCCCAAGCTTGGATTTCAATTTATTCCAGGCGCCGGATTTTCCTGGCGGCAATGGGCCCGCAACAAAGAATACAACGCCTGGATCGGCTGCGCCGCGATTCTCCTTCTCGTTTTTACGCTCAATAATTTCCGATTTTTTTAAATTACCCCTTACAGTCATATCCTCTCCTCTAGAGAATAAGGGAAATGTATGGTATCCTTATAGTAAGGAATTTATATATCAGGAGGTTGCCATGGAGCGCTTAACTACGGCCACAGTCACTTCGAAGGCTCAGATTACCCTTCCCAAATCCGTGAGGGAGGCTCTGGGGGTGGGCCAGCCCGGGGACCTGGTCGGTTTTTTAATTGATTCCGATGCCCATGTTGTGAAGCTTACCCGGGTGGAGGCAGTTCCCGTGGATGAGGAATTTACAGAGGCCGAATATAGAAAGCTCAAAAAATTTTGCGGACAAAGAAAAGACAAAAAGACGTTTAAAAGCATGGAGGCTCTGATTAAGGATTTAAAATCCTAACCGTTTTTCGTGCGATATTTTTATTTTACCGGTTTTAAAAAATCCTTTCAGAACTTACCGATTGAACGCAGAAAAAGAGTTGAGGAGGCCTTGGAGCGTTTTGCCTTAGCGCTGGAAGAAAGCCGGGTCGCGGCGGGGCTGGGCTTAAAACAGCTCCATCATGGTTTCTGGGAAATTCGGTCCGGGATTTCCGATCGGATTATTTTTCACAAAGAAAAAGATGCGATCGAATTTATTCTCTGCGGGACCCACGAGGACGTTAAACGTTTTTTGAAACGTCTGTGAATTCGGATTTATGCCGGCGATCTCACAATATCCCAGGTGATGGCGATCCAGGCCGCCAGTAAAATTCCTGATAGCGCCAGATCGGTGGTGAAGGGAAAAGTCCAGGACGGCAAGAAGGTGGTTATAGCCGGAGTCCGGCCGCCTAGGAAAGTCCAGAGAGCGCTCGTTTCGCCTGAAAAATTAGTGGCCAGCGAAGGACGCTGCCAGATGGTCAAGGTGATTACGGCTTGCAGGCCTCCAAAAATCCAAAGCCATCGCCGGGCGCGTGGGCCACTGCAAACGGCCTTAAATGCGGCCAAGGATAAGAACGGGGCGATCGGGACGAGAAATCTCCCCAATTGCGTGAATCCCGGCCCGCCGCCCCAGCCGTGGATGTTGGCGAAGGGCGCAAGCACCAGCGCCAGATACCCCAAAACCGGCAAGCTGATTTCGATGAACACCGCACGCGAAGAACGCAACAGAAGCGCAATGCCGGGAAGAACGAGCAGATAGGCCGGCCCATTGAGTAAAAGGCCGTTTTGTTGATCGAAGATGAGGCCGCCTAGGCGCGCGCCGGCTTCTTTTAACAGCGCGCTCATCGTCCAGGCCATGTTCAAGGCCGCATGCGGCGTGGTGACCCAGGCGCCCCAGAGATGCCAGTTGAGCAGCGTTCGCGCGGCCACGGCCAGAGCCAAGCCCGCGGCAAACGCAACGAGGGAACGCCCGCTGCGGCGCATCGCGTACGCTGTCGTTAAGGTTAGGCCGGCCGCTAAGCCGGCGTTGCGCGCATGAATCAAGAAGAGCCCGCCGACAGCTGTCCCCAGGAGCAACGTCCGCAACGGGCCGCGCTCCGGGCGCAGCTTAATCTCGCGATAGGCCAGCGTGGCCATGAGTGCGCTCGGCACTTCCGTCATAAAAATAAAAGAAAGCGTCAGCACCGGCGGCGATAGTATGGTCAGCAACGCCCAGGTAAACGAAAGGGCTTTATGCCCTGAAAAGAATAAGCACAAATCAAAAAGCGCAATCGCCAGAAACGCGGCCGCAAGCGCAACGCTCATGCTCATGAACCATTTGAGCAATCCCCAGGAGTTCGTTTTTGTTTTTTTGACTAGGCCGCTGGATAACGCGCGGGCAGCCGCCCGGCTCAATGTTTGAGCGAGCGCATAGTAAGGCGTCCAGAGAAACGGCATTCCAATGTCATGAACGGGCCGCAGGACGCCGCCGCGTCCTTGCCGGGCATGGCGGCCATGCTCGAGGAAACCGCCGAGGATGATGTTGGCCCTGTCGCCGTAGTTATTAGCGAGGTCCAGGTCATGGTCAAAAGCGAGGGACTGCGCGATCGCCATGTAATGGGGTTCATCGCCTTGTCCGGTAAGTTTTTTATGGGTCAGGAGGGTGGCGATAAAGATCAGCGTCACCGCGCCGAGCCAACGGCGCAAACGCGTGGTTTCCGCCGCTTCCAATGACTCTCGCCACCGGAGCAGGACCCGTTTTATTAACTCAAGCCCCATCAACGCTAAAATGCACAATATCGCGCATATTGCCTTGGGCGTTTTTGGCGAAAACCGGGCGCACGCGCATGCCGATTTTTAGATCGCCATTTTTGGGGAGTTCCAGAAAGTGCTGTAAATTCGTGCTGGCGCCGTCCAAGCGGATAAAACCGTAACCGTAGGGAACAGGTTTTTTTTCTCCTGTTTCAGGATCAATGAACGCGAATCGCAAAACCGTAAAGCTGTAAATGCTGCCTTCGGGGCCGACCTGAACCCAGTCTTTTAAAGGCTCAAAGCATGGGCCGCAAACATTGCGGGGAGGAATGTAAACCTTTTCACATTTAGCGCAGCGAAGCCCCATGAAGCGATTATTGTCTTTTAATTCTTGAAAAAAGCGCGCGCCCGCGGAGCCGAGGGCATAGCGGAAAGGCTGAAACGACTCGCCATTGGTGAGCGTTAAAAGATTAAGGTTTTTTTTCACCATAGATTAAAATATCCGACCAGAAACAGCCGCCAAAGCCGGTTGACAGGGCGGTTTTAACACCCGGGACTTGATGGTCGCCGGCTTTGCCGGAAATTTGGCCGGCGCATTCGGCGGCGCGGATTAAGCCCGTGGCGCCGATGGGATTGGTGCAAATAACGCCTCCCGATGGATTGATCGGCAATTCACCATCCATCTCCGTGGCGCCATCCCAGACCAATTTTGGCCCTTCGCCGGGTTTGGCTAAGCCCAACGCCTCAATCCAGGAAAGATTGGCGTAGGAGTAAGGGGTATAGAGTTCCATGACATCAATTTCTTTAAGAGGTTCTTTGATGCCGGCTTTTGCGTAAGCCTCGCGCGAGGCGTGATAAAGAGAAGTGATCGGATAGCATTCAACATCACCAACGTAAGAGTAAGGATGGCGATTGGCCGCGGCCAAAATCCAGGTGGGTTTTGGGGCTATTTTTTCAGCTACGTCCTCGGAAGCATAAATGACGGCGCAGGCGCCATCCGTGCGCGGGCACATATCCCACAGGCGCAGGGGGTCGGCAATGAGAGGGGAACGCAAGACTTCCTCGATCGTAATTTCCTTGCGAACATGAGCAAAGGGGTTTTTCAGGGCATTCATTCGGTCTCGAACCACAACCCGCGCGGCGTCTTTGGGTGTCACGCCGAATTTATGGCAGTAGTTCATCGCGTCAATGGCCAAGCCGGAAATGGCTCCGGCGAAAACCATGCGATCCCAAATAGGGTCAAACGCGGTTGTGATGGCGCCCGTGGTGTCCGATTCGGAGTTTTTTTCCCAGCCGATGACGAGAAGGCGGTCAAAATGGCCGGAGGCCACCAGATGATAGCCGCCAATGGCCAAGGTGCTGCCGGTGGTGCCGCCCGTGGTCATTTTAATCGTCGGCTTCATCAACCCGCCGTTTCCGTCAATTGACCAAAGCTCAACGCCGTTGACGCCTTCAAAATGGTCCATGTTGCCGATTAAAACACCATCAATGTCCTTGCGCTTGAGCCCCGTATCCTCCAATGCCCGAATGACAGCTTCGTTGATGAGCTCCGGCCCGTTGACATCCAAACGGCTGCCCGTGTGATGAGTTTGTCCTGATCCAACAATCGCGACGCGTTTCATAATCTTTTAATTTTTCCCCAATATCCACACGCAATGCGATTGGCCGGCGAGGCCGTATTGCCCGTGGGCCAAGGCGCGCTTGGCGTCTTCCACTTGGTTGACCGCTTCCCCGCGCAGCTGCAAGACCGCTTCAATGATCCGGACCAATCCGGCCACGATAATGGCGTGGGCGGATAGGCAGCCCCCCGAAGGGTTGATGGGCAACTCCCCTTTAAGCTGCGTGGCGCGGCTTTCAATAAAGGCGCCGCCTTGTCCTTGAGCGCAAAAACCTAATTCTTCACTCCAGAGAAGCTCTTGGTACGAACAGGCTTCATAAATTTCAGCCACATCAATATCTTTTCTTGGGTTGTCAATGCCGGCCATTTTGTAAGCCTTTTGAGCGGCTTGCCGCAACGCCGGACTTTCCCAAAGACGGCGCTCCCCCAGCCTATGGCCCTCGGCACAGAAAGAAACGCCTTCTATCCAGACGGGTTTGGCGCCATGTTTTTTAGCAAAACTCTCCGTTGTCAAGATGAGCGCCGCGGCTCCATCAGACTCTGGAGCTATTTCCATTTCATGAATCGGGGGCGCGGGTTGCGGAGATCGAAGCACGTCTTCAATAGTCAGTTCTTCTTGCAAATGGGCATTGGGATTGCGAATTGCATTGGCTCTATTTTTGACAACCGCCAAAGCGCTTTGCCTGGGAGGAATTTTATAGCGATTGTAATAACTTTGCGCTTGCAGGGCCGAGGCCGTCAGAGAGTCCATGCCGATGGCGCGTTCGTAGGTAGGGTCAAAAAAAGCATTGGTGATGAGGTGGTTGTTGCCTTCGGAAAGTTTTGAGTGGGCCAGAACCAAAGTGGATTCATAGGAGCCCGACAGGATACGGGTCATGCCGTAAAAAGCTCCGAGCGTCCCGTCGCCCTCCACCGTGGAGATGTTTTTGCCTTCGCCGTAGGCCGCGCCCGCGGAGTCGCCCACGGCCATTGAAGAAATGGTGCGGCCGTCCCAAAAGTCGTTGGAGGTAGTGATTATATTGCCGATGTCGGCAATGGCCAGCCCGGCGTCCTCAAGGGCTTTGGTTGTCGCTTCATAAGCCAGATCGGCGTAGGTCTCGCCGGATTTATTGGGTGAAAATGGAGTTTGAGCCACCCCAATAACCGCTATCTTATCCATGATTTTGTTTTGCGGGAATGAAATGAAGGATGTCTAAAATGTTGCCTTGGCGGTTTTCTTTAAACACCGGCGTTACTTTCATGCCGATTTTTAATTCCTCCAAGGGGCATTGGCCGATGAGATGGAGCATAGCCGTCGAGGCGCCGCGCAGAAGAATCAGTCCCCCAACGGGATTTTTGACGGGATGCGCGCCGCCTTCGTAGAGAGCCTGCGTGAACCCTGTGATTTCGCCGTCAGGGCCGACCTCAAGCCATTCGCCGCAGTTGCTAAAGCAGTCCCCGCAGGTTTTTTTGGGGGGGCAGTAGACCTTGTCGCAGGAAGGGCATTTTGTTCCGAAGATTTTTTTACGGTCCCGAATTTCAATAAAAAACCGGCTGGCTGTTTCGCCGGCGGCCCAAGCGTAGGGAATCTTAATGCGGCTTTCGCGCCACAGCAAGGTTTCGGGAGCTTCAATCGAGTTCATGCGGCAATCATGACTTTTCTGGGGCGTTCTTTGATGAGTTCGCGGGCGATGATGAGTTTCTGAATTTCGGAGGTGCCGCCGCCGATGCCGATCAGGGCCGCGTCGCGCCAGAAGCGCTCCACGGGGAATTCTTTGCAATAGCCGTAGCCGCCCAAAACTTGCATGGCAGTTTGCGTCACGCGAACCGCCATTTGCGCGCAGAAAAGTTTCGCGCAAGAAGCTTGCTTGGTGATATCCATTTTTTGATCAAGCATCCAGCAGGCTTGCCGGACCAAAAGGCGGGCCGCTTCAATTTCCGTGGCCATTTGAGCGAGCATTTCCTGAACCAATTGAAAACTGGCGATGGGCCGGCCGAATTGGCGGCGTTCTTTGGCGTAATTTAGGGCAAATTTAAACGCCGCTTGAGCGGCGCCGACCGCAAGACCTGACAGGAGGGCGCGCTCAATGTCGAGGCCTTTGAGCATGTAGGCAACGCCGTGACCCTCCCGGCCCAGCAGATTTTCCACCGGCACGCGGCAGTTGTTGAAAATGAGCTCCGAAAGAGGCGAGCCTTTGGTGCCTATTTTGGGGATGTCCCGCCCAACGGAGAACCCCGGAAATTTTTTTTCAACAATGAATGCCGAAACGCCCCAGCTATGGGCGCCCCTCGGCGTGCGCGCGTAAACTAAAAAAATATCGGCGATTGAGCCGTTGGTAATGAAAATTTTACCGCCGTTTAAGATGTAGTCGCCGCCCTTTCGCACGGCGGTTGTGGCCAGATTGGTGGAATCGGAGCCCGACCCGGGTTCGGTGAGCGCAAAAGCGCCGAGGCATTCACCGGAGCAAAGCCGAGGAAGATATTTTTGGCGCTGGGCTTCATTGGCCAGGCTGTACATGTTATAGGCGCACAGGTACGCATGAGCTCCGAAGGAAAGAGCGAATCCTCCCGAAATTTTTCCGAATTCTTCGGAGATGAGCGATGCCGTGACAAAATCCGCTCCTGAACCGCCGTATTCTTCAGGGATCGGCAACCCCAAAAATCCCATGCGCCCCATCTCATTAAAAAGATCACGGGGGTATTCTTCGGATTCATCAATATGCGCCGCGCGGGGCGCTATTTTTTTCCGCGCAAATTCTCGAAAAGTTTCTAAGACCTCTGTTTGAGAAGAGGTTAATTCAAAATTCATCGCCTATCTTATAGCAAAGACTTGGTCGTAACACTACGGTGAATTAACGGCGAAACCTGGGCTTTCGATGGCGGCGGGGGCGCCGAGTCCATAAATGCCGCTTGAGCTTGAGATGACCACTGAAAATTGCGAGTCCGAGAGAGACGAATTGAGACTGGAGGCTGCGGCCCGCTTGATTCCCGCCGGGCTTCCACTATGCACGAAAACCCAATAATTTCCTGATGATGAGTTGTAGAACCCCGCGGGAACTCCGCCGGCTCCGGTTAGACGTCCATCTGCGAGGGAAGGATTGTCGGCATAGGAACCCTTGAGTGAACTTGATAGCATCAATTGAACGTTGGAGCCGTGGGAAATAAAAAGAAAATAGGTTCCCGCCGTAGAACTCATAAAAATATCAGGGTCCGACGCGCTGGAATAGGCGCATGTTGAGCACATGTAAATTTCAGCGCGATTGCCCGGATCCGCTAGAAATTGGGTTCCATCGCTGTCATCAATTTCTGCGGCGCTTCGGAAGTATTGGGTGCAGGGAACTGATGCGGGGCAGCCCGCAGGATCGTAATTTGGGATAGAGTCATGGGCCAGGTAAAAGAGGGTAATTTTTCCATTGCCGTCCAAGATGGGGCTTGGATCAGCATAGTAGTCGAGAGCGCCGTTGGCGCTTGAGATGCTGATGGAAACCGTAGCCATAAAGCTGCTCGTGTCCATGTCATAGCGGGCGACTCCTTGAGTGTTGTACATGTAGAGTTTATTGCCCTTTCTGATCACATCGGGAACGCTCCCTTGGAATGCGGCGAACCCGGAAATGGAAGACCAGTTGGCGCTATCCGTGGATTGGGCGACATAAGTATCGTGAAGTTGAGGACCGCATGAAGTTGAGCCGTCGCGGCACGTGTGAAAGGCCATGAAATAGGTTCCGGTGATGCCCCAGCTTGTTCCGGAGGATTGCGTGGCGGCGCTGGCGCCTATTTGCGCTTGCAGCTCTTGAACTTTCTTTTTAACGGCGCCGGTCATGCCGAAATGGACGGCCATGAGGGGAGCGCCGATATTTAAGATCACCAAAGCGGCGGGAGTGCTTTTTTTAAGGCTTTTCCAAGTCATGCGGACGGCTTTCTAAAAACGCGGCTTGAGACATTTTCATGAACATCGCTTTTTCCCACATTTCGGGAATTGTCCTTGAGCCGCAATAGCTTAAACCCGATCGAAGGCCGCCGGTTAGGAGATTGATGACTTCGTCGCACTGGCCGCGATAGGGAACCAACGCCTCAACACCCTCGGGCGTGACATTGCCGATATCATCATCGTTAATATCTTCGCCCGTGCGCTTGGCGCGGCCAAAGGCGGCGCCCAATGAGGCCATGCCGCGGCAGATTTTATAGCGCATGCCATCGCGCGTAATCATGAAACCGGGGCTTTCCTCGGTTCCGGCGAGCATGGAGCCGATCATCACCATTGAGGCTCCGGCAGCGAGGGCCTTGACGAGATCGCCCGAGTTTCGAATGCCGCCGTCGGCAATAATAGGAACACCTTCTTCTTGAGTGATTTTTGAGGCCTCCATAATTGCGGTCAGCTGCGGAACGCCGGATCCCGTGACAATGCGCGTGGTGCATGTGGCGCCCGGCCCCACCCCCACCTTAATCGCGTCGGCGCCGGCGCCGGCCAGATCGAATGCGCCTTCGTGGGTAGCCACGTTCCCGGCGATAATTTGCGCGGCGTCCCCGAATTTGGTTTTTAGTTTTCTAATGACATCCATGGCATAGGTTGCATGGCCGTGGGCGATATCTAAAACAAGAGCGTCGGCTCCGGCATCAAGCAAGGCTTGCGAGCGTTCCATGTAATCGCCTTTAACACCGATGGCGGCGCCCACCAAAAGGCGGCCCTTGGCGTCTTTGACCGAGTTTGGGTATTGAATTTTTTTTTCGATAATGTCCTTAACGGTGATGAGCCCCTCGAGCCTTCCCTGGTCATCAACAAGGGGGAGTTTTTCCAGCCGGTTGGCTTCGAGCAGTTTTTTGGCTTCTTCGGAGCCGATGCCGGGTTTTCCGGTGATTAAATTGTTTTTGGGCGTCATCACCTCCGAAACCTTAACCTTGGCCGGAAAATTCACAAAAAGGGTGTCGCGCGTCGTTAAAAGGCCCAGCAGCGCGCCTTTTTCATCCGCCACAGGCAATCCGGAAACGCCCCAGCTTTTCATCGCCACGAGCGCGGATTCCACGGTTTCATCCGCGCCGATGGTATAGGGCCGGTCAATGACGATGGATTCCGAGCGCTTGACTTTCAAGACCTCGGCCACCTCATCTTCGATTGTTAGATAGCGGTGGATAATGCCCATGCCGCCTAAGCGGGCCATGGCGATGGCCATGGCCGATTCGGTTACCGTGTCCATATTCGATGAAACAATGGGAATTTGAAGGGAAATTTTTTTAGTGAGCTGCGTGCTGACGATGGCTTCTTTGCGTGAGGTCAGCGATGTGCGTTGGGGAACCAGCAGAACATCATCGAATGTCAGGCCTTCTTGCTCATGTATTCTCATCGGCGAATCAGTATACCAACTTCGGGAAACTGCTCAAATTAAACCTTGGAAGGTAATGACAGAAAGCGCTCACTTTGAGTATCGGAGTGCCCGTTAGTCCCAGGGCCGACTGGGTCCTTGTATTGATTTTTTATAGGTCTTTCGCTCCTGGACGATTTTTGTTCTGGTGGGTAAATTTATTATTAGACGTTAAGGTTATAAGTGGAGGATAATTTAAAAATGACTCATATGATCGGCGTCGCAGCATTCGTGATTTCGTTGGTGGTTTTCTTGGGGCCCAGCACTGGCCTTTGGGCAGGCAGGGCCTTGGATATTCAGGCGGACAAGTTGGGAGAAATTTTTTCCTCCGGAGAAAAGCCGCCGCGCCGGCAAGCCGCAGCCGCGAGCGGCCGGCAAACGCCTTTACAGAGGCTCCACAATGAGTTGGGCGCTCATCAGCCGGGCTATGAAAAAGCGCTGACCATGGAAGCCGCCGCAAAAGAGCAGGCAGGCGTTGCGATGCAGAAGCATCTGCCCACGCGCTTCAAGGTGGATTGCCAATTTAATGGTTCGCATGGCAATGATGCCCGGCGCCTGCCGGTAAGCGAGGAATTGCGGCTGCTTCACCGGGCGATTGAAGAGGCCTATCCTCAATTGCCCGTTGAGCTTCAAGCAGTGGCGGATCAGATCGTCTTTCGCGTCGAGCACGGCGACAGTCCGCGCAATGATGCGGCCTGGGGGCCGGCCTTGGATCACACCTACATCTACCCGGCAAATAATTTTGATGGCGCTCAGGGAATAAAGGCTAATTTTTCGGAAGCCTTTATTCTTCTTTTGGACCTAGCGCCCAAAGCCGTCAAGGACCAAACCGAGGCTGAAGAAGGATTCCGCCAATATGTCAGCATGGTTATCGCCCAAGTTTTGATGACAGCCAAGCAATACCATGACAAGCCGGTCCGCCCTTTGGCGCTGAAGGACTGGGGCAACCTCTGCCGTGACGGACTCTGCGATCCGGCGGCTTTGGATGAAACCGAGCAATGGGTGAATTACGATCTGGAATCACGGGGAGCTTCCCATCCTCTTGGGGAGTATTCGAAACTTTCAGCCTTTGCCGCCCGCCTGAACGCCTACCGCGAAAACTCTCATCCTGAAGAATTTCTTCAAGGTCAAAAGTACTGGCTTTTAAGGAGGGAATACGAAACCCATTCTCTCATTGACGGCGATATTATTCAACGGGCCAAGGCCGCGGCTTATAGCGGCACGATGTTGGATTACCGGCTGATTGGCCAATATGAATTGCCCCGGATCGTTAATGAATTGGCAATACTCAACGACATGCTTGAGGATCAAAACCGGTATCCTCGCACGCAGGAGATCGAAGTCAACGTTGCCGCGCGAACATTCATGGCGAATGTCAGGGATTGGGAACGGCAGTGGAGCGAGTATGCCGGAATTCTCGATTCAATCAAGGCGCAGGCGCTTTATATGGACGGAGTGGAACAGCGATACTATGCGGAACTGGGGCGATTTTACGTTTTGGTGGCGGACACCTGGCAGCCTTGAAAAAAATTTTTGAACAAATCGTTTTAATTCCCGTGATCCTGGCGGGTTTTTTATCCAGCCAGGTGAATGCCGCAGAGCCTTATCCCGGTGATGAAACTTTGATTCTTTCAAACGTTGCCACTTTCGCGCGCTCCGCTGGGAATAAAATGCAGGAGTTGATGACGCTGACGGCCCTTGTTGGACCCGGAGGTCTTTTGAAAGCAGATGCGGCGTGTGAAGAGGAAATTAAGAAACGGGCCGGCGAAAACCAGCCTATGTATCCGATTAATTGCGGTTATGTTTTCCAGGATGCGGCGGCGCTGCGCGAACGTTGGGAGCAGGTCAAAGCCGTGTTTGAAGAATGGCATTCATCAAGCAAATCAGCCATTGCCGCGTTAGAGCAGCGCCACGAGCAAGGAGGTTATTTGCCGGAGACAATAGACTCTGGCTGGTGGGGATTTGCCATGGCTGTTGATTTGCCTTCGCTGACTCTAGAGTTACAGCGAATCAACATCGTTTTTTGGGGGCTTTATCGAGCGGCTCAAATTCCCGATGCCGATGAGAAGAGTCTTACGAAAAGTCTCGGCAGCCGCAATGGCAACGATCGCAGCGTGGCTAATCTTTTGGAATCAGGCGATTTTGAACGCCTGCGCGCATTCCTGAATTATTTCGCGGTAGATGGTCTCGAAGAAAAACTCGAACGCCGGCGTAAGGTGGAGGAATCTAATGCCAGCGCTCCTCGTTTTATTGATTAAGGAGTTGCCATGCCCAATATAATTTTTGTTCTGTGGAGTCTTTTTTTACCGTTGGGTCCGGGTTGGGCCGATGAAGGGGAGTTAAGCGACAAAACTTCTTTGGACGCTGTTTTTTCAAATAGCGCGGCAGCGGGCGCAGGGCAGGCGCTCCCGCAAGTCCCTGTCATTGCCCCTGGCCTTAATACCGGGGTTTCAGAAAGCATGTTTTCCTCCGCAGGCAAAGTCATCTACAATCCTATGGACTGGATGGTCGGCCAGACGCCGCATTTTGCCATTCATTTTTCCCCCGATGAAGAAGAAGCGGCCGCCTATGCAGCCGCTTGGGCCGAAGAGGATTACGCCCGCATCGAGCGGATTCTAGGCCAGAAATACGAAAAGCCGCTCCCCATGTTTTTGTATCCCTCCTGGGAGCATTTTTCCCAAACGAATTTGATGTCCGGATCCATTCCCGAAGGCGTCGGCGGATTTACCGATGAAAAATCGCGCGTCGCGGTTCCTTTTACGGGATCGCTGCGCAATGACCGCCAGGTGTTCGCGCATGAATTGACGCATCAGGCGCAGTTTGAAACCGTGGGCGCAATGAACAGTCTTCCTTTATGGGCCACGGAGGGTCTGGCGGAGTATGCTTCCCAGGATGGTCTTAGCCCAACAACCGTGATGCTGGCGGGTCTGGCTGCGCGCGAGGGTTTTTTGCCGAGCATCGAGGAATTAAATGATGTGGCTGACATCCGGGCGTATATTTTAGGCCATGCCCTTTGGCAGTTTATTGCGGATAATTATGGTGAAGAAAAAATTGCCGAAATTTGGGGCAAGGTCCAGGGGCGCGAGGAAAGTTCGGATGATTCAGCAAAACCAAAGAAGAGTTTTTCCCTTTTTGACGGTGGAAAATCGTCAAAATACCTTTCCATGAATGAAGCGATCAAGGAAGTTTTAGGCAAAGATATCCACCGGCTTTCCCGTGAGTGGGCCTTGACGCTGAAACGAGCGTCATTCGGTGCGGTTGATAAGCAAGCTCCTTGGGAAATCGCGCAGGCCCTGACTTTTTCACCGGAGGACGGAACGCTTTTTAACGGGGCTCCGGCACTTTCGCCCGATGGCAAAACCGTTGTTTTTCTATCGGCGGGACGAGATTTGACTCTGGGACTTTATGCCGGCGATGTGGACGCCATGATTCAGATCGGCGGCGACAAGAAGAAAGCCAGAAAAGAAAAGCCGGTCAAACTCTTGGCGCAGCCGGAACGCTCTGAGACTTTGGAGGCATTGAGGTTTCTGGATGAGAGCATGTCGTGGTCTCCTCGAGGCGATGAGATTGCTTACGCGGGGTTTTCTCTGGGGCATCCTGTCCTCTACATCATGAACGTGGCCAGCCGCAAAATTACGCAAACGATCCGCCTGAATGATCTTGATGCGGTCCGCCACCCTTCTTGGTCGCCTGATGGCGGCTTGCTTGTGTTTAGCGCCAATAAGGGCGGATTCAGCGATCTTTATCTGGTTGGGCGCGATGGCGCCGGGTTAACGAGACTCACCAATGATCCCTACGGCAACCTGCAGCCGGCCTGGTCTCCGGATGGGCGCACTATCGCTTTTGTCACGGATCAAGACCCTGAAGCTGCGGCCGCATCGTTGGCTCTAACTGATCCCAAAATCGTTTTATACGATGTGGATTCGGGGAGTATCCGTTTTTTAACAGGCCAAATCGGAAAAAATTTATTTCCCCAATGGTCGCCGGATGGAGCCAGGCTCGCTTTTGTCTCTGACCGAACCGGGGTTCTTAATCTTTTCATCCAGGAAGTTTCCGGGGGCGGCGCCCTTCAGGTGACGGATTTAATCGGAGGCATTCTTGGTGCTTCCAGAAACGGCGAATCCCCGGCCCTTGCATGGTCGCGGGATTCAGGGCGCCTTGCTTTCAGCGTTCTTGATGAGCGGATGAATCAAAATATTTTTCTTTTGGAAGACCCCCTAGGCGGGAACATGCTCGTTTCCCGAGATCAAGCATCCGGCCTCCCCAGGGTCAGTCTCTTGATGAAGGGCCGCCAGTCACCACCGCCGAAGGCCGCTCCAGCCGCACTTCCGGAGGATTTTTCCCTGGTGAAAGGAACTTTTGAAAAAGTTTCACCCTATAAAGCCAAAGTCAAGCCGGAATTTTTTGCCTTTGGCGCCGGCATCATGCCTGATAACGGTTCCGTTGGCGTGTCGCTGGGGGGAATAGCGAATTTTTCCGACCTGGCAGGCAATCATAAAGTGTCATTGATTTACCTCGGCTCCGTGACCCCTGTCGAAGAGGCGCTTCGGGGTGGACTCATTGCCTCTTACGCGAATCAAAAGCATCGTGTTCACTGGGGCGGCTCCGCGTTTCAATTGGCCCAGCCGTATCTTTACAGTTTTGAAAATCCGCTCTTTTTTCCTTGGGTAGGGATTACGAGCCCCTTGTACCGTGGGATTGAAGCGTTTGCGAGCTATCCCTTAAGCCGGTTCCACAGGGTCGGCCTTTCCGCTCAAGCGGTGGCGCCGATTGCCGATGAGGGCGGATTCTTTAGCGAAGATCCTTACTATGTCGCCAATGCGAGCTATGTCCGAGACAACACTCTTTGGTCGTCGTTCGGACCTTGGCAAGGAACGAGGGCGGCTGTTGAAGCCGGTCAAGCCGTTGGCTCTAAAGAATTTACCAGAACCGTCGTGGACGTGCGCCAGTATATTGCGATTAAGACCGCGGCCACGGTGGCTTTGCGGGCGGCTTTTGCCGATATTTTTGGAAGGGATCCCCAAGCCATATTTATCGGCGGGCCAAGCACCGTGCGGGGATATTCTTATGGCGAGATGGGTGGCAATATGGTCGCTTTGGGCAATGCCGAAGTGCGGGTCCCCTTGTTTCCGGTCATTATTCCTCCGTTATTTGCCGTTGAGCCCTATGGCAATGTTTTTGGCGATGTCGGCTATACTCATGCCGCCCCGGAACTTGAGAACGAATTGGAACAATGGGATATTACCACGGGCGAGCTTAAAGCGGCCGCCGGACTTGGATTTAGGGTTCCGATCAGTTGGCTATTTGTCGGATTGGATTGGGCTTGGCCCATTCTTGATCCGGATGCCGGCGGCGTTGCCACCCAGTTTTCGCTAAATGGCATTTTTTAATTCATGATAGGCGCTTTGACACAAGTGCGAGTTACCCGAAAGTCCCAGATTAAAATGAGCCTAAAGGCCCTTAACATTTAAACTGCCATATTCCATAATTAAACTAATGAAGCGTTTTTGTGGAGCTCTTGTTTTTGCGGCGATATCTTGGAGCAGCCCGTTGGGTTTGCCGGCCGCCGGACCTGAACAATTGGCCTCTGGCGAATCCCGTGTTTACGACGGTTCTTCCGGAAAAATTTGGATTCCTGAACGAGTCCGGTTCAAACACGGCGTCGCCATCACCGAAGAAGATTCGCTTGTTTCGAGATACCGCTCCGATGGCGATTTTGAAAAACGCGTTGTCAGCGATGCGGTTGACCGGTGGTCCATCGGCCTCGAGCATGAGGAATATGTCTGGGTTCCCAAGCCCGAATGGATAGAACGCCATCGCGTTGTCCAAACGAGAGAAATTGTTGACCGGACTGTCTTTGTTCAACATTGGGCCGGCGTTGGATTTACTTGGGGATTGCTTGGGGGTCTTGCATGGGGCGTTGTCGCGGCCGGTCTTCTGGGTTCTTTGGGGGTCAATGCAATTTTTGCGACGGCAGTAGGATTGACTGCGGCGCTTGGCCTGGGGCTATTGGGCCGATATCTAGGTCTTTCAATCAGCAAGAACAGGCCCGTTGAGTTGCCTGACCGTGCGCGTTATTATCAAAAACACGTACCGATTGAGAGGGCGCAGGAGAAATAGAATGCGTCAGAATTTTACCTTACGGTTTATTTTTTTATTTATGGCCGCGCTGCCGGCGTTTGCCGGAAATGAAGCAGCCCTGAAAGAATCAGCGGATAAGGTTTTTGATGCCGGCTCGAAAGCCGTTGTCACTATTCGATGCGGACCAGGCGTGTGCATTACTTCGGAAGACAGGATCATTGAGACGCGCTGGATGCCGCCGCACCATGAGCCTCGCGACCGCGGCCGGTCCGGCATTGGAACCGATCACGATTTTAGAGGGTCCGTGGAGTTGGTTGGGCCAAAACGTGTCGATCTCCATGAGGTGACCAAGAACTATGAAATTTATAATAGGAAGGAATTCGTCAATGCCCGGGGCTGGCGGTCAAGTTTGGCCGGATTCGGCGTTGGGGCATTGCTGGGAGGGGCGCTCGGATTGGCCATCGGCTTTGGATTATTGGCGTTAGCCCCAGCGTTCACTTTTGGAGTGGGCGGAGCGCTTGTTGGAGACAGCCTTGGCGTTGCCGCGGCGCAAGATAAGCCGGATCAATTTTCCAAAACAGTCCGATACACGAGAGAAACAGATTCTCTTTTTTAAAATTCAAAAAAGATAGCAAAACCGGCTTGAGTCGAAGAATGTTCGCTTTCATCGGTATCCGTGAGTTTATGGTACTCAAAGGCCATGTGTTTGTCGCGGCCGATGCCGAGATTAAACATCACGCCGCCGCCTAAACCCAGCATTTGATCGTTAAAACTTTCCTTGGTTTGAACGCCTGATTGAATGCGCGTGTTTTTGGTTGTCCGTGCGATGAGTCGCGGCACGGCATAGAGAGTTAAAACTTCGCCGAAATCCTTCGATAGATAAACAGGCGCCATTGAATCGCTGATTGTTGTTTTGTCTTCCCTGCTGCCGGTCGTTGAGGAATTCGAAGCTTGAGCGTAGCCGCCTCCAACGGCCAGGGATATGGGGTGCCCCCGGTCTTCGCTCAAGAGGCCTAATTTAAGGTCAGCCGATGCGGAACCGGGAAGAGATATTTTAGAGCCGATATCAACAAAATCCGTGATTCCGTAACGAAGCCAAAAATCAACCGCTGGAAATCCTAGTTCCGTGTCAAAATCAACGATTTTTGATTTGGCCGTGAAATGGGCCACGCCAAAGCCCAGGCCGCTTTGCCAATGTCCGGCCTTCAGGGTTTTTCCTGATTGGTAAACGGAGGTTGAAACGCACCCACCGGAAATGAGACCCGCCACCGCGGCCCAGCATAACACAAAAGGGGTCACATCTCTACATTTTACATTTTGGTGAGATAAAGTTAAAAAATTGCCCATTTTTTGTCACTTTTTTTAAAAATGTAAAATGTAGAGATGTGACCCCATAGGCTACATAGGCTAAGCGTCGAAGTAGAGGAAGAATTCCGCCGGATGCGGGCGCAGCCGGATATAGTCCACCTCTTTCTTTTTCTTGTGCTCAATCCAGGTTTCCAGGACGTCTTTGGTGAAGACGTCGCCTTTAAGCAGAAACTGATGATCTTTTTCCAGCGCGCCGACCGCTTCGCTTAGGGACCCGGGCATTTGGCGGACTTTGGCGGCCTCCCCCGGAGAAAGTTCATAGAGATCCATCTCCATGGCTTTGCCTGGGTCAATTTTGTTCTCGATGCCGTCTAGACCCGCCATTAACATGGCGGAAAACGCTAAATACGGGTTGGCCGTGGGATCCGGGAACCGGACCTCAATGCGTTTGGCTTGCGGCTTTTCCGAATACATCGGAATGCGGATGCCGGCGCTGCGATTGCGGGAGGAGTAAGCCAAATTAACCGGAGCTTCGAAGCCCGGAGTTAGGCGCTTGTAGGAGTTGGTCGTCGGGTTCGTCAGCGCGGCCAGAGCCCAGGCGTGTTTCAAAACACCACCGATGTACCAACGGCAGAGCTCGGAAATGCCCGCATAATCTTTGCCTGAAAAAAGAGGGGAACCTTTTTTCCAGAGGCTCTGATGCGTGTGCATGCCGGAGCCATTGTCTCCGAATAGCGGCTTGGGCATAAAGGTCACGGTTTTGCCATAGCGCAAGGCCACGTTTTTGCAGATATATTTGTAGAGAAGAATTTTATCCGCCATGCGCGTTAAGGTATCAAAACGCATGTCAATTTCCGCCTGTCCCGCAGTGGCCACTTCGTGGTGCTGTTTTTCAACCAAAATACCGGCTTTTTCCATTTCGCGGACCATTTCCGCTCGGACATCTTCTTGGGAGTCCGTGGGAGCAACGGGATAGTAGCCCTCTTTGTGGCGTGGCCGGTACCCGTGATTGACGCCTTCCCGGCCGGAATTCCAAATGCCCTCGTCAGATTCGACGTAGTAATAGCCACTATGGGCGGTTTGATCAAAGCGGACGCTGTCGAAGATGAAAAATTCCGCTTCCGGGCCGAAATAAGAAGTATCGGCAATTCCTGTTTTTTTGAGATAGCTTTCCGCCTTTTGAGCAATCCAGCGAGGGTCGCGGCTGTAGCGGCTGCCTGTTACCGGATCGAGCACGTCGCAAACAAGCGACAGGGTCGGAATTTTGGCGAAGGGATCAACAAAGGCGGTGTCAGCATCCGGAACCACCAGCATGTCGCTGTTATTGATCGCTTGCCAGCCTCTGATGGAGGAGCCGTCAATGCCGGAGCCTTCTTTAAACAAGCTTTCTTTAAGTTCGCTTAAAGGGATTCCAAAATGCTGCCAGGTTCCCAGGAAATCAACGAACTTAAGATCAACCATCTCGATTTTGTTCTTTCTAGCGAAGTCCACGACTTCTTTGGGGCTTCGCTTGGCTCCGGCTTCAGCTGTGAATCCCAGGCCGAAAAGTGCCGGTTTTGCCGTTGTTGTGACCGTTTTGTTTACGGGCGCGCCATTGGCGCTTCGAGCAACTGTTTCTGTTAAAGTGGACATGTCTATTTCTCCTTTTTGCAGAATCGCCATAAAAAGAAAAACCCCCAAACGCTTCCTTGCGTTTGAGGGACTCCATTGTCCCAGCTTTTAGCGATATTCTGCTTAAACGCCTAAAGTGAGCCGCACTGCTTTGTGCGTTATTGTTATTTTGCTAGATGAAGTGAATCTTGTCAAGGCCTGCCGGTAAGCCTATAATCGGATTCATGTCGTCTAATTCGGCCGCATCGCCGAAACAATTGGGGCCGCTTCTACGCCAAAAGGACCGGGATATCGCCTTATTGCAGCGCGTGGCTGAAATTATCAGTTCCGTTTGGCAGCTTGATGAAATTCTTTCCCAAGTCGTGGACCTGGTCACAGGTGTGACTAAAGCGGACGGCTGTTTTCTTTATGTTTATGAACCCGGGACATCCGAGCTGATTTTGCGCGCGTCTAAAAATCCCCATCCTATGGAGCTGGGGCAAATTCGGCTTAAGCTCGGAGAAGGAATTACGGGCTGGGTCGCGTCACATAAAAAACCCGTGGTCATTTTTAAAAATGCTTCGGAGGACGCGCGGTTTCGTGTTTTTCGGAATCTTCCCGAAGACCGGTACGAGGCGTTTTTGTCCATCCCGGTTCTCACGAAAGACGAGGTGGTTGGCGTCATTAATGTCCAGCATAAAAAGGGGCGGCGGCACAGGCCGCATGAAATCGGCATTTTATCCACCATCGGCCGTTTGATCGGCGGCGCCATTGAGAAGGCCCGGCTTTATGAGGAATCGCGTATAATGGGAGAACGCATTCAGACGTTGGAAGAAGATTTGCAGACCAGGAAAGTCGTTGATCGGGCCAAGGGCGTGCTGATGGCTCTCGAGGGGCTGACTGAAGAAGAGGCGTTCAAGAGGATTCAATCTCAAAGCATGTCTTTGCGTAAAACCATGAAAGAGGTGGCGCAGGCAATTTTGATTGCCAAAGATGTCGCCGCTAAATCGTTAAGGGGGAAATAAAATGAGGAAAACCATCGGCATGTTGGGGGCCCTGTTAATCATCGTATCTTTTGTATTTTCTTCATGCGTTGTTGTTGACGGCCGCCGCCGTCCCTGGTGGCACCGGCATCATCACCATCACCGGTAAGGCGAAAACAGGCTTTTTTGGCGATGCCTGCCGCTGGGACGAACATCTGGCGCCGGGAAGGGCCCGAGAAACTTTGCGGCACGGCTCGTTATATTGACGATTACACTTTTCCGGGATGCCTTTTCGGCGTCACTTACCGCTCTTCGATTGCGCGCGGTTTAATTAAAAAAATCGTTTTTGACCCAAAATTTTCTTGGGATGAATTCACGGTGGTCACGGCCAAGGATATTCCGGGTGTCAATCGCGTTGTCTTAATTGAGAATGACCAGCCGCTCCTGGCTGACGTTAAAATCACGCATCCCTTGGAGCCGATCGTTTTGGTGGCGCATTCACAGCGGCACAAAGCTTATGAAGCGCTTTCTCATATACGGGCGGAGTTTATGGAACAGCCGCCGGTTTTAACTATTGAAGAATCTCTGGCGCTTAAAGAAACGCTTTATTCCATGGACAATGCGTTCAAGAAATTATTGATCGAGCGCGGCAGCGTTGAATCGGCCATGGCGCAAGCCGATTTTGTGGTTGAAGGGGAATACCGCGTACCCCATCAGGAACAGGCTTATATTGAAAACAACGGAATCGCCGCTTATTTTGAAAAAGACGGCTCTCTTGTGGTGATGGGGTCTATGCAATGTCCTTATTATGTGCATAAGGCGTTAAAAGCGGTATTTAAACTTTCCGACCATCGAATCCGCGTGATTCAAACAACAACGGGGGGCGGCTTTGGGGGCAAAGAAGATTACCCTAGCATGATCGCCGGGCATGCCGGGCTATTGGCGCTTAAATCAGGCCGACCCGTTAAAATAATCTACGACCGTCATGAGGATATGGCCGCGACAACGAAGCGCCATCCCGCTATTGTGCGCCATAAAACAGGCGTTGCCAAAGACGGCCGGCTTCTGGCGCAAGATATTGAGGTCATCATGGATGGGGGCGCGTATGCCACCTTGTCGCCGGTCGTATTATCACGAGGGGCTTTGCATGCGACAGGTCCTTATGAATGCCCCAACGTGCGTGTGCGTTCCGTGTGCATGATCACCAACACGCCGCCCAACGGCGCCTTTCGCGGTTTTGGCGCGCCGCAGACTCTTTTCGCGGCTGAATTGCACATGGAAAAAATTGCGAGCGTCATTGGCATGGATTCCGTGGAGTTGCGGCGGAAAAATGTTTTTAAGTTAGGCGCCGTGACGGCCACTGGGCAAATTTTGCGCGAAAGCGTGGGCGCGAGAGAAGTTTTGGAACGCACGCTTAAGCGCAGCCGCTATGCTCAAAAAAGGAAAGAATACTCTAGGTGGAATAAAAATAAACGCCACTCCACCTGGCGCGGCATGGGGATTGCCTTGGTTCATCATGGGGCGGGATTTACGGGTTCCGGAGAAGTTTATTTGGCCAGCCGCGCCGGCGTGTCCTTGACCCAGGAGGGAACGGTCAAGGTCCTTACCGCCTCAACGGAAATCGGCCAGGGAACCAACACGATATTCGCTCAAATTGTTTCCCATGCGCTTGATCTCCCGCAGACCATGGTTGAGATTGAAATGCCTGATACGAGCCTAGTTCCGGACAGCGGACCGACGGTGGCGAGCCGGACCTGCATGGTTGTCGGCGGGTTGATTGAGCGCGCCGCATTGGAAATGAAAGAAGCCGTAGTTCGAGCGGCCGGAGAATTTCCAAGGACCAAAAAGGGACTCGCGCGGGCTGCCGCTAAAATTTTAAACGGAGCGCCGTTCAGGGCTTTTATCGTCCAATATAAAAAACCCGATGAAATCGAGTGGAACGATCATGCCTATTCGGGTGACGCTTATGGGGTATTTAGCTATGGCTGCGTGGCGGTAGATTTAGAAGTGGACCGCGCGACTTATGAAGTGCGGCTTCGCCGTTTGACAACGGTTCAGGACATTGGCCGCGCCATTAATTCAAAATTAGCCGAAGGCCAAATGATCGGCGGCATCACGCAAGCCTTGGGCTATGCGCTTTGGGAAAACCCGGTTTATCAAAATGGCTTTATGCAAAATTCGCAGTTAACCAATTACATAATTCCGACGGCGATGGACACTCCGCCGATGGATGTAGAAATCGTGGAGAAGCCGTATTCCCATGGACCTTGGGGGGCCAAGGGCGTCGGGGAACTGCCCATGGATATTCCGGGGCCTGCGGTAGCCGCGGCCATTGGTCATGCCACAGGACTTTGGATGACGGAACTCCCCATTCTTCCTGAAAAAATTTGCCGGAAAATAAATGCGAATTAAGTTGACCATCAACAAAAAGAAGCGCGTTTATGAAGGCGCGCCATTTAAACGTTTGATTGATGTTTTGCGGGAAAATTATGAATTAACGGGCACAAAAGAGGGCTGTGGTGAAGGCGAATGCGGCGCTTGCACGGTTCTTGTGGACGGCGACCCTGTCAATAGCTGTTTGATACCGGTGGCTCAAATGAACGGACGCCGGATTGAAACAGTGGAGTCCCTGGGAACACCCAAGTCGCTGCATCGTCTGCAGGAATCATTTTTAAGGGAAGGCGGCGCCCAGTGCGGCATTTGTACCCCCGGAATGCTCATGTCCGCTTGGGCATGGATATCCCGGGGCGGCTCCGCGCGTCCTTCTGAAATTCGCCGAGCCTTGGCAGGAAATCTCTGCCGCTGCACCGGTTACCAGCATATCGTCAATTCGGTCATTAAAATAATCAAAGAGCGAAAACGGGAGAGCAGGACCAAATGATCAAAAAATGGATTTTGAAGTCAATCATTTGCCGCATCAGATTTTTTAATCATCATTCCACGATCTCCTCTATCCTATCTCCTATATCCTGATTTCATGCGCGGCGCACCGGATTCCATTTATTTTTTGCAGCCGTCATCGCTGGAAAAAGCGCTTCAAGCCTACGGCGAAAATCCCGATTCCCTGGTCTTGGCCGGAGGCACGGACCTGATGGTTGCTTGGAATGCCGGGTTGTTAAATAATAAAAAAGTTTTGGATATTTCTTTAATCCGGGAGATTAGGGGTGTGCGCGCCTTAAAAAAAGGCGTCCTCATCGGCGCTTTAACGGCGCACGCAGATATTCAAAGAAACGCCGCGGTTAGACGGCATTTCCCGCTTATCCAAACCGCTTGCAGCGTCGTGGGTGGTCTCCAAATACAAAATAAGGGAACCTTGGGTGGCAATATCGCCAATGCTTCACCGGCAGGGGACACATTTCCAGTTTTGGCTGTTTATGAGGCCATTGTCCGCCTGATTTCGCGCCAAGGCCGGCGCGCCTTAGCCTTCATGGATTTTTTTGAGGGCGTCAAAAAGACCCGGCTGTTGCCTGCCGAACTGATCGAATCCGTGGAAATTCCTTACTCCAGGAAAGGAGCGCGCCGGTTATTTCGGAAGGTCGGCACGCGCGCGGCTCAAGCGATATCAAAAACCGTTGCCGCCGGACTACTTTGGGTCGGACAAGATGGAACCGTTGAGGAGCTGCGATTTGCCTTGGGCAGCATGGCCTCAACCGTCAGGAGGTTGGTTAAGGCGGAGAAATTCATTAAGGGAAAAAAATTGCATCGCGATGCGGTGGAGGAAGCCTGCCGTCTTCTTAAAGATGACGTTGACCCCATCGATGATGTCCGTTCAACTCGTGAATACCGCCTTCAAATTTCGCAAAATATCTTACGATCGTTCCTATCGGAGGCAAATTATTATGAAAACCCTTGAGAAGGCTCTTGAGCCAAGCAGACGTTGCCTTGATCCTAAAAGTTTGAATAGCGTTTTAGTTTCTCTAAAAAAGGCCAATAGCGACTACGCCAAAAATTATCCCGGGGAAGACGGCGCGCGCCAGGCCGTGCATACGGTTTACGGGGGCGCTCATCTTTTTAAGTTCGACACGACGGCAAAATTGGGAAATTTAGCGTTGAGGTCCCTTGAAACTTACGCGCCTGGTCCCGCTATTTTTGCCCAAGCCCTCGGCTGGCGCGATCAAAATTTGGCTGGAACGATCTATTCACGAGTCGTGGATAAGCTCAAACGCGAGCCTGTGGAGGATTTTCGCATTGATTTTGAAGACGGTTACGGCAACAGGCCCGATGATGAGGAAGACGGCCATGCCCGCACCGCAGCTGAAGAGCTTTATCGAGGGATGGACGCCGGAACCCTGCCGCCATTTACAGGGATTCGCATCAAGCCATTTTCTCCGGAGCTTCATGAGCGCAGCATCCGGACCTTGGATATTTTTTTAACCACTTTGGCGCGGCGCGCGCAGGGGGGGCTGCCCCCTTATTTTGTCGTTACCCTACCCAAGGTTGTTTTTCCAAAACAGGTTGAAACTTTGTCCAAGATTTTGAGCCTAATCGAGGGCAAAGCGAAATATCCTAAAGGTTCCCTTAAAATCGAACTCATGATTGAAACACCCCAGGCGATTTTGAGCAGGGGGACCGGTCCGGCTCTGCGCGCCATTGTTGAGGCCGGCGCGGGGCGAGTCGTCGCCGCTCATTTTGGAACTTATGATTACACAGCCTTGCGTCAAATCACGGCGGCCTATCAGTCCATGACGCATCCCGCGTGCGATTTTGCCAAAGAGATGATGCAGGTGGCTCTTGCCCAGTCCAACATCCGTTTAAGCGATGGCGCCACCAATGTCATGCCTGTTCCCGTGCACCGCAGCGCTCCCGGAGGCCCCGGTTTGACGCCGGAGGAACTCCAAGAAAACCAAAATGCCGTGTTTCGCGCCTGGAAGCTTCATTACGAAAATGTTCAACATTCGTTAATATCCGGCTTTTATCAAGGATGGGATTTGCATCCCGCCCAACTGCCTACTCGCTATGCGGCCGTGTATCACTTTTTTCTTCAGAATTATGAAGCCGCCTCGGTTCGTTTGAAAAATTTTATAGATAAAGCGGCCCAGGCAACATTGCTCGGCGATATTTTTGATGACGCGGCCACGGGACAGGGGCTGCTGAATTATTTTCTAAGAGCCTTGAACTGCGGCGCGATCACTCAAGAGGAGGCCGAGCGATCCGGCTTAACCCAGGAGGAATTTAACTTACGTTCCTTCCTAAAAATTCTCGAAAACCGCAAAAGATCAATTGCTTGAGGGGTATCGGGATGGTTGCCTCAAAGCCAGCGGCGGATGGCTTGGGCGGCTAGCCAGCCGAGGATAATGAGAGCGCCTAAAATTTGCAGGCGCCAAGGGTGGCCGTAGGTTAGGGCGGGGTAGTGGCTTGAAAGCATTAAAAAAATCAGCGGGACGGACATGAACGTGTTGTGCCGCGACGCTCTTCGGGCGCGTCGGGCGAGGTTTTGATCGGGAACGCCGCCCTCTTGGGTGATTTTCATCATTTTTTTCTGGGAGGGGAGAATGCGCATCCAGACATTAGCCGCCATGATGGTTCCCATAACGGCGCCGATGTGCAAATAAACGGCCCGGTCGCTTAAAAATGAGCCCAGGCCCCGGGCCAGCAGTATGATCAGCATCCAGCTGACGCCCGCCCCGATTAGTTCATTCCTCGCGACCGGTGAATTCCAAATTAGGCTGTAGACAATCCAACCAAAAACAAGAGTCCCCAGGGAAATGGCGATGGCGAACCCCCGGCTAACTGTCGAACCATATTCTAAAAGCGGAGCCCCGGCCCAATAAGCCACCGCCAAAAGCGCCGTTCCGCTCATCCAGGTGAGAGCCGATTCCCATTTAAACCAGTGGAGCGTCCGCGGCATGATTTCGGGCCATTTTTGTTTTTCAACGAGATAAAAGCCGCCGCCGTGAACCATCCAAAGCTCGCCTGATATATTTTCATTGCCTGCGCTTCGGGGCGGCTCTAAAACCCGCTCCATCCGGTTAAAAAGATAGGTCTGGCCGATCCAAGTGATGCCGAAAATCACATGCGCCCAGCGCAACGCCAGATTGGCGCAGTCAAGAATTAAATCAGCCGTTACCATGACTCATTTGTGGTTTCAGCGACCTTGGCGAACAAGTAATTTGTCAAGTCATCGAGGTCCTGATTGGTCAAAGCATTCCCCCATGAAGGCATAAAAACCAATGGGCTGATTTCATCGGGATTTTGTTTGCCGGGGGGAGGGGCGCCCCGCATGATTTTTAACTTAAGTTCATCGGGAGTATAGGTGGTAATGAGTTTTGTTAATGCGGGGATGGCGTTTCCCGGGACGTTGTTGTTGGGATGGCCGCCTTTTCCTTGCGGGCCATGACAGGCCACGCAGCCGGCCTTGTTGTAGAGAATTTGACCGCGCTCAATTGAAGCGATGTTGCCTTGATGCCAAGGAGCTGTTCCCGGCGGGTAGTCCTGGCCTTGCAGAGTTGAAAGATAGTTCACAATGGCCTCTTGAGTCTTGGGAGCGAGGCGGAAGTTGGGCATCAGCGTGTTTTTTTTCCAAGCCTTGGGATTCTTGAGCCAGACATGGAGCCATTCTTTGCTGCGCCTGATGCCCACCAAAGTTAAATCGGGCCCTGCGTTGCCGCCAAGATTACCGATGCGATGACAACTCCGGCAGCCCGCGGCATCAAAAAATTTCTGCCCCGGATTTCTATCGAACGCCAACAAGGACAATGGGACACAATTAATTAAAACAAAAAGCCGACAGGCGTGATTAACCCAAGTTCCGCATTTGAACAACCTTTGCATAGGGAAAACACGCGCACAGAAAAATGCGGAATTTCCGGCTCCGCCGGCGGGGGATTGTTTCGCTCCCATCGCGCCTGCGGCGCTTGATGGTCCCGCAGCTCCATCTGCGGGGCTTTCGAGGAAGATTCCGCAACCGCGGAATATGGGATTAATGGTCACTTTAGGGCGAGATCTTTTTGTCATTGCGAGGCTCCGCGGGAGCCGCGGCAATCTCATAAAAGGCCATTCTTCTGATGAGATTGCTTCCCCCTGCGCAGAGCTTCGGGGGACGTCTGACCCGCCAGAGGCGGGTCCCCAGCAGTCCCCCTGCGCAGAGCTTCGGGGGACGTCTGGCACCGTGGGCACCTCCGGGGCCCAGGCCGGCACTCGAAGCTCTGCGGAGGGTGCTGACCCGCCGGAGGCGGGTCCCCAGCAGCCCCCAAGGGCTCGCAATGACAGACAGGGGGGCTTTAAATGAACCGCATTGCGATTAGCCTTAACTGCCACGATAGGTGGAGTAACCAAAGGGGCTTAAAAGAAGGGGGATGTGGAAATGTTCGCCGGGGTTTTTTATTTCAAAGATAACCATAACGGAGGGATAAAACCGTTCCCTATTTTTTTGGCGAAAATATGATGCGGTGTCAAACGTCATTCGATAGAGTCCGGCTTTTAGAACGGTTGATTTGGGGATTAGATCGGAGATTCTGCCGTTGGCATTGGTGGTCTTTTGGGCCAATTTTTTCCATGCGCCGTTTGATTGGAATTCCAAAACGATAGGAACACCCTTGGCAGGTTTGCCCCGTGCCGTGTCCAACACATGGGTGGTTATTGGGCTCATGAATTTAAAAGCTTCTCCAGACGAATTCTAGTTATTTTAGCCTGCTCTTGGGCGGCGATTTTAATTTCCATTTGGGGTTTATTGGCCAAGCGAGCTTTGATCAATTCAAGCATTTCGTCGGCGGTTTTGCCGGTGGCGCAGACGATGAAGATGTGGCCGAATCGCCGCTCATAGGAGCGGTTATGTCCGGCGAGCGCGGTCAAGGTCTCCGGAGTCGCGGCATTGACGCCGGCCTGTTCTTCATTTGACCAGGCGCGCGTTGAATTAAATTTGGCTTTGAGCGCCTTGGTTCCGCCGATTTTAGGATGCGCGCGGAAAGCCTCCAGCCAGTCATTTTTTTTAAGCGAGCCCCAGATTTGATCGGCTGTTCTATAAACATCACCGGCTTTAGGATAGGGGCGTCGTGCCGACATTTGCCGGGCCCATTTTATAGAGCCGCAGCAGCGAAGCAATTCTTCAATGGCCTTTTCTGGAGTGAGTTGATTAAAAAAATTTAGGCTTTCCATAAATTCTCAAACGGCTCACGCCGCCATCGGGAAAAATATTAAGCCGGACATGGCTAAAAGGTCCTCGGGCTTTCAATTCCTTGGCAAAAAAATGCCGCGTATGAGCCTTGAGTTTTGTTTGAGACAGAATTTCCTGCCATGAATCGCCATTCTCGACTTTATTTGCGCCTTCAATGGAGCAACGGTCCGGGTAGTTGCCTTTAAAGTGATTGGTGTCAACTTCGATTTTTTGGATGAGCCCCGGGGCTCCCAGGCGGATGGCCACCCAGTCATAACCAGGGCTCCGGCGCCTCTTGGTTTCCCAGCCGTCGCCCATATTTTTGGCCCGTCCGGGCATCAAAAGGTTATTTCTTGAGCCAAAAAACATGTCGCTGGCGGCCACGGCCACGGCGCCGTTTTCAATCGCCGCCAGATTGAGCGGCCGGCCTGACTTTGGCAGGCGTTTCCAATCGGGCACGACCTCCCCATGGGCGCGCAAGCGTGCAACCCCGCCATCGGGATAGATATGGAAACGCAAATGAGTGCATGGCGGCGCCGATGATATGTTAAAAAAATTATCGCCGCCGCCTTTGAGGGTTGATTGAGGCAAAAGTTCTCTCCATTGAAGATTACGATTGAGAAGTTTTTTACGAGCAGGGTTTTCCGGCAAATCAATGGCCTCAATGGAGCAACGCTCAGGATAATTCCCAACGAAATAACTCGTGTCAACATTAAAACCGCGGATCATGCCGCGAAGACCCAGAGAAATAAGGCACCAATCATGTCCCGGTGTCCGGCGGCGGCGCGTCTCCCAGCCGTCCATCCATTTGCCGCGATGAGTGTATTTGCCCTCGATAAAAATAGGTTTTTCTTGTCTTAAAAGATTTTCTTTAGGCGCGAAAAATTCATCATTGGCGTAAAGCGCCCTGCCGCCAAGGCGCGTTGATGCCAAATCAGGCAATTCAAGAAAATTTTTGAGAGGTGATAATTTGTCCGGCAGGTTCATTAAATATCCCTTGATCATAAATTTTACTTCCTCTTAGGAACACAGTGCGCACTTGACCCTTGAGCCGCATTCCTTGATAGGGTGTCAGCTTATGATGGTGGTGGATCATTTTGGGCTCAATGGTGATCGCAGCCTTGGGATCAAAAATCATCAGATCGGCGTCAAATCCGGGCGCGATGCGGCCCTTGCGGGTTCCAAGCCCGGCAAACCGAGCCGGCCGCTCGCTCATCCAGCGGACAATATCGCAAAGATCAAATTCGTGATTTTTCGATTGGGTCCAAATGGAGGATAGCCCAAATTGCAGCGATGAAATGCCGCCCCATGCGCGCATGAAGTCTCCGGTATCCAAGAGCTTCATTTCAGCCGGGCACGGCGAATGATCCGACACGACGAAATCCACGATGCCTTCTTTAAGCGCTTGCCAAAGTTGGTTTTGATTTTCGCTATCGCGAATTGGGGGGGAACATTTGAACTGGGTCGCTCCATCAGGAATTTTCTCCGAGGAAAAAATAAGGTAATGGGGGCAGGTTTCTGCGGTAATGGGCGACCCCTGTGCTTTTGCGCGCGCAATGCTTTCCAATGCCTCTGATGACGAAAGATGCACGATGTGGGTGCGGCATCCGGTTTTTTGGCAGAGACGAATAAGAATTTCGATAGCTTCGATTTCCCAAGATTCAGGGCGTGAAAAAAGATAGCCGGCATAGCGGTGTTTATCATTGGGGACCTTACCCTCGCGCATGGAAAGGGGTCCCTCAAGTTCCGCATGCGCCAAGAGAGGCGCTCCATGCCTGGCTAAAATAAGCATGGCTTTGTTTAGGCTCGATTCGTCAACTTTAGGAAAGTCATCAATGCCGGAATCAATCAAAAAAGCCTTAAACCCCAGGGCTCCTGCCTTAATCATAGGTTCAAGTTCGTTTTGATTTCCCGGCACCACCCCTCCCCAAAAACCGCAGTCAGCCCAAAGCTTTCCCGTTGCCGAAGCGTGTTTGGCATCAAGAGATTCCAGCGTGGTTGTCACGGGCGAGCTATTTAAGGGCATATCCACCAAGGTCGTCACGCCGCCGGCAAGAGCGGCTCTGGTGGCGCTTTCAAAACCTTCCCAATCGGCGCGGCCCGGCTCATTGATATGAACATGCGTGTCCACAAGGCCGGGCAAAATGGCCAAGGCGCCCGCATCCAGGATGGTCGCATTTTTCGGAGCCTGGCCAGGCGGCGTTATTTTTTGAATTTTACCGTCTTGGATCCAGATGGCGGCGCTAGTCACGCCTTGGTCGGTGACAACGTTATCGCTTTTGAGTATCCATTCGTTGTATTTTATGGTCATTGGGCGCGTTCCAATTATTTAACATGCAAGAATCAGGCGTTTCAACAATTTTTATCCGGCGGTTTTTAAGCCACCAATCAAGACGGTCGCGATCGGGATTTAAGGTCAAAATTTTTTGTTGGATTTGAGGGGATAATAGGATGGGATGGCCCTGGCGGCCTTGGTACGCCGGGGCAATGGCCTCCTCATTCGGACCGATCTGATCTTTAAGAGATTTAAATAATTCATATTTCCAGACCGGCATATCAACGTGATAGAGAAAGGCCCAGTGTTTCCGGTCGTTTGATCGGACCAGGTCCATGAGAGCGCCAAGAGGGAATGCGGCAGGGTTGACGGCAATCCACCGGATGCCTCCATGGATGGCTTGACAACGCTTCAGCCATTCTCCTTGAATAGTGATGAATATTCCTTGAGGTGCAAAATGCTTCAAAAGAAATTGGGTCTGGAGACGGAGCAAAGTTTTTCCTCTGTGATTCAGCCAGGCCTTGGGGCCACCCATGCGTGTTCCTTGACCTGCGGCCAGTAAGTAAACCTGCTCGGTCATTGCCCGGATAATCTTTTTGCCGTTTCAATGAGGGCATTTTCAAGAGCCAGGGCCGGACCCTTGAAGCCTTTTTGAGAGAGCCAATAAGCGACGAAGACAAAATTGAACCGTCGCACTAATAAAAAACAAACAAAAGCGATCGCGATGGCTCGCATGGCGATGACTCCCAAATGCTCTAAATTTTTATGGGCCAGCCAGGAAAAAAATAGGACAAAAATAAATGGGGTCAGAAAATACGGATGCGCCAGTTCTTTGAGAGATTCGCGCATGCTGGTGTTCCAGGGGGGAATTTCATGAGTGAAACTTTTGGGAAGGTTTAAAGGAGTTTTTTTAAGGGACGTGTTCCTTGGGCGCAGGGCCCATTCCTGGAACGTCCCGCTTTGATAAAAAATCAGGCCGATCAAGGCGCTGGCCGCCATGTTGATCGCGACCCAGGCGCCAAGAATCGTCAGGGGAGAAGTCAACTCAAAAGGCAGCGCCCGCGAGATTAGATGAAAAAGCGTTTCATAGCTTTTGAGAAGGTCTTTTCCGAAAAAAATATATTGAAACGCGTAAGGCTGAATGGTGACCCACGCGCCGATCATCATTTGTCCCGTGATGAGTCCCAGAATTCCCGTCCCCAGAATGTTTACCGAGCAATGGAATAGAAGCCCTTGCGTCGCGATAGCGAACATGGGACGCAGGCGTTTGCCGGCCGGAGAAAGACTTTTCAGCGCAGCGCTGATCAAAGAGATCAAAAAAATATGGCGCTTGAGAGGCGCCTGGTTCTTGGCGAATGAGGCCAAGACAAGTCCTTGGAGATTGGCCAAAAAGTGACCCCGCATGGGGATGTTGAGCCCATGGAGGATGCTTCCTAAACCCGTTTCCGTGGCCGCGCTGATTCCGGCAAAAAGCCCCACTTTTTGCCAAGCATCGCTCCGTTGGTTATTCATGAATTCATTGTGTGTCATATGTCCAATGAAGCATCCCCGCTGTCCTTCTAAGTAAAACGAACAGTTTCGGCTTAGAAGAAAAAGTTAATAAAAGGCAGGAACGTCCCGTTATTTCGTTATCGTTATTAATGGTCAAAAAGTGATCTAAGGGCTGATGAATTAGGCGTAATCCCTGCTGACCAATTTTGGCTTCGGCGTTCTTTTGGTAAAAGATTGGCCCAGGCTGCTGTTTTTCCAACGGTGTCAGGTATTTGGGATCCCCAAAAATAACTCGAGTGTCCGCTATTGTAATTATATGCTCCTGCGTTCATGTCAAGAGCAGCGGCAACCGCTGCTTCGGCATCCACCAATCCTTGGCCTTGCTCTTCGGCGGCGAGGCCCATATCTTCTGCTGTATTCTCAAGAATTTCTTTCACTTGATCATTAGACAGGCTGGAATTAGCGCCGCGGATCAAAGCAGCCACGGCAGCTACATGCGGGCTGGCCATTGAGGTGCCGGAAAGATATCCGTAGCCATCGCTATCATAATCTAATGGGAGGGTCGAGGGAATCTCTTGGCCCGGAGCGATTATATCCACCTCTGCGCCCTTGCTGGAGAAATAGGCAAATCCATAGGCATCGTTGATGGCGGAAACCGCGATCACTTCATCATAAGCAGCCGGGTAAATGACAGACGATCCGTAGTTATTGCCTGCCGCGGCAACGATGGTAATTCCCGCGCTATCAGCAGCTTGAATGGCCAGATGCAGCGCTTCATCATCCACAGAGGACGGATAGCCGCCAAGACTCATATTAATGACGTCGGCGTTTGCCGCGATACAGGCCTCGATTCCAGCAATGAGAGTGGACCACGTTGATGATCCATAGGTTCCGAAAATTTTGGCTTGATAGAGCCTCGCATTGGGCGCTACGCCCACAACGCCAAAACCATTGAAAGCCGCCGCAATAATGCCGTTAACGTGCGTGCCGTGCATGTATTCATCATCAATATTCGTATCCGGGGTTCCCGTGGAGGAGGCGAAGTTAAGTCCGCCGTTTAGCGTAAACGCGCTAAAATCAGGATGGTCCACATCAATGCCCGAGTCAATGACGCAAATATCAACAAGGTCAAAGCTGCCAGTGCGCCAAGCCGTCGGAGCATCTATGCGCGCGACGCCCCAAGGATATTCTGTGTTGGGATAAAGATTGGGGTCGCCGGTGGCGCCTGTATCGCTTGTGTCTCCGCTATCCGTATCGGTATCATCATCGATAGCGGTATCAACGTCTGCTTCGGCATTAGAGGAGGAGTCTTTCGGGCTCCGGCATGCGCCTAAAATAACGACCGGCGCCGTAAATCCAATCGCTTGAGCTAAGCCATCCGTTTCGACTTTGCGAACATGAGAGTCGGATCTAAGGTCACCCTGGATGCCTTTAGGAAAATAACCCACAACAGCATTAATTCCCTCAAGCCGCCGCCCTGGTTCTCCGCCCGCCTCACGTATAATGGCGTCTTTTTTTTGAGCGGTAAGGCCGGTTTCAAAAATAATAATTTTTTGATTGCCGTTTTTAATCCGATCAAGCTGTTCCCGTTCAAATTTGGCATGCGCCGCCCGATCGCCTCGACTCAAAGCCCAGGCCGGCGCCATTGGCGTAGCTAAGGCAATCGAAATGCCCAATACAGGAACAATGATTTTTTTCATTTTTGCCCTTTTCCTATTCTTTTTGGAACTTCTAGCATGGTAATCGTTGTTTGCCGAAGATACCAGGGACTATCAAATCGCGCCAGGGTCCCATGGGGGCCAAAAACAGTAGGACTTAGGCCTAGGTGTTTCTGTTACTAAAGTCTAAAACTCATCGCCGCTAAGATAACTTTAAGTTTTACCCATCATGGGGACAATCCCTGGGATTGTCCCCAAGCGCGCGGCTTCGCAACGTCATGCCGGGCGCCAAGTCCCAACCGGCAGGGTAGACTGAAAATTATCTTAGCCTGGATTTTCGCAGAGGACTATTCCGTTAGGTTTTAATCTCCGCCTAGACCGT
>JACQPE010000008.1 GCA_016207685.1 Elusimicrobiota bacterium | reverse complement strand
TCCCCAATCTTTATTCAGCGAATAAACATTTCCGCCGCGGCGTCATTTTCGCCGGACAGCAAAAACTCACCCGTGCCGAGGACGAATTTAAAAAGGCTATTCAAAAAAATCCCGATCTCGGCGAAGCCAAACTCAATCTCGGTATTATCTACATGACCCAAGGCCTCTTGAATGCCGCGGAAAAAGAATTGCTCGAGGCCAAGGATTTAATGGAACGGCGCCAACCCACCCTTCTCGCCAACATGACGCAAAACCAGGCGATTTCTTTCTGCCTGTCTAATCTCGCGGGCGTCTACGCCATGAAAACAAGCGAGGCCATCCAAGTTCTCGCGCGCGCCGAAGCCAAAGACTACTACGCCAAGGCCAAACAATACGCCGATCAATCGGTGCAGCTCGACGGCACCAATGTCCGCTCCCAAGAATTGGAGCGGCGTCTCACCCAGCTGGAAACTTTTCTGCAATAAACTGATCTATCTATCAGGGGTTAGGGGGTAGACCTTTTTCGCTTTCGTTGCCCTTAGAGCGTTTGCCGCCTTCAAAACGTGGTGGGCAGTGAGGGATTCCTCCTCCCCCACCCGCCTGTCCCGGCGGGCTCCTCCGGAGCCTGCGGCCCTCGCTCTCCCTGCCACAGGCAGCGCTCGGGTCCGCTTCGAATCCCGGCTACTACCGGCCTTTTTCGCTTTCGTTGCCCTTACAGCGTTTGCCGCCTTCAAAACGTGGTGGGCAGTGAGGGATTCGAACCCCCAACCTTTCGCGTGTGAGGCGAACGCTCTAACCGTTGAGCTAACTGCCCGCGTCAATCATCGGTAAAAAATCCTTAAATTTTAATTCTACCAATTCGGTTCATTTAATCACCTTGACAAAATCAACTTTGCCCGGTAAAAAATAATATCTACCCATGATGCAAAAAGCGCCGCTCAACGATAACCAGCTAAAGGCCTTGGCCTTGCTGCTTGATGATGATAATCAGATTTCCAGGGACCTTCTCATCGGCCAGTTTAAAATCGTGGCGCGGCATGAACCCGAGCGCGTCGAGCGGCTCATTAAAAATTTACCCTTACTGGCGGCGCGTCGGGCGCATCGCGCGCTCGAAGAGGCACGCTGGGATCAGCTGGAGCAAGATTTTCAAATGCTCTCATGCCTGCCGGATAATCTGCAAAATCTTGAATTCGGAATGTTTCTTTTGGCCTCATTTGAATACCCCAGGCTGCGCCCATCGGATATCGCCAAACCGTTGGAGCGCTTGGCCACGGACCTGCAGCGGTTAATTACCGGCACCGAACGCCCCGTCGAAATCATCAATTGCCTGAATTATTTCCTCTTTAGCGTTGAGGGATTTCGGGGCAACGAAGAATTTTATTACGATCCGGACAACAGCTACTTCAACAAGGTTTTAGAGCGCAAACTGGGAATACCCATCACGCTCTCCTGCCTCTATCTCCTCCTTGGCCAGCGCCTCAAATTGCCCTTTACCGGAATCGCTCTGCCGGGGCACTTCATCGTTGAGTTTCAATATCCCGAAGGCGGCGTTTACCTGGACCCTTTCCGGGGTGGCAAAATCTTGACTTTGGCCGATTGCAAAAAAATTCTCTCAAGCCAAAATGTGGCCTACGACAAAAAACATTTTTTGCCGGCCCCCATGCCCACGATTTTAGCGCGCATGATGACGAACTTGGTGGCCATTTATCTTGATCGCCAAGACGAACGCCGCGCCAAGCGCCTCATGAGCTACTACCAACTCTTCGACCAATAAAGCATCTTCGCCCGATTCTCTGTTTTACTTCAGTTGGGTGAGGTAAAATATAGGGCATTCCCATAGCTATGAAAAATCTTGTCGAGAAAAAATTTAAGAGCCGTCGCGTTTTTGAAGGCGACGCTGTCAGTTTTTATTCGGACACCGTGACTTTGCCCAATGGCAACAAAAGCGTGCGTGATTATATGCTTCATCCCGGGGCTGTAACAATCGCTGCGTTTTTGGATAAAAAAAATTTGTTGATGCTTCGACAATACCGCTACCCTGTCAAAAAAACCATTTATGAATTGCCGGCAGGCAAAATTGATCCCAAGGAAAATCCCCTAACATGCGCTCGGCGGGAATTGCTTGAGGAAACAGGGTATTGGCCTAAAAAAATTAGGAAGATTAATTCATTTTGGCCCACACCGGCTTTTGCCACGGAAATGATGCATGTTTATGCAGCCTGGGATTTGGTGAAAAAAGACGCCAAGACGGACACGGATGAATTTTTAGAAGTTTTTCCCTTGGCGCTTAAAACAGCGGTGGAGTGGGTCCGTCAAGGCAAAATCATGGACTCCAAATCCGTCATTGCTCTCCTAACGATTGAGACTTTCAAATTGAATCCCTACCTCTCTCTTACGAACCCCGAACCAAGGATCAATTTTCATGCCTGACCATTTCATTTTTCCCAAAGAATACGATGTTATCGTTGTTGGAGCCGGACATGCTGGATGCGAGGCAGCGTTGGTTGCAGCTAGGATGGGCTCAAAAACATTATTAATGACTCAAAATTTAGACACTATTGGGCAAATGTCCTGCAATCCTTCTATTGGAGGCGTTGCCAAAGGACAAATTGTTTGTGAGATTGACTCCATGGGTGGCGAAATGGGCCGAAATACTGATAGAACAGGACTTCAATTCAAAATGCTTAATAC
>JACQPE010000089.1 GCA_016207685.1 Elusimicrobiota bacterium | reverse complement strand
GAATCCCCCATCCCCCATCCCCTACGCTTATAATGAATCCCGAAACCCAACGAGGCCTCAAAATTGCTGCCGGAGCCCTTCTGGCTTTAACTCCTCTTGCTGCCCGGGGTGGCGATTGGATAGTATTGCCTACCGATGCGGCGCCTTTTTTTGAGGGACCCATTCCAGCGTTGACCGTGGCGGTTCTTGTTGGCGCTGGAGCGGCATCGTGGCTAGTATCTCGCCGCAATAAAACCGGCAAGTCCCCGGAGGCTCCCAGCAAACCCGCCAAGCTCACTGTGGCAGACCGTTTCGTCTATTGGGTCCAAGATGCTATTCCCAATACCCCAATCAAAAAATTTATCACCGGACTGGGCGTCTCCCTTTCCTTGGTTCCGTTGTTACAGGGCCCAGTCTATGGCGATCAATTGCCTGGCCTCAATTCCATTGAAACGGGATTTTTGGTTTTGACGCCTGCGATTGTATATAACACCTTGAATAGTCTTTCCCGCAGAGTCCAAAGGGTCAAAGAAACCTTTGGTCCGCTGAAAGAAGTTCCAAGAAAAGGATACCCCAGTTTTCTTCAATCAAATCGAGCCCGCTGGGCCGTCAGCGTTTTTTTTAGCTGGATTGTTTCCATTCCCTGGGCCGCCGCGGCTGTCAGCGCCGGCCTGGATCTTCCCAAATCCCATTTCCTCATGCAGGGCCCGTGGATCGAGATGGGCGTCTGGGCCACAATGGCTTTAGGGATTAAGAAAGCCTTTGATGTTCTTTCGACAACATATCGAACCAGCCCCCCTGTTCAGCCCCAATCCCCTTCTGATTCTTCTCTGGTCCCGTCTCCCCAATTCCCCTCGCCTCGCTTGCGGGGAGAGGGCAGGGCGATGGGGTTCATCTCCCGTCTTCTGCCCCAATCTTTTTGGATGAGAGTTACGTTACTTTTTGCCTTTTCCTTGCCTCTGACTATCTGGACCGTGCCATTGGTTACCCCTTTCCTGGGAGCGGGATTAACCATGCAGGCAGCGACATTCGCCCTGCATTTCGCCGGAGCCGCAGCCCTGGCGAGATTTTCGGAGAGGGTTGTTCTTTGGAGGCGTACCCTAAAGCGAGATGCGTCCGGCGGCCCATCCCTGTCAAGTTCGCCTTCTGGCGGGAAATCGGAAACAAGCGGCCGTTCACCGGCCGCTGCCTACCAGCGCATGGGACAATTTTTAGAATTTAACAAGGGGTCCTCCTATCCCTACCAAGGCATTAAGTTTCACATCAGCGCGCCCCGTGCCAACTTTGCGGCCATTGAAAAAGTAGTATCGGAAATTTTGCTTGGAGCCGGCGCTAGTCACAAGATCGTTGCTCCTGATTTTCTTGAGCTATTTGTAGAGGGGGATCCTGCTGGTGCTCAAAATGGAAAATTTATCACGGTATGGCCTGCGAATCCCAAAGAGGCGAAATCATTGATGGAGGCGATTGACAAAGCTTTGATTGAGGCGGGGATTGAAAATCAAGATATTGGGCCGGATTCCAAAATTTTGCCGCCTGATTTCAGATGGGGCCGATCCGGATGGATCACCTGGAGATACGGACAGATTCGTGGACATGCCGTTGCCGGAATGCCGGTTTTCTGGGAGGACGGCACGCCGATCCCCGATGGAAAACGGCTAGATGATTATCTTCACGATGCTTCAGGCCATGTGATTAAAGACCAGGAAGGCCGGCCGGTTCCGGATGATCGCTCGAATCCTCAATCCAATATTGACGCGATGACCAAAGCCGGAGCTTTGGCGCCGGACGAAAGGGAGTTTGTTATAAATTTTGGAGGCGCGCTCTCCGGCGCGCCTGCCCTGCCAAAGCCCGGACCGGGCATGGTAAGAACTATTCTCGCCCGGCTTCAATCAGAGGGTTTCAAAATTGCCGCAGCCCAAAGCCCGAGTGCTTCGTCTCTCGCCCCCGGCGGGGGAGATAATAGGGCCAGAGGGATCATGTCTAATGTCCGCGTGATTATTAATGCCATGTCAGGAGGCATCGCAGCCATGGGACCGACATCAGGAAGAAGCCCTGCTCAAGCCGGCGTTGTTCTTAAAGTCGAACAAGACCCCGGTGGCGCCATCAAATCAATCAAGGAAATCGTTTACTTGGAAAAGTCCCAAGGCCAAGGCATCGCCGGCCCGCAAGCAAGGGTCAATCTCGATGAGGCGGTCAAGCAATACAATTCCGGAGCGCAAGCTCCTGCCGGAATGCCGGCCCCATCTTCAGAAGCAGATGGCGAAGAAATTTTAGGCTATCTTTCTTACCCGCCCGATAACCCACCGTTATCTTCCTCGCACCCAGATGGGCTTGTTCCGACTCCCGATGAAGCGGCGCTAGGCGCCCGGCCGAGTCCTCTTTTTTCCCTCAAGCCCGCAGGGGGAGTGAAAGTTTCTCCAGCTTTCTGGGTTCGAGGCGCGCCTTCCAGCATTGTTGCAAAGATGGTCAAAGAGCTTGGGAGCGAAAAATTAACCCAAGCTGTTCGATTTTCTTCCGGTCAGGGACCCAAGCCTAATTTGCGTTGGGTGAATCTATGGATCAGCCCCAAAACAGGCCGATTTCTGGCTCTGGGGTCCAGGACGCCGCAGGCCGGCGAATCAATCCAACTCCAGCTTTTAGTTGAAGTGAATAAACAAGGACGGCCCATCAAACTAAAAGAAGCGCGCGTGGTTGATGGCCCTGGCGCCATAGAAGACTCGGCAATAACCTTTGCCCCAGAAGCCCGAAAAGTCCTTGCCGAATCTTTGGTCCGAACCAATAAGATCATGGCCCCGGCGCCTTGGTGGCGGGGCATTATCAGGAACATTCCTTTCATGGCCCTGGCGCTAATCGTTCCTTCGATAGCGATGGCTGGGGTATCGGGAATTCAGGCCGAAGCAATAGACTCCTGGCCCATTCTTTTGGGCGGCGCCGGCGTTGCCTTGGGCGCGATTTTGGGCCGTAAGTCCGGTTCCCCAGCGCAGCCGCCGGCTGTTACCGGCGCAGTAAAGGTAAAAAGAGGGGCTGCGTCGGCAACACAAAAAGATATCCGAGAGGCCGGCCGGATTTTTAGACGATTGGATCCCAGGCTGCAAAAGCTGCTGCGGCCTGCGGGCAGTCTTAGCGCGCCCTTGACTACGGATGAGATTTGGGCCATGCCTCGCCACATTGCGGCTTATCTTAACCTTCCTTTTGTTTCCCAAGAATTTGAGGGCCGCAGATTGAGTAAGACAGAAAAACGCCGGTTTGGTTCCGAGGTGTGGGAGGTCAATTATAACGGCAAGCCGGCGATGCTTAAAATTTTGACCCATAGGAATTTCACCGGCGCCGGCCGGGGCGCCGGCCGTCCGGCCTTTGCCTACGACGAGTTCATCCAGGAAGTCAAAGGCGCGCGTCTGTACGAGAGACTCGGCATGGGCGCCAAGTTCCACGGGGTCGTGGACTTGGGATATGGCAGGCTGGCCTATTTGGTGGATAAAATCGAAGGCGACATTCCCGAGTTGATGGGACATGCCATCACAGAGCAGACTTTGCAAGACGTTTCCGACATGATCATGAAACTTTTTCGCGCAGGATTCATCAATAATGATTTCCAGTATATGGTAACTCCTGCGGGCCGGGCCGTAGCAATAGACCCGGAACTTTTAGAACCCATTCGCGTTAGCTCGGAACACGAGATGCGGGACATTGAGCAGAATCTACAACACCAAATTGTCTATGAGCAAGGTCAATTGCGTTCGCTTCATCGTCAAGAAACATCCACGGCGCGCGCTATTTTGCCTATGGCCACAACGCTGACTTTGTTGTCCGGGGGTTCCAAGGAAATTTTGGTTTTAGCCCTGGCCTTTGATGCGGCGCTGGGCCTGGCCGCTATCCTTCGGCCTCGGGCGCCGCCTGTTTTGCCGGCCGCGCGTCTTGAGCAGACGGAAAATTGGGAGGTTTTTTTTCAGGTCAACAAAGAAGCCGAGCGGTGGCAGGGGCTTGCGGTTTTTGAAAACGATGAAAACTGCCAAGGGTGTTTGCGGCTCATTACCGGTGATTACCCCGCCGCGACGCTGCGCGCGAAATTAACCAAAATTTTTCCCCGCTACGCCCAACCCTCGAATGAACGAATGGTCCGGTTTCCGCCGCTTCCTGAGTTTTTCCAAAGGACAAAAGAAGAAGCTGATTGGCAGCTTGTTTTTCCTCAAAGCGCAGCAGGGCCAAACGCCGTGCGCCACCGCGAGAGGCTGGAGCGTTGGAGGGCGCAGGAGTGGCCGGTGTTTGAATGGGATGATCTTTTGGTCCAGTGGCCCAGGCTCTTTGAGCTTAACCCGGGAGAGTACGCGGACATTGCCGAGACCGCGTTCGCTCTTGAAAAAAGGATGTTCACAGACGCTCAATTTGGCGGCGATTTCATTGCGGCATTTCAGGAAACCGTTGTGCAGGCGCTTAACGCCTGGGCGGATGCGACCCAGATCCCTGAAGTCCCACCTAATCTCTCCCACCACTTGGCCAGGGACTTGTCCAATACTTTCTCTCTTCCCCCAAACCCGCAACTCCTCTCGTTAGCCCGTTGGTTTTCCCGCCAAGGTCCTTTTGGTCTCTTTCTCGCCCAGGAAATGGGTTATGAGCCTTCGATGGCGCGGCAGACTTTCGATTGGGCTGTGGTTGGTCCCATGAGTAGAGTTATGCGGGTCGTATTATCAAACGCTTCATTCTTCGATCTTCGTTCTTCGTTATTTTCTTCCGGGCGAAGATTCCGCCGTGGCTCATACCAACCGGCTGCGGCGTTGATGGTCGTTGGCGCAGCGGGCTTGGCGGCAGCGGGGGCTTTTTTCCGGGTAGATTTGTTT
>JACQPE010000099.1 GCA_016207685.1 Elusimicrobiota bacterium | reverse complement strand
GGCTCAAAAGGGTCATGGATTCTCGCATAGCGGTAGAAACGGTTTTCCGGACGAAAAAGATGAATAAAACAAAATCCTCCTGGTTTGAGCCTGCGGCTTAAATCAACAATAAATTGACGCTCCAAGACGGAGGGGACAAGACCATGGTTGTCATAGAGATCCACCCAAATCGTGTCAAAATTTTCGGATGCTTTCTGGATGAAATGAAAAGCATCATCGCTAACGGCACGCAAGCCAAGGTTATGGGATGGAAGGCGAGAGACATTCAAATCTACGCCAGTTTGCCAATGCGTCTTATCGGTCACTGCCAACCGTCTTGGTCCTGAGCCACCGGCGATGCCCAACGTTAAGGTGTGCCCACCAGGTTTGAGCAGTCCAGAAAGCGCCCAGTCATCCCAGTAGTAATAAGTCAAAACGCCGGCTGGCGGGCTATAGCTCGTTAGAATATCCGAGGCCCTGAGTTTTTGTACCGTAGAATTGTGGATTAAAACGCCATCCATAAAATTACTCCGATTGCCAGAGTACCATAAAATCCGGCGCTGATGGCGCCAATAGGACTCATGCCTGCTTGAGCCGCCAATCCTGAGCAGACGATGCCGGCGGCTAGCCCCCAATTTTTCGCGCTTAGGGCCACATTAAAATTTTTTTGTTTGCCAAGCCAATTGGTTTCAATGAAGCCCATGCATAATCCCCAGGAAAATAAAATAGCCAGCGCCATGCGATGCGGTGCGAGCAGAAAGAGGATAGGGATTGCAAGAAAAGCAAATAAAAACCAACGCTCAACGCCGCGATTGTAAATCTTGAACAACCAAGCCCCTAAAGCGGCGGAAAAAAGAGGAACGCAGGCATAAAAACCGATCCAAAATCCCTTCAGCCCCAGAAGCCGTAAGGCGAGGGGATAAATCATATTAGTCATGGCTCCAGAGGCGGCTCCAGCAAGAAAAAGAACGGCCAAGACGATTCGCATGCCGCTTTTTTCGAGGTTTTTTGGCGGGGGGAGTGCGGTCTCTGTTGATTCGCCTGCAATAATCCCGACGATCAAAAGAACCAATGTTGCTATCCCTACCGCTCCAATGATGCCCATTGGAATGGAGCCTATCAATCTAGAAAAAAGAGCGGGACTTAAAACTATTGCGCAGCAGGAAAGCCCCCAAAGCGTAGCATTGCCAACAGCCAAACCACCTTTACCCTTTTGAGAAAACCAGTTCTGCAGCGCTGGCACAAGGAGGGCTTCCATTAGACCCAGGAGAAAGGCATTCATTGCATATCCGGCAAGCCCCATGCCGCGGTGCGTTGCAGCGGCGAGGCCCAAAAACATCAAGGCCGCTCCGATAACGGCAAGACTGATCTGCCCGCGCCGCTCAAGTTCCGATCTCCAATAAAAGGCCAAAAAAGAGGGTAAAAATAGCATGGAAGTAAACAGTGTTATGCCCCAGGAGCCGGCATGGCTGTTCAAAAGCGACGCAATAAGACTGTAGCGGTAAACGCCCACAAGGATAAGACCGACTCCGAGCGCCGGCGTTGCAAATAGCCCCCCGCTCGCAGCCCCCACTACGCAGAGCTTTGGGGGACGTTGGCCCGCCGCAGGCGGGACCCCAGCAGAGCTCGGGGGGACAGCAGGGGCGCCAGAGGTGGGCGCCCCTGCCAGTCTTCTCATGCGGTTCCCTCGCAAGTTCCGCAACCCGGAGTCGGCGCAACCGTCTCAAGCTCCAAGCTGCATGTATTAAGATCAAACTCGCCGCGACAGTTTAAGAAGCGCGGCGGTTCATAGCCGGTCAGCACCCGAACAATTTCCGGCATCTGCAGCGCCGCCATCGCGATCGTGGCTGGCAGGAATATTCCTGATTTAATTTGCGACAAATTAAGCGTTTCAATGCGCACGGCCCTCTTTCGCGCCGCGTCATGCTCATAGCAGGGCCAGCAGGTGGAGCGTCCTGGAAGAAGGGTCGGCGGAAGCGAGGTGAAGTGCCCATTGTAACCGCCGCCTGGTATGAGGGGCAGTTTAAGCGGGTAACAAGCCTCAAATAGCCAACGCGTAGTTTCATCCATCGAGGGCTGATCAGCGCAATTAAGCACAAGGTCAACTTTTGGTAAATACTCTCCAAGCCAAGGGGCAGATCTCATGAGGCGCTCTGGCCTGGTTGCCACTTGCGTTTCTGGCGAAATGGATCGAACAATTTCTTTAAGGGCCTCGACTTTCAGCTTGCCGATATAGTTGGCATAAAAAATTTGCCGCCCCAGGTTGCCTAATTCAACCAAATCATGATCAACCAAGATCAATCTACCTATGCCAATCCCAGCCAGTTGGACCGCCAGATGAGAACCCCCTCCTCCCGCACCGATAATAAGAACGCGGCTTTCCCTGAGTTTAGCTTGAAGATCGTGGCCTCTTTGGCCCTGCGGCGCTAAACCGGAAAGATAGATTAGTTGCCGCTCAAGCCGCGTTTTGTAATTCGGCTCAAATTCAATCTTGGAATCCAAAGCAGCATCGTGGAACAGACCGTCTTCTATGAGTTTTTCAAAAAAAGCATTGACCTCTTCAATGGAAAGACGCGGCACTCCAACAGAAGTCAGGATACCCGCAAGGTCAAGCTTTCCATTCGCCGATTCGATGGCCCGTTTTCCGGCTTCATCGATTTCATAGGTAAACACTTTTCTTCTGTGCGAACAAAATAATTTTGCGGCGTTGGAGCTTGCATCCAACAAAGTGACATGATCTTTCAAGACCGGTTGCATGGCAGTTTTTCCTCCTTCAAAATTGGCCGCCCGCTCCACCTCGAAGCGTGGAGCGGGCGGCTCTGGCGATTTAGATGAGCTTAATGTCTTTAAGCCCAGAAACGTCGGTCTTGATAAGTTTCATTTGTGTCCTCCGTTTTTTTAATATTCAACTTTTAAGTTAACGAACGGCTTTTTTTAGATATTCTTCGTGCACTTCAGTTCGTACACTTCGGCGGCAACTAGTTTCATGGCGTCCTCCTTGTTACTTTGACTCGTATTTTTACTGTGCTCGTTTAAGTAGCGTAGCCTTCACTATCTAATAATCAATTTCTATGCCATTGATGGCCGCAGCCAAAGCGCCCATGAGCCGTAGAGGATCGTTTTATTTTTGGCGGTGCGTGGTATTCTTTATTTTAGTTTGAAATACAGCATTGCAAAATAAGAATCCATGTGCTAATATAAGCCCTTATGACTAAGCAGGGGTACCAGCAAAGCGGGTCTGCGCGGAAATGGTTGGAGGTCGAAAGACCGGAAACCATGACCAAGCTCGCTGTCCTTGTTGTCGAAGATAATCCCCTGGCTCAAAAGGTTTTGGCGGCTCATCTGACGGGTCATAACGTTGAATTTGCTGCGGACTTGAATACTGCCCGCCAAAAACTGAGCGATGGCAATCCGGACATTTGCTTCATTGATTTGAAACTTGGGGATAAAGACGACAAATGCTCCGGTCTTAAGCTGATCCCGTTGGCCCAGGCCAAGGGCAGCTACTGCGTGGTCATGTCCGGCCATGGCTCCGAGCCCTATGTGCAGAAAGCCTATGAGTTGGGTTGTCATGATTTCTACGCCAAGGGCAATGAGGAGGTCAATGTATCAAAGGTCTTGGCGCGATTTAACCAGAAGCGGAAAAAAATAAGCGAAGAATTTTTATTTTCCCAGAGCTTTGTAACACAAGATCCTCAAACAAGGGCGCTGATTCATGAGGCGCTCAATTACGCTCCTTCAGACCTGCCCATCCTGATCTTGGGCCCTTCCGGCACAGGCAAAACCAAATTGGCCAGCATCATACACGACGCATCCGTCAGAAGGGGAGAATTTGTCGCCATCAACTGCTCGGCCTATACGCAAGAGCTATTGGAGGCGGAGCTTTTTGGCTACAAAAGGGGCGCTTTCACTGGAGCCAATGAGAACCGCAAGGGAAAACTGCTCATGGCCAATGAGGGAACCTTGTTCTTAGATGAGATTGGCTCCATGAGCCTTGAGATGCAAGCCAAGCTCTTAAAAGCCATTGAGGAGAAGTCTTTCTACCCCTTGGGATCGGAAAGGCCTGAAACGTCTAATTTTCGAATCATCAGCGCCACGCTTGAGGACATTCAGAGCCTCATCAAAGCGGGCAAGCTCCGGTTTGATTTCTTTCAGCGCATCCATGGGCTTACTATCGAGCTTAAGCCGCTGGCAGAAAGAAAAGAGGACATTTTTGCTCTGGTAGACTTTTTTACCAGGCAAGACAAACGTCTGGCTTTCACCGAGGATGCCAAAGAGGAACTTTTAAGACATGACTGGCCAGGCAATATTAGAGAGCTAAAAAAGCTCGTGGATCTTCTTGTGGCTGGGGAAAGGGGCCGGGTTGCGGCAGAAACCGTCAAAAAGATGCTCAAAACCCTGCGCCTTCAAGAGGGCGGCGTGGGATTCGCCTCCGAGGAGCAGTACCGATTTGCCGCCAGGGAAGGTCTGCCCCAGGCTATTGATCGCTTCATTGACGCCGTTGTCAAACGTCATCTTGAGTCCAATGGGGGCATAAAGACAAAGGCGGTCAAGGACCTTAGGATTTCCACGCGCCTGCTTTACCAATCACTGGAAAGATCAGGCATTCCCTATACAAAGAGAAATGTCAATCATGACCAAGAACATAATACCAACGGAACCACTCCTATCCCAGCTCATTCATGACGTCAGCTCTCAGTGCGGGAGCTTGAAGGGTGCCGCCGGATTATTAAAGAATGCCTCTCCACAAGAATCCAGCGAACTCTTAGGACTCATGATTGAACAGGCTCAAACGCTTGCCGAAAAAATCGTCGCCTATAAAAACAGTCTTAATGCTGATGAAATTTCTAAATAATTCCTCAGCTTTGTTTTTGGTTCTGGCTTTTGTCATGCCTGCAGATATTCTTGCGGCCGAAATGGGCAAGCGAGCGCGCTGGGACGGCAATTACGTTAAAGCTCTTTTTTCGCGGCCGCTTACTTTTGATCCGGCCCAAATGAATGATGGGGCGTCATTGGTCTTTTCTAACCTTGTTTATGACGGCCTTCTTTCATTTTCACCTGATCTGGAAATTCAACCGGCACTGGCGCAATCTTGGCGAATCAAAAAGGAAGGCAAGCTTCTTATTTTTCAATTGCGAGAAAACACGCTTTTTCACGATGGCGAGCCTATCACCGCTAATGCGGTCGTGGCTTCTCTTCGCCGATTAATAAAGCCCGGCAGCAAGGTATTCATTTATTACGATTGCATCGTTGGCGCCAAGGATTATTTCCAAGGGAAATCTTCTTCCCTACAGGGACTTCGCGCCAAGGGGAACCATGTTGTTGAAATTGATCTCGAATATCCCTTTCCGCCTTTTTTATCTGTCTTGGCCGGTGCTACGGCAAAAATTCTTCCCGAGTCCGCAGAAATTGATCCCAAATTTTTTGACAAGCCCGTAGGATCGGGGGCTTTCCTCTATTCGCCAGTAAATGCATCGGGTAACTCGCGCGACATTATCCTTGAAGCGTTTAAGGGTCATAGCCGATAAGTTAATTTTGGAATCCTGACACATGAGTCAAAGACTTCCACCGACGGCGCATCGGATGAAATTTTCTCTTTTTTCTTATGCCTTTCCGTTTTTCCACCAGGATTGTCCCAAGG
>JACQPE010000091.1 GCA_016207685.1 Elusimicrobiota bacterium | reverse complement strand
TAGGGGATGCCGTCGCCGTCTTTGTCGCCATAACGCTCGAATTGGCCCCATTTGGCGATCTCTTCCTCGGTCAACACCTTGCCCCGGTCAAAAGATTTTTTAGGATACTTAAAACGATTGGTCAGCCATAAATTCATTCCCAAATCAAGATCGCTCATCACAAAGACAGGCGCTTGAGATCGTTCAGCCAAATCAAACGCTTTCATGCTGAATTCATAACACTCCTCGACCGTGGATGGAATGAGCAGCAGGTGTTTGGTGTCGCCGTGAGACAGGGTTGCCGCAAAGCTGATGTCCCCCTGGGCCGTTCTGGTGGGAAGTCCCGTCGAAGGCCCAATGCGCTGCACATCGAAAATAACCACGGGAATCTCGGCGAAATAAGCAAAACCCGCGATCTCCGCCATCAGGGAAATTCCCGGTCCGCTTGTTCCGGTCATGGCGCGCGCGCCGCACCAGCCGGCGCCTACCGCCATGCCGATGGCGGCAATCTCATCCTCTGCTTGCACTATGGCATAGCGGCGCTTTCCATCTGGGTCCGTTCGGTATTGATCAAAAAGATCCTCCAGCGTCTCGCTCAAGGAGGAAGCCGGGGTAATCGGATACCAAGCCGCAACCGAACAGCCGCCGAAAAGAGCGCCCATGGCCGCGGCCTCATTTCCTTCAATGAGAACCTGGCCCAACGTCCCGTTCATGCGCTCCAAATAATAGGGGTCGCGCTTTGCGAAATTTTCCCGGGCGTAATCCTGACCGATTTTAACCGCATCCAGATTAACCTTAACGGCTTTTTCTTTGCCGCGAAATTGGCGGCGCATGGCGCCTTCGAGCGCCTCCTGCTCAATGCCCAAAAGTTGAGCGAGAGCGCCGACATAAATCATATTAGTGAGTTGCTTCTTCAGCTTAAAATCCGAAATATGCCTCGACGCCAGCTGCCCAAAAGGCACGGGATAATAAACAAGATCATCTCGCTTGGCTGGTTCTGTTAGCGGATATTCGGGATCATAGATAAGCGCGCCCCCCGGATGAATTCTGGGCACATCCTGCAAAAAAGTCACCGGATTAAGCGCCACCACGATATCGAGACGCCGGCGGCGGCTCAAATAGCCGTCTTTGTTGACTCGAACCAGATACCACGTCGGCAATCCGGCAATGTTCGATGGAAAAACATTCTTCGGCCCCGCAGGAATGCCCATGCGACAAATGGCTTTTGTCAATACCAAATTGGACGTTTGAGAGCCCGTGCCGTTAACCGTGGCAATTTCAAGCGTGAAATCATTGACAATGCGCTTCATTAAAATTCTTGGCTTGCGGACAACACGATCGAAGTAAACATATTATAGCGCATCATCTAAAAAGCGTTGAAGCCGGTGATTTCCCGTCCGACGATCAATGTGTGCACTTCATGGGTGCCTTCGTATTTCTTAACCACTTCCAGATTGCGAAAATGCCGCCCGCTATGATACGCATCAAACGTAAAAACGTCCGCCGGCAGCATCTCAACGGCCAGACGCGCCACCTTGCAGGAACGCGCGACATTGTTATATTTGGCGAGCGAAATATGAGCGTAGGAAATGCGTCCGGCATCTTTGAGCCGCCCGAGACGCAAGGCCACCATCTGGGCGTTTTCGATTTCATTCAGGCACCAAACAAGCTTACGCTGCATTTCCTGTTTTTGGGCCAGAGGGACCTCGAACATGATTCTCGATTGCGCTGTTTTCAAGGCCTCTTCATAACAAGCGCGCGCAGCGCCCACCACGCCCCAACAGATGCTATAGCGCGCCTCGCTTAAGCATGAAAGGGGCGCGGCCAGGTCTTTGCCCGGAGGCGATTCCGTGACCGGCAAAAGACTTGACGCAGGAATTTCGCAATTGGAAAAATAAAGGCTCGAGGCAATGCCGGCTCTAAATGTCCATTTCTCCTCGGATCGGTGGCTAAAACCCGGTGTTCCTTTCTCCACCAGAAATCCCCTGATGCCGTCCGGTGTTTTCGCCCAGACAATGGCCACATCGGCAAAACCATTGGTGATCCAAACCTTGGTTCCATTGAGCACCCAGGCCTCGCCGCGGCGCGAGGCCGTTGTCTTCATGTTGCCGGGATCCGAGCCCCCCTGAGGCTCGGTTAAACCAAAACAGGCAATCTTCTCTCCCCTATGCAATAATGGCAGCCAGCGCTTTTTCTGTTCTTCCGAGCCATAGCGATCAATCGCAAACATTGACAGCGAACTCTGCACGGAAGCCAAAGAGCGCAGTGTCGAATCAGCATATTCGAACTCGCGCATGGCCACGCCATAGGCCGTTGATGACACCGGTTCAAATTGCGGATCGTCCAAATAATGACCCAAATTTTTAAGACTGATGCCAAAAAGTCCCAACTGACGCCCTATTTTGCGAGCGGTCTCTCGAACAAATTCTTCGTGATTGTTAAAAGGCGCCAGATCGCCCTTGTCCCATCGCTGAATGTGCGGCAAAATCTCCTTGCGGACAAATTCCTTGGCGGCGTCACGGACTGTTTTGGCGTCATCAGGAAGCTCATCCTCAAGGCCATAGTAATCCATAGGATTGACACGCGCCATTTTTACGATAGAGGCGGTCATCATGAATCCTTGGCAAGGACCCGCTGTATTAAATCCTGGTGGGTTTTGATCCAAGAAATCGTCCGATCAAGACCTGTTTCAATATTGACTCGGGGATACCACCCATAATGCTGCCGCAATGGAGCGATATCGGAAACATAGACCTTTTGGTCCCGCCCTCTCATGGGCCTGCGTTCGTATCGAAGCTCGCGGCCCAACCGTTTTTCAAAAATTTCTATGAGCTCCAAGACGCTGATTGAATTTTCAATGCCGCCGCCGACGTTATAAATTTTTCCCACGCTCGTGCCGCAATGATCATAAAGCGCATCGAAAAGACGCATTAAGTCCTCAATGTAAAGCAAATCGCGCACCTGTTTGCCGTTACCGTAAATGGTTAAAGGGGCGCCAAGGTAAGCGCGGATGGCCATGTGGGTAACCCAACCCTGCTCCGGCGTCGCATAATGCTGGGGACCATAAATCGTCGAAAGCCTCAAAACAACCGTGGGCAAATGATAAATCCGTGAATAGTCATGGACATATTGCTCAGCCGATCCCATGGAGCAGCCGTAGGGCCCCTCAAACGACAAGGGCTGCGATTCAGCGATCGCCTCGGCGCCGTTGTCAAAACGGTAGCGCCTATCCAACTCGCGAATTTTTAATTGCGACAGACTTCCATAGACCTTTCGAGTTGATGGAAAAATAATAAGTCTCGGCCGCCGGCCCTTGGAAAACTGCCGGATAATTTCGAGCAAGCGAAACGTTCCGACCACATTGACATCAAAATAGGGCTTTGGTTCCTTAAACGCTTCCGAGTCCGCTCGCCTTAAAGCGCTATGGAGCACGATGTCCACCCGGGGCCCACAATTAAACGCCCGGTTCAAAACCTCCGAATCCCCTGCATCTGCGTCAATAATATCGACATTCGGAAGTTCTTTAAGCCGTTTTAAATTCTCACGACTTCCTGGATGGGAAAAATTGTCAACAATGATGACGCGCCATTTTTGGGCGGCCCAATGCACAGCCGCATGTGATCCTATGAATCCTGCGCCGCCGGTAATCAGGACACATAATCGCGACACTGGAACCAAGCCCTACTCGATGAGCAGCCGCAAGAGCGGCCGGGGATACACGCCGAAGGCCACGGTTCCGGCCAATAGCAGGAACACCGTTGATGAAAGAAGCGCCATAGAGACTTCTTTAGATACCGTCCGGCCGAAAGGATCGGAAAAAAACATGTAATAGACAATGCGCAAATAATAATAAACGCTGATCACCGAATTTAAAACGGCGACAACCGCCACCCACCAAGCCCATTGGGATTCAATAACGCTCGCAAAAACGTAATATTTCCCAAGAAATCCGATAAATGGCGGTATGCCGGCCAAGGACAACAAAAAACATGCCATCGCCAGAGCCATTGGAAAATGAGTTTGCGCCAGACCGCTCATTGACGAAATTTCATAAGAGCCTCGCGCGCGAGCCACCCACTGAACGACGGCGAATGCGCCAAAATTCATCAAAAGATAACCAAAACCATAAACCAAGATCGAACTGCCGCCCAGCCTGCTTGCTGATAAAACGCCAATAAGCATATAACCGGCCTGGGCAATGGAGGAGTAGGCCAAAAACCTTTTTAAATCGGTTTGGTGAATGGCGGAGAGATTGCCGATTGTCATGGTTAAACAAGCTAAAACAGCAATAATGGGCGCCAGCGACGCGGCTTGAATGGACGGTCCCATATTGCTTGCGGAAAAAGATAAAAGAACCGAAAAAATACCCAATGCCACAACCTTAGGCACGACGGAGAGATAAGCGGTAAACGGCGTTGGCGCCGCTTGGTACGCGTCCGGCACCCAAAAATGAAAGGGGGCGATGGATGCCTTAAAACAAAAAGAAACCAGCACCATCAAGAGACCCCCCAGACCAATCCAGCCAATAGAACTCGCCCGGGCAGATGAAAGACCCATGAGCCCTAACGCATCGAAACTGGTCTGGCCCGTGGCCGCATAAATAAGGCTGATTCCATAGAGGCCGATGGCGGAAGAAAAGGCGCCCACCAAAAAATACTTTAGCGCGCCTTCAATCATCCAAAGCTCCTTGCGGTCAAAGGCCACTAAAATGAAGGAGGCGATGGAAATGAGCTCCAACGATAAAAATACATAAACAAAATCCCTGGCCTTAAGAAGCAGAAGGCCCCCGGCGCTCGCGAATAACAACAAGGCAAGATAACTTCCCCAATGGCGGTCAATCGTCGGATCTTCCTGGCTCAAGGCCAAAGTAATCATGGTTCCCAAGATAACCAATAATGAAAAACCGAACGTCAGCGCGTCCGTTGACAGAAATGCCGATGCGGCAGCTTCATGCGATAAGGCGCCTACAAGAACGGCCAAGGCGGCAATTGCGGCCATATAGGAAACTCCAGTCATTAGCGCTCGCCGCCGCGGCCAACAAAAATCAATAGTCAAAAGAATAAGCCCGGCCGCTCCCAAAATAACTTCCGCGCCTAAAAGCTTAACCAAATCCATTATTTACACTCCCGATTTAACAAAGGCAGCCAAGGCCGTCAGGGTATCATTCATTAAATCAAGACCCCAGCGCGGGTAAACGCCCAAAATAACGGTTAAGGCGGCCAGGGGCAGCACGGCGGCGTATTCCCTGGCGTTCATGTCGGTCAAGCCTGCCCACTTTTCATTCAGCGGGCCCAAAAATACCTTCTGGATCATGCGCAGGAAAAACCCGGCCGTGACCAAGATGCCGGCCACAGAAAGCCCGGTCCAAATTTTCCAAGGACCAAAAGCCCCTAAAAAGCATAAAAACTCGCTCACGAAACCGGCGAGACCGGGCAAGCCCAACGAAGCCATGCAAGCCAAGGTCATAATTCCGGCGAACATCGGCGTCTTAGCGCCCAATCCGCCGAAGGCGTCAATATCGCGCGTATGGGCTCTGTCATAGATGACGCCGACCAACAAAAACAGGCTTCCCGTGATAATGCCGTGATTAACCATTTGGAAGACGGCGCCGTTAAAACCCGTAGCCGTCAGACTCGCCAATCCTAGGCCCACATACCCCATATGATTAACCGAAGAGTAGGCCACCATGCGCTTCATGTCTTTTTGCGCCAAGGCGCATAAAGCGCCGTAGACGATATTGATAAATGAAATAACGACCAACGGAAAAATAAAAAGCTTCGTGGCCTCGGGAAACATAGGGAGGTTAACCCGCATCAAGCCATAGCCGCCCATCTTAAGAAGAACCCCCGCCAGAATGACGCTGACCGCCGTGGGCGCCTCCACATGAGCCAGGGGCAACCACGTATGGAATGGAAACAGCGGCACCTTGATCGCAAAGGCCAAATAAAACCCTAAAAAGACCAGCACTTGAAACGTCATGCCCATCTTCAAAAGTTCATTGCGCTGGGCGGTCAGCTCCAGCATATTCAACGTATGGGGCGTGCTGGCAAAATAAAGCCCGATGATGGACAGCAGCATGAACACGCTGCCGAAAAGAGTGTAGAGGAAAAACTTCGTCGCCGCGTATTCTTTCTTGGGGCCGCCCCAAACGCCGATTAAAAAATACATCGGCACCAGCGTGATTTCCCAAAAAACGTAGAATAGAAAAAAATCAAGAGATTCAAATACGCCCAACATTCCTGTTTCCAAAAGCAAGAACCAAAACCAATACTCTTTGACGCGATTTTCGATGCTTAAGCTGGCGATAAGCGACACGAATGTCAACAGCGTAGTGAGCACGACAAAAGGCATGGATAAACCATCCGCGCCCATTAAATAACGGACGCTCAATGCCGGAATCCAAGCGTAGTCTTCAACAAACTGAAATTGACGCGAAGGATCAAAATAAATAAGAGCGATGGCGCTGACGAGCAACGCCGAACCGGAAAACGCAAGGCCGATTTTTTGAATGGTTTTAACCTTGGTTTGATCCACAATCAAGATAACCAAAGCGCCGATCAGGGGTAAAAAAGTAATCAAACTTAAAATCGGCAGAGACGACGTCACCAAAGTTTCAAACGACATAACTTAATTCCTCCTAAAAATACATCCGGGCCGCAAAAATTAAACTGATTCCGAGAATGACATAAAGCAAATAGCTCTGGACAAAACCGGAAACAGTGACGCGAACGCGGGAGCCGGCCCACAGAGAAATCCAGCCCCATAAATCAACCAAATTGTCAATGATATAGCGGTCAATCCATTCGCTCGCCCGTGAGAGCTGCCGGGTCAACGAACCTTGGCCGTCAACAAGGCCTTGATCCAGCGCGTGATAATCAAGCCATGCGAGCGCATCGGCCAATTTGTAGCTCAATTTCACCCAGGCCAGCCAAAACCGGTCAAACCCCATGCGGTCATATAGGAATAGCCAAATCACGTCAAAGCGCTCCTTGACTTTAGCCGCATCAATCCAACGGTAAAAATAAACGCCAAAAGCCGCCGCCATGCCGGAAAGGGCCACGACGCTGGATAACAGAGCGACAAGAATCGCCGGCACATGGCCATGTTCGTGCTCAAGTTTGTGCGGCACCAATTTTCCCCACACATGCTCGCCGTGCATCAAAAATCCCATGACCACGGAAAGCGCGGCTAAAATAACAAGCGGGGCCGTCATTGATGCCGGCGACTCGTGGCTATGGCCATAGCGCTCCCTGTCGCGGGCGCTGCCTAAAAATACTAAAACCAAAACGCGCGTCATATAGAACGCCGTGAGCGCGGAAGTTGAAAAAAGCAAAATCGTGACCGGCCAGTTCCCTGAATTTAGAGCCGCATGTAAAATCTCATCTTTGGAATAAAATCCGGACAGCGGGAAAATTCCGGACAAGGCTAAAACGCCGATAGCAAATGTCACAAAAGTGATGGGCATACGCACGGAGAGGGCGCCCATTTTCCAGATGTCATTGGTGTGCATGGCATGAATAACCGAACCCGCGCCCAAGAAGAGAAGCGCCTTGAACATCGCATGCGTCACCAAATGAAAGCTGCCCACCTGCGGCCCCCCAACCGCAAGACCCGCCATCATGTAACCCAGCTGAGACACGGTCGAATAAGCCAAAACTCGCTTAATGTCTTCAGGCACCAGGCCCATGAGAGCGGCCAAAAACGCGGTTGCGGCGCCGATAAAACCCACCACTATTAACGCGGTAGGGTTAATTTCAAACAAAAAGAAAAGTTTAGCTACCATAAAAACGCCGGCAGCCACCATGGTGGCGGCATGAATAAGCGCCGATACCGGGGTCGGGCCCTCCATCGCATCCGGAAGCCATACGAAAAGCGGCACCTGCGCCGATTTACCCATGGCCCCGCAAAAAAGGAGCAACGAGGACCACAAGGCCACTCCGGGCGCAAAAAAGCCGGCACGGGCCATTTCCTGAAGACTGGGAATTGAAAACGTGCCGGTATGCGTGAAAATCACGTAAAGGCCGATAGCAAAACCCAAATCACCCAGCTTCGTCGTGATAAATGCCTTGCGGCTCGCCTGGGCGGCTTCAGGTTTTTCGAACCAAAAACCGATCAATAGATAAGAGCACAGGCCCACAAGCTCCCAGCAGGCAAAAAGAACCAACATGTTATCCGCCAACACCAGACCCAGCATTGAAGCCGTAAAAAGAGTCATATACGAATAATAACGCGAAAACCGGGAATCCCCTTGCATGTAGCCTAAAGAATAAATCTGCACCAACAGAGAAACCAAAGTCACCACGCACAGCATGGTCACGGTTAAACCATCCAGATAAACTCCCAAAGCCACGTCATAAATATCAAAACTAAACCACGAAATACTAAATGAGTAAGGCAATTCAACGGCCCCCAGCAAGGCTGCTGCCAAAAGCGCCAGGCTCCAGGCAAAACATCCGGCCATAACCGCAATCGTGAGACCGGCGCCCTTTAACGGCAGCCACCGGCCAAAAAATAAAACAACAGGGAAGCTCAAAAGCGGAAGAAAAAACAAAAGCGGGACTAAATCAAGCATCATAGAGAATAGATTATAGAGTTATAGAGTTGTAGAGTCATCGTGTTAAAAAATAGATCCGATCCGAAAATTCTATAACTCATTTATCCCTTCAATAAATTAAATTTCTCAACAAACACCGTGTCAAATTTCCGATAAATCGCCAGCACCAAGGCCAACCCCACGACGGCCTCAGCTGCGGCGATCGTGATGGAAAAAATCGCCAACATCTGTCCTAGGGCCGGATCCGGATGCAACAAACGATTGGCAGCCACCAAGTTCAAATTGCTGGCATTAAACATCAACTCAATAGACATCAGCACGCTGATCAAATTGCGTCTTGCAATCGCGCCAAAAACACCAATGGCGAAGAGAATCGCTGAAACGATCAAATAACCGGCTAAATCCATCTTAAACCTGCTGCGGCTCCTTTGCCGGGACAATCCCATGCGCCAAATCTCCATTTGCCTCAGGCATTGCCGGAGCCGGGACCGGCGCCATGGGATCCTCGGATTCGCCTAAACCGCGCGCCAACAAGCTGGCGCCGACTAAAGCCACCAAAAGCACGATGCCTAAAATTTCCATGCCCAAGGCGTGCGGACCCAGCAGCAATTGGCCGATGCCGGCGGTCGTCAAGCCATTGCCGGCCGGCTTCACCGGTAAATCGCTTGATATCCCGTTAATTTGAAGAACGATGCCGGCCAATAACATAGCCGCCACGACTGCCGCGGCGGATGCCGGCAGCACAAGATCGTTAAATGGTATTTCAGAAAGCTCAGCTCGGCGTCCAGCCAGCAAAACAACGAACAGAAACAAAATAGCGATCGCTCCCACATAAATTAAAATTTGCGCCGCAAAAAGAAAATCCGCGCCCATTAGGGCATAAAGGCCGCCTACCATCGAGAGGCACCCCCCCAAAAGGAGCGCGGCGTAAACCGTATTTCGCACCAGGACAACGCCCAGGGCCGCGGCCAGGGCAAATCCGGAAAGAACAAAAAACAAAACCGTTGTCAGCATTAGGGGTTATCTCCTCGCCGGAATCTCCTCGATGGGAATCTGCTCTTGGGAAACCCTGTATTTTTTATCGGCGGGATCAAAATAGGTGCCGCACCAGGGATCGCCTTGCTGCCAAGCCCGGACCATTTCATGCCGCGAGAAAAAAACGTTTTCGTAATCCAATGAATGCCAAACGGACTTTGGTTTTGTCGGACAAGCCTCTTCGCAAAGTTTGCAGTAATTGCATTTGCCGAAATCTATCGAATACCACGACACCTTGGCAATCTTCTTGCCCTCCGGAGTCGTCATATTTTGCAGATCAATGCAATCAGATGGACAGGCCTTCACGCAAAGATTGCAGCCGATGCAAGTGACCGCGTCAAAAAGCAAGGCTCCCCGGAATCTATCATAGGGCTTGAGCTTGGCCACAGGATAATTGACCGTGATGGACGGTTTAAACAAATAACGCAATGTCACCATCAAACCTTTAATGGTTCCGGAAAACCCCTGATAAATCCCGGCCAGATAACCCACTGCGTTCGATGAACTCATAAATACAAATACGGCGCCACAAACAACAAATTGGCAAAGCTCCAGGGGAGCAAAAACTTCCAATTAAAATCCATAAGCCGGTCGACGCGAAACCGCGGAAAGGTCCAGCGAAACCAAAGGAAACAAAAAGCGAAAAACATCGTCTTGCCCACAAACCAAAACCACGATGGCAACACGGATAAAAATGGCAGCGGCGCGGCGCCGCCGCCCATAAAAAACGTCGACAATAGCGCGCTGGCCAAAAACACATAGCCATATTCGGTCAGAAAAAATAAGGCGAATTTCATGCCGGAGTATTCCGTATGAAACCCGGCCACCAGCTCCGATTCAGCCTCCGGGATGTCGAAAGGAACTCTGTTTGTCTCCGCCACGCTGGCGATCAAAAAAATGATGAAGGAAATCTGGCCGACGACCGGATAAAAAATAAACCATTTAGGAATCACGCCGAACCAATAACCCTCCTGCGCCGCGACCACCTTCGTTAGGGACAAACTTCCGGCCAAAGCCACGACAGGCGCAATGCTGAAAGCCCTCGGCAGCTCATAAGACACCAATTGCGCCGCGGAGCGCAGGCCGCCCAAAAGGGAATACTTATTGGCGCTGGCCCATCCCGCCAAAACGATCCCCAAAACACTGATGCCGCTGCAGGCAAAAACATAGAGAACGCCGATATCGAGATTAGCCGCCGCCAATTCCCGACCAAAAGGGACGGGCGCAAAACAAAGCAAAATGGGAACAAACACCAGAGCCGGAGCCAGGGCATGAAGAAAATGATCCCGATCTGACGGCGCCGCGTCTTCTTTTAAGAGAAGCTTGATGCCATCGGCCAAAGTCTGCAGCCAGCCATGCCAGCCTCCCACAAAAATAGGCCCCAAACGCGACTGCATGTGCGCTGAAATTTTGCGTTCCCACCAAACCAAAAAGAGGCCGTTAATCAAAATAATATGCAAGACAATGACACCCTTAACCAAAATCCATAGCGCCTCGGCCGGCCATGAAGGCATCACGGGGAACTCGGAGGCCGCCCATAAAAGGTAATTCCGGTGAAAAAATTGGATCGTTTCGCCGAACTCGCCGACCAAAAAACCAAAGGCGGTTAACCCGACAATAATGGCTCCCAAAACCATGGCTCCTCGACGATAACTAAAACTATCCCAAACGTTGCGCCACATGTCCGTCGGCCACTGCCGGTTAGCCAGAAGAGTTCCCTGAGTGTGCGTCATGAAAACTTGACGCGTGACGGAAAGCACGGCTTTCTCCGGAGAAGTCACATTGGCCGGCTTAGGCGCCGGAGCAGGGGACGGCGCGGCCGTCGTCGCTTCTGCCACTACGGTCCTATCCTGCCTGGGGAAGAGGTTCCAAGTTCCACGTTCCAAGTTTCAGGTTCAAAAACGTTAAATTCAGATTTATCCGCTTCTTCCAACTTGGAACCTGGAACGGGGAACTTGGAACTAAAAATTTTGAGAAACAAAATTGTCATCGGTCCACTTCCCCCAAAACAATGTCAATTGATCCCAGCACTGCAATCATGTCGGAAACTTTCAGTCCCACCAAGGCCTCCTGCAAGATGGCGAGATTGATATAGGAAGGCGCCCGCACGTGCATCCGATAAGGTGAAAAACTGCCGTCAGACACCAAGTAAATCCCCAGATCGCCCCGCGAACCCTCGACATGAGCATAAGCCTCGCCCGGCATCGGTTTAGGCATTTTAGCCACGCCCTTGGCAACGATGTCGCCTGACGGCAGGGCATTGAGACAATGTTCCACCAACCGGACCGATTGGGCCATCTCTCTCATGCGCACATAGTAGCGGTCCCAGCAAGAGCCGGATTCGCCCACGCAAACCTCAAAATCCAATTTTCCATAAACGCTGTAAGGGTCTGTTTTTCGCACATCGTAGGGCACGCCGCTGCCGCGAATATTGGGCCCAGAAAGTCCCCAATCAACGGCTTGTCGCGGGGTGATCAGGCCCACATTTTTTGTCCGATCCATAAAAATCGGATTAAACGATAACAAATCATCATATTCTTTGAGCCGGAATTTGAAATACCCCAAAAACTCCTTGCATTTTTCAATCCAACTCTGCGGCAAATCCTGGGCCACGCCGCCGATACGGATGTAATTAAATGTCATTCGTGCCCCGCAGACCATCTCGAAAAGATCAAGGACCATCTCCCGCTCCCGGAAGGCGTGCAAAAACGGCGTGAAAGCCCCGATATCAATGCCGTAAGTCCCAAAAAATAACAAATGCGACGCCAGTCTGTTGAGCTCGCACATGATGACCCGCAGATATTCGGCTCGTTCGGGAACCTGCAAATTCAGAAGCTTTTCGGAGGCCAGACAAAAAACCAAGTTATTCGGCATGGCCGACACATAGTCCCATCGGTCCGTCATTACCACGCAATGGTGGTACCCGCGCACCTCGGAAAGTTTCTCCGTGCCGCGATGGAGATACCCCACGTCCGGCTCGGCCCTTATGATCACCTCACCATCCAAAGTGAGCGCCAACCGCAGCACGCCGTGCGTGCTGGGGTGCTGCGGCCCCAGATTGACGAACATCTGGTCCGTCTTCAGGGAAGTTGCGGGTTGCGGGTTGCGGGTTGCGGGTTTCAGAGAATCAGAAAATTTTTCTTGTTGATTTTCCCGAATTCTCTCCCCTAAATCCTGACTCCTGATTTCAGTCATACTGATCCTTCACATGGACATAGTCTTTACGCAAGGGATGGCCTGCGATGAAATCCGGCGTCAAAATTTTCTTAAGATTCGGATGTCCTTCAAAAACAACGCCCAGCAAATCATAGGCTTCCCTCTCCTGCCAATCCGCTGTTTTCCATAAATTAATCAAGGTGGGCGCCTTGGCCGCCTCGCGAGGGAGCTCCAAACGCACGACAACCCGGGTCCATTTGTTCCAATTAGAAACAGCGGCCACAAGTTCAATTTTTTCCCGGTAAGGAAAACCCGGCGTCGGCGGCTCCGGTGTCACCGAAGGGGTCGCGCCTTCGGGTAAAAAAGGATTGGGATTGGGGTCCTGAATGAAACCCTGGGCGCCAACCGGGCCCTTCCAATCAACGGCCGTCAAAAAATCCAAAAATTCAAAACCCAACTCTTCTTTAAGCGTCTTGAAAACAAGCGCCCAAGTATCGGCGCGGGTAACCTTAAAATTGACGACCCCCTTGATCGGCGAAGGCTCGGCCACGGAAACTTCGGGACAAGCCTCCTTCAAGCGTTGTGTCACCTGCTCCAGAAACGCCGCTTCCGGCATTAAACCAATGTCCTCGCGCCCTTATCCTGGGGAATGGTGGCCATGGCCGTGCGACTGGGCTTCATTTTTCTAATACGTTGTTGAAGCTTTAAAACCGCGTATTGCAACGCCTCCGGCCGCGGCGGGCATCCGGCAATGTAGATATCCACGGGAATAATCTTATCCACGCCTTTGACCACGGAGTAGCTGTCGTAATACGGCCCTCCGCAATTGGCGCATGATCCCATCGAAATCACAAACCGCGGCTCCGGCATTTGATGATAAATCGTGCGAATAGGCTCGGCCATTTTTTTAACCACGGTTCCGGCGATGATCATGACATCGGCTTGACGCGGACTGGGCCGGGGAATAACGCCAAAACGGTCAAAATCGAACCGGCTCGCATACGCACCCATCATCTCAATCGCGCAGCAGGCCAATCCGAACGTCAATGGCCAAAGCGACGACTCACGCGCCCAATTAATAAAAAAATCCGCCGTTGTCAACGCAAATTCGCCGCCGGGAAACTTTTGAATATCAACCGACATAAAAAAAGTCCAAATCCCCAAGTCCCAAGTCCAAAGTCAACAAAACGGCCGCGTCTGAAAATTTTATCGTCTTCGACTCTGGATTCAGGACTTTGGACTTTGGACTCCTCCTCATTCCCACTCCAATGCGCCCTTTTTCCAGGCATAAAAAAGACCCAGAAACAGCATTCCCGCGAAAATCCCGATGGCCAAGAGTCCGGCAGCTCCTGCCTCCTTGGCCCTGACGGCCCAAGGGTAAATAAATAAGGTTTCAACATCGAATAGAACAAAAAGCAAGGCAAAATTATAATAACGGATATTTGTCCTGATTTCCGTTCCGCCTTGAGCCGGCATGCCGCACTCATAAGCCGTCATTTTGCGATCATCTTTCACGTGCGCGCGAAATATTTTCGCCAGCGCCAAGGTGACGGCGGCAAAACCAATGGCAATCACCGCAAAAATACCGACGTTGGAAAATTCCGCCGTTGTTGTCATTTGCCTTGTATTAACACCTTAAAGTCTTCCCCGAAACCATAGGGATGAATCAAGCTTTTGATTTGGAGATTGCTCTCGATTGAAGTTCTTGAAGCGCCCGAAGAAACCCTCCCGGCAATTCCATTGCGTATCAAAAAACTTCCCAGCGTTTCATAGTGAAGAGCCTCAAAACCCAAACGATTTCCTATGTCCAATAGTAAAGAAAAATCTACAGGGCTCGTCAAATCCTGCGAACCGGGCTTGGAAAAACTAGGCGCCCAAAGCGCCCCTCGGCGGTAAGCCTTCAAAGGGGAGCGCTGAAAAACCGTGGGGCGCTCATCCCCGTAATCAATCGTGATGACAAAACCATGCTCTAAACGGTCTTTGGCGGCTTTAAAAAATTCCAACATGTCGAGATTAAGGGCGTACACGGTGTTGACCGGCAACTCCAGCCCATAAGAAACAACCACCGGATGATCGCAAGGCGCCCAAGTCAAAGCCGCCGTGCCGCCGGCGCCGGGGGCAATTGCTCCCTCCTCGACGAGTTCCTGCGACAAACGCCGTATCAAACGCACGGGCATCGCATCCGCCAGTTCATTGGAAACGACAGCTCCCCAAATTCTGGGTATTTGGCTGATATCGGGGCAGGCGAATATTTTGTCCGGAAAAAGACTCATTAAGCGCTCCGCGGCGGCGTTTAGCCGCGGAAGGCTGCGATCCACCAAAATGGCCTGCATACGATCAAAAAGATCCGGCTTCCTTTCTTGCAACCCGCGCAACATATGCTCCATCATGGTCGCCTGCGGCCCGCAGCCGGCCTCAACGAGCGTAAAAACCTTGGGCTGCTGTTCCCTGGGAAGCAGCTCCCAGGCGCGCGCAAGCTCCTGGGCAACCGCCAAACCCAAATAAGGCCCAAAATTCGGAGCCGTCACGTAATCCGGCCGAATTTTAGGATTTCGGGTATAATAACCGGCCCTTTCATCATAAAGAGCCCCCTCCATCCAATAACGAAAATTCATCGCAAGGTTGCAGGTTGCAGGTTGCAGGTTGCAGTAAAAAAGAAAACGAAGCAGGCAGAAATTAACACGTTATCCGGATGATTTTAGAGGTCTTCGGCTCCCAAAGTTTTACGGCTGCCATCGGTTTGAATCTTAGCGACCGACGCGCGAACCAACTCTTCGACCTTCTTGGACAAATTCTCAATATAATCCGCACCCGTGCGATACCCGGACTCTTTGACTAATTTCTTAACTTTACTCACAACCACATAAGTTTCAGGCATGATCTTCTCCTTTATAACTAACGACGGCTGGCATTTACCGGACAATCCATTATCCATTTTTTCCCTAAAAATTCAAATTGACGAAAATCAATTTCAGAGCAGACGAATTGCCCAAGCACAGCTCCCGTGGACGCCCGCAGGGCGGTCTAAAAACTTTTTAAAAAAATAGAACTTCGCGATAATGCCGGATCAAAATTAAAAAATTATTTTAAACGTCGCTTCAGGCAGGAAGGGTTAAGACGTTCGATTCTTTGAGGACGGCTTGCAAAGTGGCGATGGAGCCTTGGATTAGGAGCATGTCGGATCTGCGGCAGTTTAATTCGGATTCGAACTCTTTGATCAAAGCGAGGCCTTTTTGGCGTTCCCCTTCAAGACGATTGAGCTCTGTTTCCAAAAGATCGCGGGGGATCAATTGTTTTTGAGGATTCAAAGCGCCGTTTGATTCTTGGGGTTTTGTTGGGGTCATGTTCATTCTCCTTGTATTAAAAGGCTTGCAGCCGTCAGCTATGGGCATCAAGATTTAATAAATAAAGGGCTATCCCGAATCTGAAGGTTGAATGCTCTCCGCTAATTTCATTTCAAATCTTCCAGGAAACGCCAAATTTGACGTTGTAACGGAGGCCATCGAAACGGTAGCCCTCAATGAAATCCGAAGACCCGCTCTCCACATATGATAAATTAAAAACTCCATTCGTTTCTACATTTAAAAACCCCGTCATTTGTGATGTTAAACTATATTCAAAGTCAGCATTAACTCCGACATTCTGCAGTACGTGGACGAATGAATGTCTGCTGAAGGTTGGCCTCTGACCGGTATACTGCAGCTCCCTATCTAATGTTAAAGCGGCAATTGAAAATCCCATATTGGTCCCTCCCAAAATTTTCCAGCTTCCCCTATCTGCTAAAATTTTTTTGAGATTTAGCTCAAATGGAACATAAGCCAAATTCATATCTTCAATTAAATAGTAATTCCCGTTTCCGCTAATATTACGACTGCCCCCCCAAAAATCCATACCGCTCACTGTCTCCAGGCCAACAATAGTCCCGGTAAAATTTGAACCCTGATAGTCCCATTGATAAAATTTACGGGTAGACAAAGGATTCCCCGACATTCCGGTTTCGAAACCTAACCGCCAACCACGAACGAAGGGCCAATCTTGCTTGATTCTGAATGAAACACAATGAAACAATAATGAGCTTTCCCCCTGACGATACGCAGAATTCGTTAAAGTGCCTGATTCATATGTCTGAACTAACTCTTTTTCAAACAGTGTTACCGTAAATGGTTCATATGCAGTGAAAAATTCGATGGCATTGGCAGAAAAAGAAAAGCCTCCTATGGTCAACAGGGTCAGGAATGGCTTTGCCAATCTAAAAATCGTTCCGGTTTCCATACAAAATCTACACAGGCGCTATTTCGGTGTCCGAGGTAGCCCCCCGAAACCTTAACGCCCCATTTTTCATATATAAAATTCCATATCCGCTAGTTGGCGCAGCTGGATCAGTTGTCGCATTCTTTAGTCCAACGACCCCCACTCCAGAACCAAATTGAGATGTATTATTAATTCCAACATTTCCGTTTGAATCAATGGTTAGACGGTCGCTGCCATTGGTTAAAAATGTAAGGATGTCATTTCCCGTGTAATTGGTCATGCCCGTGTTTGTATCGCCAGCAAAAGAAAAAATAGGATCGCCTGAGATCGGAATACCTCTGATTCTCCCATAGACCGTCAGCTTCGCTGTTGACTCGGGATCTGTGCCAATGCCCACATTGCCGGAGAGATCAAAAAGCATCTGGTCGCCGTCACTGTTGGACCCCAAGCCCAGCTTAAAATTGGTTGGGGCTTTCAAAAAACCATAAGTGTCATTGGTGCCATTGGCTCCATAGCCAAGAATGACTCCTGCATTGCTGGTGTCGGCCCTGCCAAAAAAACCGATGGCATATTCATTTGAAGATACACCGGCATCGCGGACGACATGAAGAATATAAGATGGAAGCGATGTCCCAATGCCAACTTTTCCACCGGAAGTGTTCAAATAAATGCCGCCCTGCGATCCCGTGCCAACACCGGCGCCCCCGCCAATAACAACATACCCTCCATTTGCATTTCCCGTGCCTGCAGCAGCGCCCCCGGACAAATTAAGACTTCCTCCCGAAAAGGCGCTCGCTCCGCTGCCTGCGGCTCCGGCCGCGACACTTAAAGCGTTTCCAGCCGCATTGCTAGACATGACTTCAAGCTTGATGATTCTGGCGGTATCGCCTCCGAAAGACAGGTCAGAGGAAGGGCTCGTTGTTCCCATGCCTATCTTACCGTCATTTCTGACATAGAGCATGGTGGTCCCCGCGGAGTTGGTGACATTGAGGGACGAGGCCGTGGAGTCTGCCGTTGATCCCTTGATCTCAAACCTGGACCCGGGGCTGGTGGTACCGATGCCGATTTTGGCGCCGGAAAAATTAACGGCCAAGAGGGAATTGCTGGAGGCGTCCGTGACGCGGAAGCTGTCATAGTCGCCTCCCACTCTTAACTCAAGCACCGGGGCGCTTCT
>JACQPE010000088.1 GCA_016207685.1 Elusimicrobiota bacterium | reverse complement strand
GGCGATCCTCACTTTTGACCAGAAGCACAGTGTCGTTTGAAGGCGCCGCCGGCCCTGTGGCCCGGCATAGCTCTACGCCATTTTTTAGGCGTTGCCAGCCCTCCGGTGTCTTTAAGAGGGCTTCATATTTTTTAAGCTCGCTTTTATGAGTGGCCACAAGATAACGGCGACCGCCGGCTCTCATCCAGGCGAGGACATCATCAGAAACCATGCCACGGTCCATGACCCAAATCCGACCAGCTTTGCCCCATCGTTTCTCCATAGTCTCGATCATGGGTTTGACCGTGTAGATATCATGGGTGTTGCCGGCAAAAACTTCGTAACCCAGGGGGTACCCTTCCGTGCTGACAGCCAGGCCGACGCAGATCTGTTTGCAATCCGGGCGATGGTCGCGCGAGTGGCCTCTGCGGGCCTGCGGATTTCTTTTAGCTTCGCCTTCAAAGTAAGTGGAGGTCAGATCGTAAAGCAAAAGTTCATAGGAAATACCGAAGAGCCCATCCCATTATTTTTTGACGTGGGCTTCCAGCATCTCTTTGAGAGGAAGAATTTTGTCCAAGCCCCGGTAAAGCCGGTTATCATCGATTTTATCTTCGGAAAACCCCAGGATGTCGGCCAAGGCTGTTTTTCTCAGCCAATCCTCGGCTATATGGAGTTCGCTTGAGGGCTCGCAGAGTCTGGCGGCTGTGAGCACCTGGGCCATGTCGCGCCAGGGAATGTCTTCATTGCCCCTGGGCAGGTGATCCTCAAAAAATTGGTCGAACTTGGCCATGCGCCAAAGTTTTGTGGCCATCCACACGTCTCCAAAGCGGCGAACTCTTTCCATGCGAACTTCCTTGAGTTTAATCTCAGCGGTTTCTCTTTCTAAAGGAGGATCGAATAAACCCGGTTGATCTTGATGGGCTCCCAAGCGTCCGGCCAGAGCGCGGGCTTTGACTTTGCCATGGGCCGTCAATTTACCCAGATAGGCCACTGTTTCTTGACGCACTTTTTTTCCAATGCGAACACTGCGCACCAGGCGCCAATATGTGGTCGCCGCGCCCTGACGGATCTTGGCATATCTCAAATACATGCCAATATCAAAACGGTTTTCCGATGATTTGACAAGAGGGGAAGTTGGCACTACACGGGCTCAACGTCAGTTCAAAAAAAAGCGCTCGAGGAGAAAATGACCGGAGGTAAAACTAAAAGGGTAATTTTTGTGTGTTTAGTGGGGAAGTCAGGTTAGGGAGCAAAAGGGGTCACATCTCAATATTTTACATTTTAGAAAAATTGGGTAGGCTATTTAAAAAATCTGAGGCTTTCGGTATGAACCAGGCCATTGGTGCCCAATGTTTCATCGCTATTGAGCGCTTGATACGGCGAACCGTCAAAACGGCTCATGCGGCCGCCGGCTTCTTGAATAAGCAAAGCCCCCGCAGCCACGTCCCAAGGGTTTAACTTCCACTCCCAAAAGCCCTCGGCGCGCCCGGCCGCAACCCAAGCCAAATCCAAGCAAGCGGAGCCGCTCCGGCGCACATCATGGACAAGGCGCAAAAATTTCTCATAAAAACCCAAATAATATCCGGCCCTTTTCTGCCGGTCGTAAGCAAATCCTGTGATCATCAACGAATCCTTTAACTTTGAATTCTTGGACACCCAAAGGCGTTGATCCCTTCCCGATGCCGTCCAAATGCCGTTGAAGCATCGCAGGAATGCCCCCTGGCCGCGTTCGGCCCAAAAAAGCTCCCGCCGCGTCACATCGAGCGTGGCTCCCAAAACCGGCGCGCCGTCAACGCAATAAGCGACGCTGAAGGCAAACATCGGATAGCCGTGCAAAAAATTAACCGTCCCATCCAAAGGGTCCATGATCCACAACATGCCCCGCCCGAAAGATTCCCTGGCCTCGGCATAGGAACCCTCTTCGGCTAAAATCGCTTCGCCGGGATAATTCTTACGGATCATCAAGATCGCCCGTTCCTGGGTCTTGCAATCGGCGATGCTCACCAAATTAACGGCGATATTTTTCTTGGCCGATGCCTGGCGCAAACCCACGCGGCCAAAAAAACCATCAAGCATGGCGCCCGCCGTGGCGCATAGCTCAAAAATGAAATCTCGCCGCGCTCTCATGTCTTCCACAAATGCACCGCCAGATCAATTAAACCGCCAAATGTATGCGTCTTGGCCATGGTGGACTTGATGACGCAACCATCAAGCGCTTTTTTGGTTTCCGGACCGATGGCGAGCGCCCGGCATCCGCCGCCTTTAAGCAAACGGCGAATTTTCCCAATGACCCCCAAATTCACGCAGGCTGCGGTAAAGGCCCTGGCCTGGCTGGCAGCGCCAAAAAAGACAAAATGGATATTACCCCGTATCAAATCCTTGAGCGCCGCCTCCGGCGGCGCCGCTTCCTGGAGTCTGTATGGCGAACGCCGCACAATCAAAGCGCCCCTGCGGCGCAGATTCTTGTCCATGCGTTCATCCGCATTGGCTGATCGTATCAACAAAATCCGCTCGCCGCGAACCATGGGGATCTCCTGGGTCATCGCCTGGCTGGTGAACGCCGAAGGCATAAAATCGGCATTTTTTTCAAAAGCATCAGCCGCTGCCCGGGCTGTTTGAGGGCCGATGCAAGCCAATTTTGTTTTCCTGGGAAAATTCCCCTTCCACAACATCCCCATGGACTCGACACCGGTTGCGCTGGTGAAAATAACCCAATCGAAACGCTCAATGCGGCCCGTGGGTTTCAAAGACGCTCCCAAGGCCTTCCGCCTCAATACCGGCGCGTACAATACTTTGGCTCCTAATTGACGCAGCCTGCGGCCTTCCGGACCCTCATGATCCCGCAATAAAAGCACGCGGCTTCCTTTTAATGACATCATTAAAAAAGAAACAGCTTCATGCAAAAACACGAGCCGCCTGATTTCATAAATTCCGAAGTTTCCACCTCAATGACCTCAAATCCGATTCTTTGAAGTTCACGCTTAACTTTGGACAACCCTCGCTGTAAAACCACCATCCGCCCGTCAAGGCTCACCGCATTGCACGCAAGACCATCAAGCGCTTCATGAACCGGAGCTTCGATCAACGTGTCAAATGCCGACTCAAGCAAGCTGATACCCTGCGCCGTAAAGGCGCCGGGGTAAAAAAACGCCGCGTCTGACCGCAGCAGACAAAGGCATGTGTCCAGGTGATAAAATCGGTCATCAACTAACTCCAGCGTCATTACAGGACATTCAAATGTCTTGGAGATAAATTGATACGCCTCTGTCTGCGACCTTTTCCCCCAGCCACCCCACAGCAAGCGCCGTCCCGGATGCCACAGGGCGTCTCCCGTGCCTTCAAAACGCATCGGCGGTTCAATATCGATAACCCTGTACCCCTCGTTCGTCATGAACTCTTTAACCGCCGACACCTCCCGCTGTCTTGAAGCATGCGTCATCCGGCCGGCAACGGCGACCTTGCGGCCATAGGCGTCAAGCCCGGGCAATGATTGATTGGCGCAAAAAACCATATCTTCGAGGCCGCTGCGTGCAGGTATGATTCGAACGGGCTTCCCCAGGCGCTCAAAAACAGCGCGAAGCGCATCCCATTGAGAGCGCGCCAGGGACCTGTTGACCGAACCCAGACGTCCCTCCATAAAAGGATTTTTAACGTCAACAACGTCAAAATAATCAGGGGGGCACATGGCGATGTACGCCGGCGCCGGCATGACAGGGAAAGAGTCCGGTGAATATCTCTCAAATTCACTCTTATTGGCGATCGTTTGATTCATGCCAAAGAAACAGCCAAAGACATCTGGCAGCCCTTGTCGCCCCGGCGGTACGAAAAAAATAACGATTCATCGGAACACTTCGTGCACCATGGCGATTTTGATATTTTTTGAACACCCCATCGTCGCAACACCATGCCGATGCCATCGCTTAAATCCAAAAAATTTTTCCCTTCGCGCTCCTTCATGCATTCTTTGGAAAAACGGCCGCCCACTTCAGCCCCGACCTCATAGCAACAAGAACCGATATGGGAACCCAAAATAGCCTCAATCTCTTTCGGCGCCAATCCGAAATCCCGCGTCATCAAGCGCAAAGCCTCCTGCACAATCCCTGCCAAAAGTCCGCGCCAACCTACGTGAAGAGCGCCCATAAGCGCTCCATTATCGGCCACCAGGAACAAAGGCGCGCAGTCCGCCGTATAAATCCCCAGCGAAAGCCCCGGTAAGGGCCTGGCGATCCAGCCGTCTATTCCCTGAATTCTTGTCTTGGGAATATCAGAGAATTGCCGGATCATTTGAATTTTGGAACCGTGAACTTGAAATCCCGATGCCAATAATCGGGAGTCAACTTTCATGGCGGCTAATCTTGGCGAACGAACGGCCTCCATCTGCATGTTCCCGGCAGCTTTAAGCGTGGTCAACAGCCGCCATCCCGGCGGCTGTTCAACCAGCGAAGCAAAAAGGCTTAAACTTTCTTTTATCCAATGGGCGTCAGCGATCGCCGTCAATGGGCGGAGGCGGCGAGTTGAGCTTCTGCAGCAAGAGCCGCTTGGGGCATCGGAAAGGCCTCGGCACGCGCGCGCAACGGGCGGACCCATTTGGTGAAATGCGACGGCCGCAGGCTGAACTCATGCACAAGCCGGACAATTTCCGATGTTGCCAGAAACTTTTCCCAATCAAGGCGCAAGATGCGCACGCCTGCGTCCTCCATCTCATCAAGAAATTGCAGATAGTTTTGCCGCAGCGACGTCAAATACTCCAGAGTGATCGTCCTCTCCATGCTCCGGCCTCGAACGCCGATGCGCTTCAAAGCCATCTCCGGAGAACAATCAAGGTAAATCAAAAGCTGCGGGTAAACAAGCTCATGAAGCACCATGTTGTCAAACAAATCCAAATAAGTCGCATAGTCTAAATCCGTAATCAACTTATCCGGGTGATTATTGAGCATCCGGGCAAAAATAGTGTCCTCCCAAATCGTCCGGTCTTGAACAACGCCGCGAATTTTTCCCAGGCTGATGCGGGAAACAAACTCTTTGTGCTGGCGAAAACGGTGATTGAGCAGCCAAATCTGCATGATCGCGGCATAAGAGCGCATGTCACCGTAAAAGCGCTCCAAATACGGATTGCCCCCCACCTCCTCTAGAATTGGATCAAATCCCAAGGCCTGGGCCAGGTCAACCGTTAATGTAGATTTTCCAACCCCAATAATTCCGGCAATACCTATATAACCATCGGCAAACATAAAACCTCCCTATTTTTTCCCCTCATCCTTCGGCTTTGCGGGCGCAACTCTCTCGATCGTAACCTTCTTGATCACCACGGGCTCCATGGGCCGGTCATTGTCGCCGCGTGGAACATTGGCGATTTTGTTGACCACGTCCTGCCCTTGAACAACCTGGCCGAAAATCGTATGGCGATTATTCAGCCATGGCGTTTCCTTGAGAGTGATGAAAAATTGGCTGCCGTTCGTGTTGGGCCCCGCATTGGCCATGGCCAAACGTCCGGGCCTGTCAAAAGTTTCCGTGGGATCAAACTCATCCTCAAACTTATATCCCGGACCACCGGTGCCGTTGCCCAGTGGATCGCCGCCTTGAATCATGAAATCCGGAATCACGCGATGAAACGTCAAGCCATTATAGAACCGGCCTTTCATAGGTTTATCATCTTTGATCCATTCCTTGGCGCCTTCGGCCAATCCGATAAAATTGGCGACCGTTTTAGGAGCTTTGTCATCATAAAGCTTAACAATGATAACGCCTTGCGATGTTTGAAAAACAGCATAGGTTCCAGGCGCCCAATTTTCGCTCTTAAAAATAACTTCCACTTTTGATTTTGCCGCCTTTTTTTCAACCGGCTTTTTGTCCGCGGTCGCAGCCAGAGCAAACCGCGCCCATAAAACTAAACTTGCCGCTATCAAAAAATTTTTTCCCATAGATTCCCCCCTTCAACTCTCCATTATTGTAGCACGAAGTCGAAATTCATCTCAAAATTCTTTTCAGCGCGACAAATGGATAGACAGGTCCATTATAAACTACAATTAAACCGTCGTCGCGCAATGCGCTAAACATCTCCTGCAAAATACGGGCAGATGGCGGAACAGGCAGACGCGTAGGTCTCAAAAACCTATGATCTTCGGATCATGAGGGTTCGATTCCCTCTCTGCCCATATGAAGGATTAATGAACGTCGAGCAAGTGCGTCATGAAAAAAATAGCGGCCACTTTAACACTGTTGACGGCCTTGACAATTGGCGGCCATAGGGCTGCCAAAACCGAAGACCATCCCAAAGAAAAAGAACAAACCTCCGGAGCATCTCAAAATACCATAACCATGGAGGAACTGGCCGGCGCCATCGAACACTTTATCGCCAGAGACTCCGCCCTCAAGGGCGGGTATTTCTTAGTCTATGATCCCATAGCCAAAACGACCCTCGCGCTGACGATGCAGGGGGTTCACAAACATCGCCTCTCCAAAGTCAGCGAAGGAATTTATTTTGCCTGCGTTGACTTTAAAACCCCAAAAGACAAATCCTACGATGTGGACATTTTCATGACGCATTACGCCGAATTATTCACCAAGGGCGCCGATGCCGGTTCCCTCCAGCCCGCCGAAATCACGATTCATAAGGAAGCCGGAAAGGCGCGTTATCACTGGACTCAAGAAAACGGCTTTTGGAAAAAGAAGCCGATTGAAAAATGAGCGCCCATGGCATGTGAATCTCAAAACATTCTCCTAGGCTTAAGTGAACGGCATGGGGGCTAAAGAGAACCAAGCCGCCCCAGGGAGTTACCGGCTTGTTTGCGAAGTCAACGAGGACTTCTTTTTGATCGAGTAATAGGGTCCCCATCGGAAGAACTTAAAACAGCAACAAGTCTAATGTTTCTTGCCGTCCGGAGACGTTGATTTCAGTTTCCCTGGACTCCTGGGAAGCCTCCGCCTGCCCTCTCTGCGCCCAAGGAATTCCCACCCGTCAACGCAACCATGGGCCAAGGCAAAGAATTTCTAAAAAACAAACCTCTCCCATGAACGCTGGCTCCATCTCCAGCAAAACCAACAGATCGAACAACAAATAACGCCGTAAACGCCGGACAAAACCCCGATCCACATCCAATCAAAGCCCATCATGACGTAATTCATATAACGCGCCTGAAAAAAATACCGAATCGGCCAGGCGAAAACGGCCAGCGTCAGACCCACGAAGCCCAGCGATGACACCGCGTACAGAAAGCCTCCGAAGGAGGTTTCAATCTGAATAATATTCTCAAAACGGATTTTTGGGAAAGCGCTCCCAATGGCCATGGCCAAAAAAGGCATCACCACGGCCGCGCAGAGCGCGGCGGCCAAATAATAGGGAATAAGCCCCAAGTCCGTTCCCAGAAGCACCGGCGACACGCAGACGATGCCGACGCCGATCAACGCTAAAAATCCGATGTTAAAAATCAGCTTGGCCCCTAAAATTTCCCTTGGGCGGATAGGACTGGCCAATATGATCCAGGCGTATTGAAGCTCCATGCTCGGCTGCGGAAAACAAAATCTTAACGAAAGCGCGGCCACAATGAAAAGCCCCAGCGCCAAATTGATGAACGATAAAAAATTCCGCAATTGCGGCGTATCCATGGGCAGCTTGTAAATTGAAACCAAGTAAATCGCGCATACCGCCAAAATAAACGACACATTGGAAAAACGCTGAGAATCCCTTAAAAAAAACTTGAGTTCCTTCATTAAGAAAAGCCTGGATAAAGGAGCCTTTCCAATGCCGGCAGGAATTCCCGATTCATTTGCATCGCCTAATTTCTCATGCACCGGCGCGGAACCCTCTAAAACCTGAAGCCACTTTTTCAGCGACAAGACGCGCGTTCCTAAAAAACTTAAAAGGCCCAATCCTGCGATCGCGAAAGCCCCTAATGCGCCCGCGCTCTCCAAAATTCTCATTTTATCCCCCGTGATATAGCCATAGAGGCCCGCCACATACCACCTCGAGGGCAAGAAAGGCGCCGCCGGACTTTCAAGATAAAGAACATACTGGATCACCTGCTCCATTTCATCCGGCCGCATAAGCCGCTGCGGGAGCGTCAAGCGGATTCCGGAATAAAGCAGCACAAAAACCAACACTCCTAAAACGCTTAAGAGTTCGGTCAACTTTCTTCGGGGAAAAACAGCCACAAAAAGCGATGAAAATGCGATACCAACTGCTGCGGCGCTCATGGCAAAGGGAATGAAAAGCAAAAAGGCCAGGACCATAAATCCGGCGTCAAGCTCTTTGAGACGCATCATCACGCTCAAAAAAGGAATGAGCACCAAGGTGATCATCCAACTGGCGTGGATCATGGCCTCGAAAGCCTTTTGGAAATAAATGCGTAAATGGTGCAACGGCGATGACAACAAAAGGGGCAAATCAGCCGCTCCAAAATGCGTTGACAGGCTCGTCACCATGGCCGAAAGCGCAATGAGGGAAAAAGACGACAAGAACGCGATTTCAAAAAGCTTTTTCATCAATAAATTCCCAATCGAGGGCACGCGCGCCACATAGGCCAGCGCCCGATAAAACCACCAATCGAGACACCCCAAAAGAAGCGCACCAAAAAGCAGCACCGAGACAATCTTGACCATTTCCCAACGGTTGCCGCGAACCAGGCGCCACCAATTAGCCATCATGCGCCAACGAGATAGCGTCAGCGCATCCATACTGTTTTTGATCGTCACCCCGGTGAAAGCCGGGGCCCAGTCTGTTCTGGATACCGGCCTACGCCGGCATGACGGAGATTTCATGGATTTTAAAAATTAACTTATCGGCGATGATATTAAAATTCATTGTTCCTCTTTCAAAGTCGCTTTTAAGAATAAATCTTCGAGGCTCTCCCCGGAATGCGCCTCAACATGACGGTCTTTCAAAAACTGATGAAGCTCTAATTTTGTGCCCATAAATTGCACGCGGCCATTCATCAAAATACCTATTCTGTTGGCCAATTCCTCGGCCAAGGTCAAAATATGAGTTGAGAGAAGAACAGACGCGCCTTCCTGGGCGCAGGATTGAACAATAGCTTTAACGTGCCGAATTGATTTGGGGTCGAGACCCACCAAAGGCTCATCCAGGAGCATCACCGGGGGGCGGCGCATCAAAACGGCGGTAAAGACAATTTTCTGCTTCATGCCATGAGAATAACTCTCCAACAAAGTTCGACTTCGGGCCGCCGCGTCCATCTCAAAAATTTTAAGGTACTCAACCGCTTTTTCGGCCCACCGGCCATTAAGGCGATACATCCCGGCCATTAATTCCAAGAACTCCCACCCCGTGAGCTTGGGATAGACATAGGGTTCATCGGGAATAAGCCCAATTTGGGTTTTAGCTTTCTGCGGTTCTTCCGCCATCTCCACTCCCGCGATGCGCACCTGCCCCTGATCAGACGATAATAACCCGCAAAGAATCTTAATCGTGGTCGTTTTCCCTGCGCCATTGGGTCCCAACAGCGCAAAAATCTCGCCGGTTTTTACCGTTAGATCAAAATGATCGAGCGCGCAAAGTCCCCCATAATTCTTGACTAGACCGATCGCCTCAATCACAATTTCCCCACCAAATCCTATCAGCAACCCCCCGCTTTCTCCAGACCCAAATCCTCCCTTAAAAATCACCAGGCATGGGTCAGCGTCCTTTGATGGATCTGCTGAAAGCTTTTTGGCTGCGGCCAGAGGCCGCGCCATGGACTTTCGGACCTCGTCAAATTCCAATCAACCCCAATTTCCACGCCAAGTAAGCGCTGGATGCGATGACCCATGCCGGTCCGCCGATAATCTGGAGCCATGCGTTCGCGCCCAATTCCGAAACTAGGGCGTCTTCGCGTTTATCCGCAATTATCAGGAGGCCGTCGGGGCTTTTACGGATAATAGTTGAAGAAAGGACCTCGTGCCCGCTTGTCGGATTTTGCCGTTCCAATTCCTCCTTTAATCGGAGCACCGCTTCCTGCCACTCGGCATCATCAATTGTTCCGTCTTGGTTGGCATCAACGGTTTTCATGCGCTCTGAATCTGATTTCAATTTTAAGCTGACTTCTCTCAAGGATAGGGCCGCTTTGCCGGCGGCTCTTTCCATAAAAGTGACCGGCCGGTCCGCCGGCGCGGCGTAACCCAACACATAAATCGGTTCGCCTTCGCGGATGATCGTGGCCGTTACTTTCAGGTCTTTTGAAAAAAACCCTCCGATTTTATCTCCTGAAACCCTCTCGAGATATCCCCTGACCGATGGATCCAAAGAGCTAAAAAGCCCGGTGCCGGCGTCAAGGTCATGGCTGCAATAAAATTCGGCGCCCGAGGCCAGGACAGGCACCCGCCCTGTGTCATCCACCAAAAAGAATGGCTGACGCGCGCTGTCTTCCCGGTGGATCACAACCCACTCGGAACTCTTGCCGCTTCCTCTTTTCTCCTTAATGACAATGCTGTAAAAAACGCAAGGTTGGCCATAGAGAGGCTCCACAATGTTTTGGATGAGGGCCGTAGTCCCGGATAACTCGACCGTGCCCATGGCCAGAGAGCGCACTTTGGACGTGGCGATCCCTGAAACCAATTTTTTGAACTTGAGCTGCCGGAATCCTCTCCAAAAAAGCCAAACCCCCGCGCCCATGCCGGCAGCCGCGTAAAAAAAATCACCAGATTCATGGCTGCTCACGATAGACCCGAAAAATCAAATTTTACGATGGAACGTTAATATTAATGTCCACGTCCTGGCGGTCCTGTTCCGAAACCTTGAACATTTCTTGAGCGGCCAAGCCCATCATGCCGGCGACAATGGTGTCGGGAAAAGACTGAATGCGGATGTTAAAATTATTGACCGACTCGTTATAGAACTCCCTCCGATCCGCGATCTGATTTTCAAGATCGGTGATGCGCCCCTGAAGCTGCTGGAAAGAACTTTGAGCTTTGAGATCGGGATAATTTTCAGATAAGGCAAAAAGCTTATGAAGCGTCGCGGTAAGCTCGCCTTCGGCGGTCGCCTTGGCGGCCACGCTCCCGGCGCCGACAGCCGAGTTTCTTAGCTCGATAATCTTTGCCAAGGTTTCTTTTTCGTATTTCATGTAGGCTTCGCAGGTTTTGATAAGCTTGGGAATTTCATCATGACGCTGCTTAAGCAGCACATCAATGTTCCCCCATGCTTTGAGGATATTATTCTTGACGATAATCAGGCCATTGTAAACGGTGACCGCATAAGCCGCAAACCCAAGGACGACAAACGCCGCGATCCCAACCGCAATTAATCCTGCCATGATTCCTCCATATTCCCAATGCCTTTTATGAGATTGCCGCGGGCGCGGCGCTCCCTCGCAATGACAGAAAATGCGCGCCTAGGCATTGGCATTGCTCCCAATATTCATCATGACTCTACAATTTTTCTCCTCATCTATGGATTGCAGCTGCGGCAAGGCGAAAGGCCCTTGTCCAGGGCGTCTCCTCGCGTGGCCAGACGGGACAAATTCCTTTTGCTGATTTTTTGGGCAAATGGGCAATCCGGGCGATGGAAAACCGCCGTTCGTTTAGAATGGACATAATAATCCGCAAGGGCGATTTGAATTCCCCAAAGTCCGGCTTTCCCCTCGCGGGCTTTCCTTTGCGCCGTTAAAAATGCATCGGCATGTTTGACATTGGGCGCTCTGGAGTAAACGCCGGCCATGCCCATTTCAAGAAGCCGCGCGTTCACAAATGTGCCGTCCGGCAAATAAACGTAAGCCAGCAGACGGCCATAACGGTCGGCTATTTCAATGTCATATTCCAGGCGGACTTTTTTTCCTTCAAGCATCCGGCGCGCCGCTTGCGCCGCCTCTTCAAAATACGGCCGCTCTTTTTCCGGAGTGTCAATGCCGAGCAAGCGCACGGTGATATTATCTTTCAAAACAAATGTGTCGCCGTCAATAACACGCTCAACAAGGTAAAATTTTTGACCGCGCCCGCCGCAGCCGGAAAATGCCAAAAAACAAACGGCGCTGCCGATGAAAAAACGAAGTAACAGTTCGCCCATTTGAAGCACCGTGTCATTCCGAGGAGCAAAACGACGAAAAATCTCGAAAGATTGCTCGCTTGCGGCTCACAATGACAAATTTTTTTGAGCGCACTTTACAAAACGAAACGCTTTTTTACTGAAAAACAACTAAAGGTCCGCGCGATTGGGCGTGTTCTACGTTGCCAATCACTTTGGCTTGAGCGCCCAGCCGGCCGCTAAGGCGCGGCCAACAAACGGGATCGACAACCATAACCAAGCCGATTCCCAAGTTCCAAACACCGGCCGCCTCCTCAAACGAAAGGCCGGCTTTGGCGCGGAGCCACTTAAATATCGCGGGTTCCCTCCAGCTTTTCCTATTAAGGACGGCCCTATATTTTACCGGCAGCGAGCGCGGCAGCTTCTCCATGAAACCGCCGCCCGTAATATGGGCCACAGACTTGATTCCTGAAGAAACTTCGGCAATAAGCGGGTAGACCATTCGATGATAAAGCTTGGTGGGCGCCAAAAGGCTATTCCTTTGGGACTTGATGTCGCTCCAGCCGATGATTTTACGAATCAATGAAAATCCATTGGAATGCGGGCCCGATGAAGGCAAGCCCACCAGCAAATCCCCGGGGTTTATGGTATTAACGGCGAGACTCGTTGGTTCCGCGACCCCGGCCAAAAACCCGGAAATATCATAAGCCGCGTCCTCGGCGAACATTCCCGGAAGCTCCGCCGTTTCGCCTCCGATGAGTTCAGCGCCGATTTCTTTTAACGCCCGCTGCATTCCGTTCAAAACCCCTTTGAAATGCCCTTGTTGCAGACGGCCCTGCGCATAATAATCCAAAAACCACAACGGCCGCGCGCCAACGCAAAGCAAATCATTGGCATTCATGGCCACGGCATCCCAGCCGGATATCCAATGAAGTTTCAATCGCCGCAAAATTTCAATTTTAGTCCCGACCCCGTCGCAAGAAAAAGCCAAACGATAAGGGCCCGCGCCATTTCCAAGGTGCGACGCCTCAACGACGCTGCCGAAATGACGGATGGATTTGCCCGTGCTTTTAGAGATCGTTTTGAGAATGTTGTAGGCAGACTTAAGATTAACGCCGCCGGCGGAATATGAAACCTTGCTCACCAAAATAATCTATTCTTAGGGGTTCCCCGGCCGGAGATTGACGGGAAGATCAACTACGCGGCAGGCTCCAGATACCTCGAGCCCGGCGAGGTCAGCGGCATCCCACGCTTGCACAGATCGCAATTTTCCGGCGGGAAAACTTCCAGCGGATAAGAAATAAGCGACCGGAAAGGAACATCAAGCGCCGGAGGCGAGATCGTCCGGTCAACGATTGCCCCCACGCCCAAAACTTTGGCGCCATAATTTCGGCCCAGGTTCACAACCTCGCTCGTTGACCGGCCCGTGGTTAAAACATCCTCAACCACCAATATTTTTTCTCCTTTTTCAATATGAAAATCCCGCCGTAAAATATTGGCGCCTCCGACCTTTTCCGTAAAAATAGCGCGGCATTTTTTAGCGCGAGCCACTTCCTGCCCGATGACAACCGCTCCCATGGCCGGCGAACAAACGCAATCAATATGCTGGGGGAATTTTAATGACAAGGCCTTGGCGATCCGGCTGGCGATATGCGGGTATTGTAAAATCAAAGCCGTTTGAACGTAACTTGAAGAATGGAGACCTGATGATAACCGGAAATGTCCCGATAAAACCGCCCCGTGCTCGCCTAAAAGTCCGAAAATATCCAACTTTCCCAAACTCGCCATGCCCAACCTCCTATCGCCTGCCCAATCCCATCGCACCAATCATGACATTTATTTGATCGCGTACGTTTTCCGCCCCATAGAGGTCGCGCCCCGCGATCACATAGCTGGCGCCCTCTCTTAAAGCTTGCGCCGGCGTCATGACTCTTTTTTGATCAAGATCCTTTTGAGGGTTGGCCTGCAATCGCACGCCGGGCACAAAAATCTCAAAATCTTCACCGCAGGCCTTCCGGACGGTCCCAATTTCATGTCCGGAGGCCACAACGCCGTCCAAACCGGCGTCTTGAGCCAACATCGCCAATTTTTTTACCTGCGCCGGAACCGCGCGATTAATCCCAATGCGGTAGAGATCACGCTCCTCAAGGCTCGTTAAAACAGTCACGCCCAAAAGTTTCGGCCTGCTTCCGGCTGCATGCCGGTCGCGTTCCATCACGGCATTTTTGAGCATCGTATAGCCGCCCGAGGAATGCAACGTCACGGCCCAAATCGCTTCGGATCCGGGAGAACGCATCAACGCGCCGATGCTTTCCTTAACCGTATTGGGGATGTCATGAAATTTAAAATCAATCATGAGTTTGGCCCCGCAGTCGCGAAAAAAAGCCAAACACGCAGCCCCCCACTCAAACCACAACACCGGCCCGATTTTATAATGCGAAATTAAATCGGAGCTAGACCGCACCAATTCCTGCGCCCGCGCGCAAGGCACGTCAAGAGCCATAATGATTTTAGAGCCCCGGGCCTTCTCAGTCACTTCAGTAGGCCCCCATAAAGGGCGCCATTTTTGCTGCGGGTTTGGCCGCATCCCCCCCAGATGAGAGGACCCCGCGCACAGCGCGGGGGAAGCGTCGGGACTGGTTCCGGGGTTCGGGGGAAAGGGCCAAACCCGAAACAAAATTGGCGCTGCCTCTACTCAAGCGCATAATCCTTCGCCTTCATCCCGCAAGCCTGTTCCAAACGGTCCAATCCCAAAAGCGCCAGCTTGCGTTCAATATGCGAACAAATTTTTCCAATCAATCCGGCTCCTTTAAAAACAAAACCGCTGAAAATTTGAATCATGCTTGCTCCGGCCAAAATTCTCTCCCATGCGTCTTGAGGCGTCAAAATGCCGCCAACGCCTATGATAGGTATTTTTCCATCAAGTTCGAGATAGAGCCGCGCCGTCATGCTCTTGCTCACCGCTCTTAAAGGGAGCCCGCTTAATCCCCCTTCGGGCGTGGCCAAAGTATTGGAGACGATCACGCCGTTAATTTCCGATGTCCGAAGCGAGGCCGCCATATCCCGGATATGATCCCAGTTCACCGTCGGTGCGACTTTAACGAAAATGGGTTTCGGCAAACGCCCCAGGCGGTGCGCCAAGGAGCGATTCTCTTGTACCAATTCTTTAAGCGTCGCCGCCAAAAAATCAGGCCGGCCCATTAAAAAACCTTTTGGGGTGTTAGGGGAGCTGACATTAACGCTAAAGAACGCCGCGTCAAGATAGAGCATTTCCAAAAGCTTCATGACCTCGCTCAATAACTGATCGGATCCCGAAGTGCGCATTTTTCCCAAACTAACCCCAACCACGCAAGAGCCTGAATTCTGAAGCCTCTGCAATCTCTCCCGAACAACCCAGGCGCCGTCATTGGCAAAACCAACGCGATTGATCATCCACTGTCCCCGGCGGCCGCGAAAAATACGCGGCCTGGCATTGCCCGCTTCAGGCCACAGCGTGACCGTTCCCATCTCCAAAAACCCAAATCCCAACGAAGCCAGAGCCCCGGGCGCCACGGCATTTTTATCCCACCCCGCGGCCAAACCTACGGGATTGGCAAATTCTAAATCGCCGATACGAACTTTCAAATGCGTCCATTGTCCCAGGGCGCCAGCTCCCGATAAAATTCGCAGCGTCCGCGGATACGACTGCAATGCGTTTAATCCATTTAGCGCCCACTCATGAGCGCGTTCCGCGTCCATGCGCGCCAACAACGCCGCCATCAAGCCGCTCATGGCTCGGCTTGTTCCGCTTGACGCGGTTGCAATCTCAAACTTTTGCTTGCCACCAACTCATTATGAAAAAAAAACTTCCATTCTACCGGCGGCTGCGCTCGGCTTTTAACGCGCTGATTCGGACCTTAAGCTGCTCGATCTCATCAAACATGGCTTGATAATCCGCAGGGTTAACCCAATCGTGCAAATTAATCAAAGCCAAAATCTTCCCTTCGCCCTTGAGACTATGGACTTTGGACTCCGGACTTTGGACGTCCCCAAAGAGTTCCAACGCAACGGCGATGACTTTTCCCGTTTTAACGGCCTTCATGGCATAGCCTGGTTTTGATGAGCTAGTCAAAGGGTCTCCCGGCTGGATGGGGCCGTTTTCCATGGTGACTTTAACGGGGACTCTGCCTGTGAGGGCGACGGGCTTGGGGTTTTTGGCCTTCTTGGCCCCTTTGATGTCTTCTCCAAAAATCTCATAAGGGGCCGTGGAGACGATGCCGAAGAGATGGGGGTCATAGGGCTGGGAGGATTTCTTTAAGACGGAGATGTTTTGAGAGCCCAGGGAATAAATAAAACCGTCATAGGTGGCGCCCGAGGCTTCATACTCCATCAAATCAGGGGACAGGGAGACCACGTCTCCGGGCTCGACGCCGGGGGCGGTTTCATACCATTCAGCGATGTCGGCGGGGGTGGCGGAGCATTCGACGAGATTATTGTCCTCCGCCGTGCCATCAGTATTGCTCTTGCAAACGCCAATCGTCGTATCAGCCGTCGTAGGGAAATTGATCTGAAGCGTGCTTCCATGCACGTCAAACAATTTTCCCGAACCCGGCGTTGCCGTGCCGATAGCCACCGTTCCATCGGAAAAAATAATCAGGCGAGCGATTCCAGCCGTAACTAAACCAATAGAATCAGCCCCTCTCTGAATCATTCCCACGTCCGTATCAGAGGCAAACGTATACTCGGGAGCGGCTGTGGTTCCCAGGCTAGGCGCCGCAATAGTGCCGCCATTGACTTGAAACAAAACATTTCCCGAGCCACCGGCGCCATTAACGCCGATGTTTCCCGCTGATCCAAGTCGCAGGCGCTCCACTCCGGCTGTGGCAAAATCAAGCTCATTGGCGGCGCGCGAATACATGCCGGTGTCGTTGTCTCCATTAAAAGAATAGTTGGGCCCTCCTGCTCCCGCGGCGACAGCGCCCGGCACCGTGATGGTTCCGGAATTAACGCTGAATAGGACATTGGTTCCTGAATCCGCGGCTCCATTGACGCCGAGTTTGCCGTTGGTGTCCATGCGCAGGCGCTCCGTGCCGTTGGTGGCGAAATCAATCTCATCGGCGATTCGGGAATACATGCCGGTGTTGGTGTCATTGATAAAGGAATACTCCGGGCCCGAAGGCAAACTCGAGCCTCCGGCAACGGTGACGGTGCCGGAGTTGACCCTTAAAAAAACGCCGTTGCCCGATTCGGCGATGCCGTTGACGCCGATTCTGCCGCTCGAGTTGATCGTTATCCGCTGGGAGCCGCCCGTGGCGAAATCAAGAGTATCGGCCGCGCTCGAGTAGATGCCGGTGTTGGTGTCGCCGCCAAAAGAATAGGTGGGTCCGGCGGCGTTGCTGCCTGAAGGGACCGTGATAGTGCCGCCGGAGACAGCGAGGCGGATGCTGTCTCCGCTAGGGGCCCCTCCAAGTCCAACGCGGCCATTGGCTTCAATGTTCAGGCGTTGCGTTCCTCCGGTGGCAAAGGCCAATTGATCCCCGGCGGGATTATAGAAGCCGGTATCCGTGTCTCCGATAAAAGAATACTCCGGACCCGCGGCGTTGCCATTGCTGGAGACATAAATTTCAGCCTTGACCGATAAAATTGTTCCCGGCGTCGTCGTTAAAATCCCGACGCCTGTGGTGTCGATACGCACGCGCTCGGCTTTATTGGCAGCCATTCCAATAACGTTTGCAGAAGGGCTGAATAATCCCGAATCGGTATCTTGGATAAAGGAATATTGAGGGCCGGCCGCATCACCGCCTGAAGCGACGGTGACACTGCCGCCTGTGACGGCCACGCGAATAGAATCGGTTCCTGGAGCGCCGCCGATGCCGATATTGCCGCCAGAGCCAACCACGACTCGAGTAGAGCCCCCCGTGGCAAAGGCCAAAGTGTCCGCCGCTGGATTGTAAAACCCGGTGTTCGTGTCACCGATGAATGAATACTCCGGACCAACAGGCGTGCCGTTGCCGGCGACGTAAATTCCGCCATAGACAGATAAAGCGGTCGCCGGATTTGTCGTCTGAACGCCGACCCCCGTGGCATTAATGCGTATATGCTCCGAAGCTCCTGTGGCCAAGGCCCAAGAATCCGCCGCCGGGCTAAAAAAACCCGTGTCGGTATCGGTGTTGAATGCATAATTCGGGGCCCCGAAACTATTGCCCGCGGCAACGGTGACACTGCCGCCGGTGACGGCCACGCGGGTGGAATCACCGGCAGGATTGCCGCCAATGCCCATCCTGCCTGAGGCGTCAATGCGCAAACGCTGCGACCCACCGGTGGCAAAGGCCAAATCATCGCTCGCCGGATTATAAAATCCTGTATTTAAATCTCCGATAAAAGAATACGCCGGCACCCCTGCATCTCCTCCGCCTCCCGCGGCCATAACTCCGGCGGCCACGTCCAGGCGGGCCCTAGGAACAGTGGTGCCCAGACCCACGTTGCCTGAGGCGTCAATGCGAACTCGTTCCCCGATATTGCATGTAAAAGCGATTTGATCCGCTCCGGGGCTGAACATTCCGCCGTCATTGTCACTGGCAAAAGCATAGACAGGCGCCGTGGCCGTGCCTCCCGAAGGCAAGGCAACGGCGCCATTGACAAGCAGCCTGATGCTATCGCCGCCGGGTTGCGCGCCAATGCCCACCCGTCCGGAGGCGTCAATAACCATACGTTGGGACCCTCCGGTGGCAAAACTCAAATTGTCCAAAGCAGGACTGTAAAACCCCGTATTTAAATCACCGATAAAGGCATAAGAGGGGACTCCCGCGTCGCCTCCGGCGCCGGCAGCCGCAACACCCGCAGCCACATGAAGACGTTGAGCGGGGCTGGCCGTCCCAATGCCCACGTTGCCTGAAGAATCCACACGCACGCGTTCGGTTCCCCCATTGGTCAAAATAATAAAATTCAATGGCGCTGTTCCCCTCTCCATTTCATAGGAATGAAATGCATAGGGCACGGACAAAATACGATCGCGCGGCAACAGAGCCTGGCTTGCCTGGCCCGCCGTGGCCACAGTGACGTCGAAATAATAAGTAGCGCTTTGAAACAGACCGACAGGGAGGCTTGTGACTGTGCCCAAATCAACGGAAAAATAACCATCATCCACCCGAATGGTGCGGGCCTCGCTCCAAATAGCAGTTCCTCCGGATCCAGCGGTGAAAACGGCAAATGTAAAATCATAAAGGCCCGTTAACGGATCACCCATCGAATCCGTCAGCCGGCCCTGATAATGAAAAGCCTGCGGAACATTGGCGTATAACTTGAGATTTGAGGGTTGAGGGTTGAGGGTTAGGCAAAGAATGAGAGCTAAAATTTTCTTTCCGAACTTGACGCTGGAAACTTGGCGCTGGGAACTCATTTACGGTTCCTCCTGCGCCGTGATCGTTATTTGAAAAGCCTGCGTATCCGTGGTTCGGGAAATCCCCGGCAGGCGTAAATTAGACCACAAATTGCGGATCTCAAATATATCCACATTAACACCCGTTGTCGAGCCGTCCGCGGAAAATCTCGTCGAGTTGGACGCCAAATTACCGTATTCCAAATTATCATCAGTCTGAAACGAAGAGGTCATCGGCTCCGTGGCATGAAACACGGCGCGCAATACCACCTCATCCACATTAGAAGTGCTTGTCCCCAGAAACCACAACGTATCCGCCGTGTTCGTCGTGGCCCGCAGGCTGTAGGTTTCCCGAACGTTGCCGTCATTGCTGACGGTAAATGAAGTTGTCGCCACCACGTTGGTTCCCAGGGGTTGGCTGCCGAAATTATAAGTGCCCGGCGATACGGTGATCGAAACCAAAGTGGCCGGGGTCTTCGTGCTCGCCAAATTCGAATAATAGGCCTGGTTCCCGTCACCATCCCGCGCTTCGATACGCGCGTAGAGATCAGCGTCGCGGGTGAATCCCGTGGCCGTAAACGCCTCCGAACCGCCCTGCGCCAATGGCGTCCAGGATTGGGAATACGTGGTTCCGTCGTTAAAACCGGTCTGGTCCACAATCGCGGCGGCTGCGGTTTTAAGCACATAACTTGAGGCATTGCCCACGCTGCCGTCTGCGCCCGGCGAAGTAAACGTCAGCCGGATGCTGCCGGCCCAGGGGCCCGTGGTTATGGCCAGGTTCCTGATCGTGTCAGGATAAGAATAACCGGCCAAAAGACCGCCGCGATGCCGGAAGCTCGTGGAGGTATATGTCGTGGCTGAAATTTGTCCCCATGCCGCATCCTCTCTGAAAGAAGCGGCTGATTGGCGCGTGCCGCCGGCGCTGACGGCGTTTCTGGTGTCCCTAAAAGAAGCGCTGCCTTTCTCCCGCGCGCACAACGGCTCCAAAAAAACAGCCGCAATAGATAAAAAAATTCCCGCGCAAAAGGGAATATCCCCTCTTTTCAAGAGGCGTTCCATATTTTTCATAAAGCGCCCAGTTAACTTAGATATAGCAGAACTAAGGCGATTTTTCCTGAATATTTCACGAAGGCAGCTAAGAGATAAAAAACTCCCGGTCGCGAACTTACTCTCCCGTTAACACGCAGCGGCTGACATTCAAATAAAACTGCTCCTGGCAAACATTCCCGCTTTCCGAATTGCAGCAAAGAAAATGCTGATGCTCGCCCCCCTCGTGGGGATCAGCCCCCCGGTCCGATGGCCCAAACCAAAAACCCTCTCCCTTGGCGCCACCGCAGGCAATAGCCGGCTTGACCATGGCCAAGCCAACCTGAAACGGCAATGGTCCCGGCATATCCATCGCATCGAATAGCGCGCCGCCGCAACCCCCCTCGACGCTTGAAAAATCCAGGCCGGCCTCGTTGGAGGCCTCGCTGGCCGCCTCGGGTTCGACGCCGGATTTCATCTTGCTTTCTTGAGCCTGCTTAAAGGCCATTTCCCATTCAAAAGGGTTTTCGTTGACATACAAAAAAGGCCTCTCGACCGACTCTGCGCTGCAGCGAGTCGCCGATCGTACATCCCTGTCATCCTGATATTCCACGGGCCCTGGAATCACGTCCGAAATGTAAGGTCCAAAAAAATCGAAAACATCCCTGAAACTTTTGGATTCGGTTGCCTTCGGGCAGTTTTGCGCCGTATATCCCGGCGTTCCAGGCGCCACCATGTCATTGACCGGCTTTGTCGGAAATTCAATCACAGGGCACGGCTGGTCTGCCTCCGCCACGCGATGGCCCACGCAAAGCATGGTGTTGGTTCTTCCCAACGAATAATGAAACTCCCATTCCTCAAACTCCCCGCTTGAGCCGATGCCCTCGATCACCCAAACATCAGGAATTCCCTTGGCCAACCTCCAATAGCCGCGCATACCGGCAAACTGCCCTTTTTCATAATTTACCCACGCATTTCTATTGAAGTAAATCGAATTATACTCATAAGGTTCTTTAAGATCGCCCTCCACCACAAACACTCCCCAGTCTCCTGCATAGGAAGGCGCCATCTGCTCAACTAGGAGCGTCAGGGACTCCGCATACTCCGGATACGCCTGCCTTTTAGCCATCAACTGGTCGTAAATCGTTGAGGGCCGGTATTCTCTGTCGCAAACCCTAAACGGCCTGATGTCGGTATACTTAAAAAGCGCGTCAAACTTCTTGTTAACGTAAGCCAACAATTCTCGCGCCCGCGCAGGGTCGTCGCGAAATCCTTTCTCAAAAGCGATCAACAAAGGATGAAAAGTGACTTCTTTAAAATCCGCGACAAGCCACCAGATGAAACAGCCGTTGAGTTCAAGTTTGGCCTGGGCTTCCAGTTCGCGAATTCTTTGCTTTCTACTCTCGACAATTTTATCGGGATCGCGGTAGGCAAGCCACGCTCTATTTTTCTCGCAAAGGCTCCCCGCGGCAACGAAATCGGAGGCGCATAAGATGACGACGGCCAAAAAAATAAATTTGGTCAAATAAGTTTGCCCACCCCAAAGCGTTATTGCTTAGCAACCTCCACGGAGCCTGTAATTTGGGCGCATTGGCCCGCAGCGTCAAGAGCCACACAGCAATAACGATGTTTATGAGGAGCCGACGGATGTCCCAAAAAATCATTGGGATTTCCCGGAGCTTGAAATATTCCTTTAGTGCACGCGCCTTTGGGCGAATTATACTTAGTGACAGAACGTTGATCTTTTGCCCACAAGCTTGAGGTGGCGGCGTCAGATTTCTCCGCTGAAGAGCCAGGCTCTTGCGGCGGCGCTGGCGTCGGCGGGGGTTCTGGGGCCGCAGATTCCGCGGGCTTTGCCGGCGGCGCTGGATCGCGCTTGTTTGAGCCCACTCCTTCTTTCTTTTTTTGACTCGATGGCCTAACTTCAATGTGTGCTTCTCTCTTTTGAACAGCTCCCGCCGCATCGCTCGCTTCAAGCTTAAAAGTCTGCGTTTTGTTAGGTTTCCAAGAATACTCACCTTTTTGTTCGTTTTTAGTTTTGTTAATCATCACATTGACACCGGCACCCTCAACGGACCATTTGAGCGTCGCCTCTTGACCCTTTTGCACCGAATTGGGAACAATCTCAAAATAAAGAACATTGAGCTTCCCCGCGCCTGCGCCTGGCGCAGGTCCATGATCAGGCGTTCCGCCTGCGCCGCCTCCAACTCCGGATTTATCCTCAATTTCCCAGCGGTAATTGCTTCCGACGCCGATGCCCGCATTTCTAATGGTGATCTCCGGCGCTTGGGCGCCTTTGCCAAGCTTCACGGTAATTGTGCCGTCTTTCGCGCCCACGATCTCTCCCGTGTTGCTCGTAATGGGCAAGACCTCCACGATTTTCGGGAAGCCGCCTTCGTTGGGTTTTTCAAAAAAGGCAAGTATCCTCAACTGCTTGGTATCCTTGGCGTTAATAAAGGGCGTGCCCCGAAGCTCAATGGGCGAAGGCGTGACTTTGCGCTCGTCATTGGGAACGCTCGCCGCCAAAAGCTTGGGCGCGGTCAAATCGCCCCGAAACACGGGAAAATCCTGCATCCAATAATTTTTTCCGCCAATGACGTAAACATCGTTGTCGGACAAGCTATCGGTCGCCGCTTTCCAAATATCCGCCACCGAAAAGGCAAACGTCATTTGAGTGCCCTCAAGAAATTTGCCCAATTGAGCGACACCCTCAACCTCGTAATAGGCCTTTATTGCCTTATGAACCTCCCAAATCTTCTTTAGGGCATCCTGGTATTTTTTGGAAGAAATGATTCCGGTAAAATCAGCTCCCTCATGATCGGCTTTTCCACCTAATTTTTCCAATGCTTCCCATGCCTGCCCGGACTTGGATTGAAGATCTCTGGTCGGAGCCAATTTAGAGTACGGCTGGAATGCCTTCAGACCATTGCCAATCATGACTAAAAGTTGATCTTTATTTTGCGCTTGCGCCAAATCAACGCCCATGACATCAACGCCGGCCTGCAACGTACTAAACCTCCTATCCTCAACCTTCACCATGACCTGCCGGCTTGGGTTGGAATTATCCTGCATCCGCTGGGTGACGACGCGGCTATCAAACTGCAAAGCTTCGCCTTTGGAGGAATTGACTTTAGTTTGAAATCGCAAAATGCGGTCATTAAATGCGTCGCTCAGCGGCAAAACGCCGATCCAATGCAAATTAGCGCCCTGCCCTTTATCCTTCTCGCTGGCGTAAATGGCCGCGGCTAAAACCGGCTGCTCTGCATTGTCGGTTCTTAAAAATCCCACGCGAAGACCGACCTTGGAAAAAAAACCATCGCCCTGGACGTCGTAGACTCCGGCTTTAACCGGCGAGTATCTTGCCGCTTCCCCGGACTGCGCGATCGCCAGCTCATCCGAAGATAGCCGGCCTTCCGCCGGATTAATCGTTTTTGGCGTTCTGCGAGGCGGCGAAGAAGGCGACCGGGGAGGCTGCACTTGAGACGTCTTAACCAAACTTTCTCCAGCCATCCGTGCGCCTGTCCCCTCGTTGCCTTTTGAGCCTGCTTTGGGTGTTCCATCGCCACGGTAAAGCTTCCTGTCGGCCTTTGACGAACTGCCGGAAGATGAGACTTTGGCCGCGACGCCGCCGCTCGAAATCCCTTCTGACAGCGCCGCCACATTCACCGCAGGATCGCTTGGGCTGCCGCCGGAGGCGCCCGCGCGGTCAAAAGTTTTGCTGGCCGCCGCCGCATCCGCTTTGGGCTGGCCTACGCCGGAATCAGGGATGATTGCCTCTGGGCCCTCTGTCGTTTTGCCGGGAGCGTCTTTTTCCTGATTAGCGCCGCGCGACGCTGCGCCCCCTAGCGATTCGATTGTTCGCAAACGCTCTTCAATTGTTCTAATGGATTTGCCGGCCATGGCGCAATCGCCGTCCTGAAGCCACGCCGCCTGGTTTCCGCTGTTCTGAAGGCAGCCGGCATTGCGGCCCAGTTCATCCAAAGCCTCCGAAATAACTTTTAAATCCGTCTCCGAAGCGCTTCGAAGCCTCACCGCCTCAATCCGATACCCAACTTCATCCGATCTCGAGACAATCGCATCAATCCCATCGCCAAACGCAGCGCCTGCCAATAAAGGCAACACAACAACGACTTTCCCCGTTTCCATCCAAAATTTGATCAAGGCTCCCCTCCCTGTTCGCTCCCGGTTGTATCATCAAGTTCCGTAGGCTGCTCTTGCGCTGCCTCTGACGTTGTGGCTGCCGAGGCCACGGGGGCCTCTTCGGGTTTGGATTCTTTCCTGCACGCAAACGTGCTATAAATACCTCTGCCTCCTCCGCCCATCATTTTTTGCTCCGGTTTTATCTTATCGCAAGAAATATTATTGAGACGGCACGATGTTTCCTGTATCTGGCTTTGTTCCGTATCCTTTTCTCCGCCCGTGGTTTTAGACTTATAAAAACCCCGAATTCGGACATTGCAATCATCAGGATGTCCGTCAATAGGCTCCACGCCTATAATCGTCACCTTTTCTAAGTTAGCCGCGCAACCGCCGGCGCTGGCCTTTGCTAAAAATGTTCCAGCCGGCAGCTCGCCAACCATCTGCATGGGAACAGGATCATCACACGCTCCCCACATAAAATCAAAAACAGACTTTCCCACGGTTCCGATGGCTTCGCCCGCGACTTTCCACGCCGAGCCATAGGTGCTATCCCAAATAGCCGCTGTGCGGCGCATGTTCTCCTTGATCCACTCTTGAGCGACCATGTCGGCAATGGGGTCGCGGCCGATTTTGTAATTCACATTGGCCGGCTGTGCGTTATCCTGCTGCGGCGTGCCGCCGCCCATGGAGGCGCCCCCTTCGGGACCTTGATTGGCGCTGCTGCCGCCGGCGCCTTCGCCGAATTTGGCCGCGGCTTCGGCTGCCTGCTTCTCCGGCTGGCCTGAAAATTTCCCCATCGAATCCGCGCCCTTTTGTTTGGCGGCGCGATATGCGTCCTTGCTCGACTCCTCCCGCACGCGCTTTTGGCCGCCGAAGGAAGGAATCTGCTGCCCGCCCGTGTATCCCAGGCGCATGCCGGAGTTGCCGCGGCCGGGTCCGCGCGGAATGTTGCTGATGCGCGATGCGATCTCATCCGGCGACATGATGCGCGATGGAGGCTGACCCCCGGAACCGCCACCGCCCATCAGGGAATTGAGCGCGCCAAACATGCCGGGCATTCGGGGAGGCTTGGCCGCGCCTTTTTCAGCCTCTTTCATGCCGGACCAAAAACTTTCTTTAAGCTGATCCCTGGGGCTTTTATCTTTTTTCTCCGCCGCGGCCTTGGGCATCATATCGGAAGGCGCCTGGACAAGGCGCGTCGTATCCCTGGCTTTCATGGCCGAGGAGACGACTTCCTCGCTCGGCTCGCTCCCATCAGGCGGCCGGCTTGCTTCATCAAAATCAGAAGGCGGCACGTCAAAAGCCGGAGTCACAGGAGCGTCTTTGGGTGAAAAAACTCGCACCAGCCCCATGCCCCCAAAAAGAAGCGCCACGGCCCCGAGTAAAAATCCCCATTCTTTGTAGCCGATGGAAAATAGCGCGTTATCGGCCGCATCTCCGGCCTTGGGAAAAGAAAGCAAAATCGGCTTGCGGCGTTTTTCTTCTTCTTTTTTAAGAGGGCCGCTTTGCAAGATGGAAGATTTTGTCGGCGTGGATGACGCCGGAGACTGCTGCGAGCCTCCGCGAATTAAACGAGTAAAAGAAGGCGCTCCGCCTTGTTTATCGTCAGCCATTTATCCTCTCCTCCATAGGGAACTCTCCCGATGCTTCTAGTCTAAAGCCAAAACCTAAAATCATCAAGAGCCAAAAGTCCCACTTTATTCTAGGGCCCTTAGTCCTATTTTTTCTTCCTAATGTAAGAGCGCGCTCAAACAAAGTTGTCATTCTGAAGCGTAGCCGAAGAATCTATCGAGCCTCTTTTGCGGGGAGGAGGGGCGAGCGGGTCATTTGATATCCCATCATTTCCCTATTTTTTTAAAGGAGCCGTCGTTGTTGTCTTGGGAGTGGACGAGGCTGCAGGTATCGACGTGGTTTTCGAGGAGGAGCCGCCGGAGCCTGAGGAACCCGAACTTTTCAATGATCCGCCGGAGGACCCGGTAACGGCGCTTCCCGCGCTTGTCCCTAGCGTTGAAGGAGTTGTTTTTAACGCCGTGCTCAAACCGGAACCCGACGATCCGGAAGAATCGCTCCCCATTGCGCCGCTTAAAGATACCGGCGATGTCAAACCTTTAAAATCAGAAAGCGATAAAGCCGTAGACAAAGAAGATTGATCGAGTTGCGCCGTCGGTCCGATTGGCGCCGCAGGACCAACCAACAAATCGCTCACGTTAATATCCACCGTGCCGCAAATGACGCATCCCGATTCCGAGCTGCCGATCAAGGTTGAACCCAGCAACGCGCTTAATGCGCCGCCGGAAATGACCCAGCCTCCGGCATCCAAGACCGAAGAAGAATCCTCCGAGGAGCCGCTCGATGACCCGCTGTCGGAGGAGCCGACGCTTCCCGAGGATCCGCTGGCGCCCCCCGATGTCGTTATCCCCAAGGAATTGAGCACTTGAGCCGTTATGGAAACTGCGGCGTCCTCTTCAACGCCGCCCAACTCGCCTTTTGCCGCCATGTTTTGGAGAGAAGGCGAAATGTTCTCGCCGCTGGCAAAAGACCCGCTCAAAACGGAAGCGGCGTCAGAATCGGAACTTGCCATAGCCAGTTGGCCAAGGCGCGCCGCGGCGCGCAATTGATTCATCGCGCTCAAACGAAGCTGCCTGGCTGCCGCCTGCACCGCGCCGGCGTTCTGATTCTGCGAAGCCGCAATCCGCCGCTCATTCATGGCCTGACGTTTGGCTTCCTGTTTGGTGATGGGCCGACGGCGCTCAAGGTCCTTGCCGGCGCTCATCATGGTCAGAGAACCATACTCGATCTTCTTGCTTCCCCCTTCCATTTCCGATAAAGAGGGCATAGGCTCGAGCCTGGTTCCCACGCCGATGTCTTCAAGGGTGGATACCAATTTCGTCGTTACAATGGGAATTTTCTTGGCTTTGATGAGCTCGGCTGGATTCTCAACCTCGTTGGCTTTCTGCGAAGTCTCCCCGGCGCTCCAAGAGGAAGGCTTGCCAAAAAGAATAAGGGACTCATCATAGCTCATTTTGGTCGGCTCCTTATCCTTCACCACGGACCCAGTCGCGCCGTAGCCGTCAATGCGCATGCCGGCCGTGCGATAAAGCGTATCGCGAAACTCTCCCGTCACATCGCTGCTCGTCAACCCCAAGAACGCCATCACCGAACCCTGTCCCGAAAACCGCACGATGAGGCCAAACGAAAACCCCGCCCCCGCGCAAACCGCAAAAAATAAAAAAATCATTTTTTTCTTATTCATGGCTCCTCATGGCGAATACGCAAAACTATTGCCGGTCCCGTCAAAATCACTTCTTCCCCTCCGCCGCCGCTCGAGACCGCCGCTTCAACCCGCTTTGCTCCTCCGGCACCGCCCGCGCCAAACCGCCTTCGGAAATGGTCGGCGGATCAGGCCTCTTGGCCCTCGAAGATGATTTGGCGGCGATGCGAATCTTCCCTGATTTAATTCCCTCATCCACGCTGACAGTGGACTGATCCCGAATCTTGACCGCGCCATTTTCCGCCAGAGACAAGCTCGACTCCGCCACGCTCGCGGCAGGAATGCCCTTAAAATCAATGAGGATCAACAATCTCTTAGGAACAGCGTCTTCATCCTGGCCCGCCGCGCCTTGGGATGACGTCAATTCTTTTGAGTCAACAGAAGCGTAAAATTCGGAATTGGCGTTTGATTGAGGGAGCGGCCTGTTGCCGCCAAAAACGCCAAAATCTCCCTTTAAAATCTTTTTCCCTTCTTCCCCGCTAATGGCCAAAAAAGCGACTGCCCCGCTCGCCGCGCCGCCCCCGATAAAAAGCAACGCCAGCAACAGCCCTTTTCGCCAATCTTTCCCCTTCATGAGCGTCACCGCTCAAAGTGTAACGCCCAAACCCCCAAAATTCAACCCCTTCAACGGGGTCACATCTCTACATTTTACATTTCAGCTAAAAGATCTTCCATTTCGGCAACTTTATCTCTTAAATCCTCGCTTTGACGCGCCTGCTCCGCCAGCCTCTTAATTCTTAATGAAACACCCGAATAACCGATCCCGAACAATTTGGCAATCTCCTCCAAAGTCAGCCTTGAAGAATCCCTCAAATACTTCATGGCAACCGGCTTGGCCAAACTATGCGACCACCGCTCTCCAAAAAGTTCTTTTTGGGAGATGCCAAAAAGTTGGCACGCGTTTTTAATAACCGCTTCCTTCGGCGTTCTCTCGATCCATTTTTCCCGATGGGAATGCTCCCGGCTTCTACGCTTTAATGCCGCGACCTTCTTTTTTACGTCTTGAACAAAAGCATCAGACCCCAAGGCCAACTGCGCCACGGCCCTGCCCATCGGCTCCGTCTCGCTGCCGGCTGCCAAAAATTTCGCATATTCGTCAATCTGCGCTTGGCGCGACTCCCCAAACTGCCCCAGCGTATCCCCAAGCTCCAGCCATTGCGGCGGCTCCTCCAGCCCGAGGAACGCCCGGCAACTGCTCCAGCGATATTTCTCCGGAGCGGAAACCATTTTCGCCCTAACGGGATTTTGATGAATATAGCGCGACAAGGTAAGCAAATAGCCGTCCTTATCAACAATCAACGCTTTAAACCGTCCATGAAAAAGGTGGCCGCTGGTCTTATAACGCCGGTTGTAGTGCTGCGTATAAACGCCGTTAATCTGGCGGATAGGCGCCGATAAAAAACCACCTTTGGCTTCAATCAATAAATGATAGTGATTGTCCATCAGCGCGTAAGCATGCACGCGCACGGCCCAGCGCTCGGCCGATTCGGCAATCAGGCCAAAAAAGCGCTTTCTATCGGCGTTGTCTCGAAAAATCCAGCGCCGGTCATTCCCCCGGGTGAAGACATGGTAAAACGCTCCGGGATACTCAACGCGCAAAGGTCTCGCCATGAAATAAATTTATCAAAAAAAAACCAAAATGTAAAATGTAGAGATGTGACCCCATTTACACATTTACTTTAATCACACTCGCTCAAATCATTTAGCTTGTAATAATCAATACAACCCTGCGATGTAGTTTCGGCGCTGCTTAGCGCGCTTTTTAATGCCTCATGCTCATCATCATTTGCAGGTGGAGCGATTCGGCATATTCCTTTGTCGGTTCCGTCATACCAATAATCCGGAATTTCTGGATAAAGCGATAAATAATCTTTGCAACAAAAAATCTGCTGTCTCATGGCCGAAAAACACTTATACATATCACTGCCAGAAGGCAACGGCAATAACACTTCCGCCGCGCTCTTTTTGCTCATATACCCAGCGTAATCAAAAAAAACAGCACAACCCTCCTCCCCGTCAATAGCCAATTTTTTCTTGTTTTCTCCCACTTCGTACTGGTAATACAGAATATATCCTTCTTCTCCCCAAGGAATAGCCGTTTCGCCTGGCTCCTCCTGAAGTTTCACAACTTCTGCCATTGATTTTGTTGTTGTAAACTCTGCGTTCCATGGCATAGAAAGCGTATAGTCCTCATTCTCATCTATGATCACTTTAGTGTAGTAGGTATGGTGGACCAAGTCCGCCACAACCATAACAATGGCAGTAACCACCAAAATGACAGCAGCTACAATCCACCCTGCGACAGGAATAACGCTAAGAGCCATACAAACAATTAAAACAGCAGCAAGAGCGCCGGCTCCAATGGCAGCTGCCTTATAGCCGGTATCTTCACCCATAAAACCTTGAGAAGCGCTTTTATACATGCTGTCCCACGTTTCCATGTCTCCCGCCGTGGGGGCATCTTCCGTGGCCTCTGTCTTCCAGCACCAGTCTCCTGGGCACGACACGGAACTACCGCCGTCTTCCGTCGTCGTTGTTGGCGTATCCGCGGATGCGGTGTCTTCCGATGAGGCCAAATCACTTTCGTAGATCCCGCTGTCGGCGGTGTTGGCGCCGCCGACGTCAACGCCGGAGCCTTTGCCGGCCATGGCTTGATCTAGGCCCGCGGCCGCGTAAGAAGCGCCGCTCGCGCCTGATCCGTAGGCAATGCCTGATCGTTTGGCCAAATCACCGATTGCGCCGCGGCGGCTTTTTGAAGAACTCGATCGCGCTGAGATAGAACCTGTTTTGGCTGAAGTCGCTGATTTTCCTTTTTGCGATCCCGAACTTCCCGAAGACGCGCCGGCAGAGGAAGCCCCGCTTTTGGAACTTCCCGAAGCGCCACCTGATGTATTGCCAAAATTGTAGCCCGAAGCTCCGCTTGAGCCGAATTTGCTCTTGGCCATTTCGCCTAACTTGCCTTTCATGGCTCCTTTAGCGGAACCTGAACCAACGCCACTCTTGCCGTCTTTGCCTCCCGCGCCATTGGCCCCTGAAGCATCTCCCGAACCCGAGCCATCCTTGCCATCGCCGACGCCAGGCTTTTTGCCCTTCACAAAACCCAGGGAACCGTCGCCATAGTTCGCGTCTGAAAATTGCCCTGAACCAGCCGCCATCTGCGCCCGGCGAATTTC
>JACQPE010000083.1 GCA_016207685.1 Elusimicrobiota bacterium | reverse complement strand
GCTTGATCATGCGGCCTTGGATGACTAAAGACATGGGGATTTGGGCCCAAACAAAGAGTTGCGGGTTGAGAATTAAAGAAAGCAGGAAAACGCAAAAGAGCTTAATTGTTTTTTGACGCATGTTCATGATTCCTCCCGTGTAAATATTTGCGCTGCCTGCGTGTGCTTGATGCGCAGGCATGGCGCGACATGAAGAATTCCTGCTAAACTATGGTTGTAGAAGCCATAACTTTTATGTCGCCGAAAACTGGAAACCTTTTGAAAGAGATTGACCGGCTCGCGAGGCCGGAGAAGGAAAAAATTTTTCATCATCTGGAAGTAGAGATGTTTCGCGCGAGGGACAAGAAACTTAAGGAACGTATCGAACGCCTCTGTCAAGAAGGTCAACGGCTTGCCAAGAGGCATGGATGGAGAGAGCCGGACCTGGAGCGTCTTGTAGCCCGGGCCAAAGAACGAAGTCCCTAAAATTTTGATTTTAGTCATCGATACAAGCACGCTTTTTTCTGCTGTATTTTTCGGCGGTCCGCCTAAAGCGATTTTGAATTTTTGGATTTCGGGCGTGATTCGGGTGGCGGTCTCGCCGGTGATCACCAAAGAATACGAGCGGGTTTTACGGCAATCTGGCATCAGCAAGGCGCATTTAAAAAATCTTTCCTTGTTGATCGAAGATTCAGGGAAAACTATTTTGTCGCAACCGCGAAGAATTTTACGGGTTGTCATCAGCGACCCTTCAGATGACAAATTTTTCGAATGCGCCGTTGATGCCCGCGCGGATGTCATTGTGAGCAGTGACCGCCAGGTGCAAAAGGTTATTTCATTTGAGAATATTCCTGTTCTCTCACCACGGCAATTTTTGAATTTGGCGCAGGATAAACCCATCTGATCAATCCCTGATTCGTTGCTCATCAAAACCTCGCTCCCAAGCTGAACTTATGCGCATTGCCCAAGTCTCCCATCGGGGTGAAGGCGTAGTCCAACTGGTATCCCCGAAGACTAATCCCAAAGCCTAGCCCAAGACCGGATACAATGTCTTCTCCCGTCTTATCCGTGATGCCATATCCCGTTCTTAAGGAAAAACCAGGCGAAAGGGAGTATTGCGTCCCCGCTGCCCAGAGAACTTTTTGATCATCAACACGGTAACGCCAATCAGCCGACAGGGCAAACGCTCCCCAGGACTCAATGGCCAGGCCAGCGGCCAATGTCAAAGGCAATTTTGTGGGCTCATCAATGAAGGTGACGCCCGGCCCAAGGTTCAAGATGGAGACTCCCAAGGTAAGAGGTATCCGGTTGAAACGATGACCATGCCGGACCCCAAGGTCAAGGGCAAGACCCTGGCCGATGTCCGAGGCGATTTGACTGCGGATGAGCTTCAAGCCCATGCCCCATTGGGAGGATAAGCTGATCTTGCGGCCCAAAGCCAAAGTCAATGCCCCATCATTGGCCGGAAAGCTCCCTGTTTTGTTGCCTTGTTCATCCCTTCCCTCTTGCTCTTTTTGAGAAAGCATGGAAACCCCAAGGCCCAGGGAGCCCTTAAATTTTGACAATGGGATGCCTACCCCCAGGAAATCGAACCGGGACCCCAAGAGCCACTCTGAATGAGTGGCCAAGACTTCTTTTTTATTGACCCAAGCCAATCCCGCCGGGTTCCAGTAGAGACTCGTTACATTATTGCTCATGGCGGTATAGGCTCCGGAGAGACCCTCGGATTTCGCGTCCACGCTGATTTTCAAAAAGGAGAAGCCGGAGGAGGATTGGCACAAGATGGGCGAGGGAAGGAAAAATAAGACAAAGGCAAGGCACGGGAGACTTGAGGCATGGGGCTTATCTAACAACACTGAACCTCCCGGCTCGCTTGAGGGCCAAATTGTCCCACTGGGCTTCGATGAGATAGAGGTACACTCCCGTGGGCAAAGGTTCCTCAAGGGTGTATTCATAGGCGTATTGGGGCGCTGCGCCCCTGGCGATGATTTGAGGGGTTGCATTCAACACCCTGCGGTAGAGCATCTCGCCGCTCAAGTCATAGATAGTGATCACCAGGCCCTGGGCCAGGCCTGCTTCCACATGGAAAACAGGCTTTTGGCCCTGCCTGGAGGGATTGGGAAACACAAAGACTTCCCGCAGGGCAAAGGCCTTATCCGGCAGGGAGGCTTCCTGCGAGGCGGTCTTGAAGCCGTTGCCCTTGCCTGATGATGGGGTCGGGGATGTTCTTTGAGTTGTTTGAGTTAATGCAGGGGATGGCGCCTCCGGGGCTTGAATGACCATAGAGGTCCCCTGGGCTGTCACATGGCGGGCCCATAGATGTCCTGTGACTGAGGCGTTGCCTTGCAGGCTGATGCCGGATCGGGGGGCGTAGAGCGTTAAGGAAGCCGAAGCGCCGCCTCCCAAGAAGACCCTATGGGTCCCTGCCACTGCGATAAAAAGCTCTTGCGGGTTTCCCCGGCTCTTAAGGAGACCGCCTCCGGCGATGCTCAGGGGCCCCTGAATGAAGAGATTGACAGGACCTTGAGTTTCAAGGGAACCCTGGCTTAAGATCGTCAAGCCGTAGACAAGATAGGTCCCCGTGCCCAAGACCAAGGTTTTTTGGGAATCAACGCGCAGGGCGCTATCAGGGTCTAAAAATTTTGAAGGAATAAGATTGTTATCGTTATGGAGCGATGCGGTTTCAAGCATCAGGGCCAGGGACATAGGCTCCTCCTCCAAGGTCAGGGCATTGATGCGACGCTCACCGGCAATGGAGCCATTGCCCGTAACGCTAATCGTGGAAGCGGCCACGGAACCCGTGACATTGACCGTTCCTTTAAGGGAAACCTCCCCATTGGAAAAAATACCGCCCCTGATGTCGGCTGTTCCCGAGGCTTCAACGCCGGCGACTCCGGTCAGAGCAGCGGCCTCAAGCATGCTCACCGCAACAACGATGCTTTTCTCTGGTTCTTTATTGCCCACCTGATCCATGCTTTGGAAACTAATGCGATGGGTTCCCTGGGGCAAAGAGAAGGCAGAGACATAGGCAAGAAATCCCGAAGTCGCGGCATTGACCCCGCTTAAGGTCTCGATCTTAAATTCAATCGCCTTGACGCCGCAGGCCACGCCTCCTGAAACAGGGTCCAGGGATTCGAGCGTGATCAGGCTGGATGTGGAAACAAGGGCGATGCCGAAAACGTTTTGCTGCAATGGCCCCAGGGAGACTCTGGTCACCGGAGGAGTCTTATCAAGGGCAATCGTTTGGGTGATCAGGCTCTCCGCGTTGCCCAAGGCGTCTTGGGCGAAGAAACCCAGGAGATGGAGGCCCTCGGATTCCAAGGCCAGGGTGAAGCTCGAGGTCAACACCTGCCCGCGTTTATCACCAGGAGTGGGCAGATCAGAAGTATTGGAGAATACGGCTTTTAACAAGGAGTCAATAAAGAGTCTTTGCTCGAGAACCCCGGTCCCCTCTTGGTCTGCGATCTCAAGGAGATCATCAACAGAGGCCAAGGCCGCAACAGCGCTTGAAGCGATGAACAGGAGCCCTTGGGAGTCTTGAAACTTGGGCAAGCCCAGAAGCAAAGAGGTCCTTGGAGGCATAAGATCAATGGGGCGGATGGTGGGGGCAAAGCCCAGACCCGCGATTGAACCTGCGGAAGGCGCGGCCACGGCTTGACCAACCGTGATTGCCTGAAAGGCTCCTTGACCCAGCGCGCCTCCGGAGGGAATAACCCAGGAGGCGATGTCCGAAGCAAGGGCAGGGAAAACTGTTAATGAGCCGGGGACGGCCAAAACCGCCAGCCACAATGCCGGCCCCAAACGTCTCCTTAAACCCAAAATTTCCCTCCCTCAAAAACAAAAAAACCAGACTGCCGCAGCATCCATTGCTGATCCTTCGGCAGTCTGGCGGCCCCCAAGAGGCCCAGGGTGCAGGGGTCCATGACTTTGCGTCCCCGCGTTGCCGCGGGTTTGCCTTTTCGGTGAAATCTACCGGCTCATTAATTTTGAAATTAACACCCCTTTTAAGCGGGCGCCAGGGGAGCCGGAAGAATTTTCCGGGGAGTTCAGACAATTTTTTGGGAACAAAAAGAATCCGACGGTAAAATTTAAATTTCGCTCATGGGATTTTCAGGGCATGGCTTAAGAGATGAAACAGGGATTTTGATCGGCTCCTTCAAGGAGGTCAGATGGGGAATCGATGGATCGAATTCCTGTGGGGAATTTTGGAACCACTTCTAGTGTTTCTGGGATAATTTTTTAGATAGCTCCCCGCCAATGTGAGCGCGATCACCTTGCATTTGACTTTGATAATCGCTAACCTAGAAGCGCCGGTTAAGGGCTCCCCAAGCCCCAGCGGCGATTGTTCTTTGATGAGGGGGGTGATAAAAATGATGAAGCATTCGCATCGGTCTGGCGAGCGGGGTTTCACCTTGATCGAACTTATGATCGTGGTGGCAATCATCGGTATTCTCGCGGCAATCGCGATCCCCAAGTTCGCCGACCTAGTGAAGAAAGCTCAAGAGGGCAAGACCCGCGGCAATATGTCTTCCGTGCGCAGCGCGCTCTCCATTTATTATGGAGATAGCGACGGCATTAATCCATTGGATGACATGTCGGTGCTGTCAGCGGGCCAGAAATACCTCAAGCAGATGCCGGAAGTAATGGTGCCTCCGTTTACGTCAGTCAACAATCCGGGCCATGGCAACAACTCGACCGTAGCAGTTGGGACGGAATTCTCATCGACGACGGATAGCGGCCAGTGGCAGTACATCAACGAAAATACGGCGGTCAACTGGGGACACTTCTATGTTGGTTGCAATCACAATGACAGCAAGTCTGTCATTTGGAACAACCGTTAAAATTGACTGCTTGTTCGGCCCATCTTCAGAAGGTGGGCCTGTTTTGAGAGGCCCCCCGCCATTCCCATGGCGGGGGGCCTTGGACTTATAAAGCTGCATTTAATTTTTGGCGCTATTATTGGCGCGATATTTGGAAGTTTCGCCAATGTGTTGATTTGGCGATTGCCTAAGGGTGAATTGCCCTGGGCGCCGCCCTATTCGTATTGCCCGCATTGCCGCAGTTCTATCAAGCCGTTGGATAACATTCCCATTATCAGTTTTTTGATTTTACGCGGCCGAGGCCGCTGTTGTGGCCGGCGAATCGCATTCCAGTATCTGTGGGTGGAGGTTGTTTCAATGTTATGCTCCGTGATTGTCGCATCCAGATATCCGCCTTCCTCGATGGCGCAGTGGGTGATGCTTTTTTCATTTTGTTTTTTTCAAACGGCGCTTTTGGCCGTTGCCGCGATTGATTGGCAAACTTATACTATTCCCGATCTTTTAAGCCTGGGATTGTGTCTGGTGATGTTTTTGGCGTCACCTGCCAATGAATTATTGGGCGTTTCACCGCTCGGACGAATGGCGGGCTCATTGGGAGGCATGATCGCCGGCGGCGGGATTTATTGGCTCTTTGCCGCGGCCGGAAAAAAAATTTATAAAGTTGAAGCAATGGGAGGGGGAGACGTCAAATTGGCGGCTGCAATCGTTGGCGCCCTGGGCTGGCGCAGTTTGGTGCCTTTGGTGGCGGTCTCATCGGCCTTGGGCTTGGCCTATGCCTTGCCTTTGTTGGCTTTGAAGCGCCTGGGAAGACGCGACCCGATCGCGTATGGGCCGTTTTTATCGGTGGCCGCAATTATTTTGCTTTGGATGGGCCCCGCGATCTTTAAACGCCTAATTTTTATCATTTCCTCTTGAATTATCCAGTCTCCCCTGATACACTCGACACGTCCATATGGGATCAGTGAGGATTAACTAACGATGAGTAACGAGCGCATGGAAATAAGAGATGTTTTTCCTCCGGGGTCATTCATCGCTCGATATGCGTTACTTTTCAGAGAGAGCGGCGATGGGTAGAAAAGAAGAGATCATTCAAAAAATTAAGTCGTTTGCCGAACGCGCCAAGACGTTGGCAGGGCCATCAAAGCCGATGGTCGCCATTGATATCGGCACTTTTTCTCTTAAATTGATCAGCATGAAACTATCAGGTCCGTCATGGGTTATCGAAGCGGCGGCTTCAAGAGAGGTGCCGGCTCAAGACCTTCCTATGGAGGGCGAAGAAAGGAATTCCTTTATTGGCCGGGAGGTTCGAGCGCTTTTTGAAGCGACAAAGATCAAAAATGCGCTGGTGGCGACGAATATATCAGGCAGTTCGGTTATAGTGCGCGAAGCCAAGCTTCCGGCATTGCCGCATGAGGAGCTTGAAAAATCATTGAGTTTTGAGGCGGAACCTTTCATTCCTTTTGACATCAAGGAGGTGAGCCTGGATTACCATATTATCAGCGATATCACCGAAGAGGGCCAACGCAAGTATGAGACGATATTAGTGGCCGCAAAGAAGGATTTGATTGAAAATCGTTTAGGCGTTCTTTCTATAGCCGGACTTTCGCCGGCCGTGGTGGATGTCGACGCTTTTGCGCTCTCCAATTTGATGTCTTTAAAACCTGAAATTTTGCGTGAAACGATTATTGTCTGCAATATCGGCGAAACGGTGACAAATCTTGCGATTTTGGAAAAAGGAACGCCGAGGCTCGTGCGCGATGTCGCCGTGGCCGGTTCGGCCTTCACGCGAGCGCTGCACAATGCCATGGGTTGGGAGATTGCCAAGGTGCTTCAGGCTAAACACGAGGTGGGCATTATTCTGGATGAAGCCGAGAAGGCGAAGCTTTCGTCTAGTTCCGATGGAGAGGAAAAGCTCAAGATTTCAGAAATTTGCTGCGGCGTGGCCAGCGACCTTTTTGGGGAGATCAGCAAATCCGTCGATTTTTATTTAACGCACGGCGTGGAACGATCGATTAATAGGATTTATCTAACCGGAGGGGGATCGCTGTTAAAGAATTTGATTCCTTTTGCGGGCAGTCAAATGAGCATGCCTGTTGAACTTTTTAACCCTTTCAGCCTGCTGGCGCCGCCTGCGGAGGCGCAAGCGTCTTTTGAGGCAGGACCGCTTTTTAGCGTGGCTTGCGGGCTGGGCATGAGGGTGTGGATGGACTGGAAGAAAGGCTGATGCTCCATGATTAGGATTAATTTAGTTCCCAGGGAATACATTGAGCGAGAGAAAAAGCGCAGCACGACCACAATGGCCGCCGCCGCGGCGGCCCTAGTGGTCGCTGTCGTGGGGGCAGTGACGTTAACCTTAAGCATGAAATCCAAGGCCTTGGCCGGCCAAGCGGGCTCCCTACAAAATCGCATTGTCCAGCTCGAGGCCATTGCCTTAGAGGTTGATCAGCTTGAAAGCAAAAAACAGCAGATTGATTCCAAAAATAATGTGGTCAACGCCCTGCTGGTCGGCCGTGTGGATTATCCAAAGATCATGGAAATTATCGTGCAAGGATTGCCGCCGGGCCAGGTGTGGTTTGCCGGCATGAATACCAGCAAGACGATGGAAGGCTATGAAATTTCTCTGCAGGCCATTGCATTAAACATCGATACGGTTATTCGTTGGCTCGAGCGTCTCGAGTCCATGCCGGAGGTTACAAAAGTCAGTTTGGGCGCCATCAGCAGTTCGGAAAATCAGGTTAGTTTCCCGATAAAGTTTACCGTGGTTCCGCCAAACTAATATGCCCAAAATCAAGCTAACCAAACAACAGCAGCAGACGATTTTGGCCGTCGTTTTAATGGCGGGCATGGTGACCTTCGGTTATGTGCAGTATTTCTTAAGGCCTACTCTCAAGAAAATAAAAGCCGATAAGGCCAAAATTTCTGAATTAAGCAAACGCGTTGACGATCTCGATCGCAGAGCGAGAAATCGGGAGAGGCTCGTTAGTGAAATTGACCAGGCTGAAAAAACTTGGGTTTTTCTGCGAGCGAAACTTCCCGATAAGAAAAATTTGCCACAGATACTCCAGACGATCAACCAACTGACCAGGCGCTTCCGAATTCGCATGGGTTCGATCAACCCGCAGGGCATCACCAGCAGCGAGCTTTATTATGAAATTCCCTTTGGGTTAACGGTGACATGCTCGTACCACGATTTAGCTCTATTTTTAGCGGCCATGGGGGAGACGGAACGAATTTTTCATGCCCGAGGAGTCAGTATTTCTCCATCCCCGCCCACGGCCAATGAACCATGGGTGAGCATCAGCGCTAATTTGACTTTGGTGACGTTTCAGTACAAAGGAAGCTAGAAAATGACGAATTTAGAAATGAGCGAATCTCGAATGTCGAATCTCGAATGTCAAATTAAGGAATCCTTTTTATTCGTCATTCGAAATTCGTCGTTCGAGATTGCAAGATTAGGCATTCGGCATTTTTTATTGGTCCTTGTCTCTATCGGAGCATGTGGGTCATTCTTGCACGCTGAAGGATCCGCGGCCTTGAGCACGGCGACTTCGGCCGCGTCTTACGTTTACAAGGCGCGCAACATGAGAGATCCTTTTATCGCGATTGCGTTTGGAGGTTCGGGGGGCGACTCACGCGCTTCGGGCGGTTCCTCCGCGACGAAGTATGCGTCGGTTAAGGAAATTGAGGAAGCGCTCAGCGTTGATGATTTGATTTTAAAAGCGGTAATGACTGATCATGTGCGCGGAGAACCGATGGCGCTCTTATCCATGGTCTCAAATCCTGAAGATAGTTTCATTGTCCATGGTTTTAAGCTTAAGCATATCGCCACGGGATTGGTTTTGGCGTCTTATAGGGCGCGTGTTGAACAAGAAAATGTCATTATAGAGCGTGTGCAAGGGGAACCAATGATGGCGGTGCTCTCATTTCCCTCAAAGGAAGGACAGGGCAAGCCGTGAAGAGGTTGCGCGTTGCGCGTTGCGAGTTGCGCGTTAGCGGAAAAAATAGAAAAATTTTTTTAAATTTGCGCTTGCTTAAGATCCGCTATCCGTTTTTAGTTTTTGGGCTGGCTTTTCTAGCTTTGAACCCGCAACTCGCAACCCGCGGCTCCTTTGCGGCGGAAACTTGGCGGGCGGCGACGAAGCTTTCCGGAATTGAGATGGAGACGCAAAAAATTCGAGTTCATCTAGACGGCAAGGAGGCCAAATATAAGGCTTTCGCCGTCAGCAGGCCGCCGAAAGTCATTCTCGAATTTTATGACACATGGGTGCCTGCCGGTTTTGCCGAGAAGTTCAAGGCGCCCAAAGATTCTTCCGGATTAATCGAGGATATTCGCGTGGCGCAGTTTGCCAGCGCCCCGGAAAGCGTCGCGCGCGTGGTGGTTGATTTGGGCCGGGCAACCCCTTTCCAAACCCAAGAAACCGAGGGATTGGTGACGCTTTTTTTGGATGACACGGGCAAGGGTCCGTCTCCTAAAATTGTATCGGATGTTTCCCGAGAACCGGCTCAAGCGCCGGCGGCGCCTTCCCGGGAGCCGGCGCGCGTTCATGATATCTTAGCGGAGCTTCCGGGTTCACCGATTGATGTGAATTTCCAAGATGTTGACATGAAAATCGTTTTAACCATCATGATTGAAAAATTGGAGGCTTTAACCGGCAGCAAAGTTAATTTGATTACGGCATCTGATGTCTCGGGAATGATTACGCTTAAGCTCAAGCAGACGCCGTTTCGGGAGGTTTGGCAGACGGTTTTATCCATGAAGCAGATGGTGGCCCTGCAGACGGGGTCCAATGTCATTAAGGTCATGGGTCCGAATACCTATTTGGCCGAGAAGCAGCAAGCCATTACGTTCACGAGGATTTTTGTTTTGAATTATATCGCGGCTTCCGAAATGAAAACGCATTTGGACGCTATCCGCCAATTGGAGGGCCGTAAAGGCAACATTTTGATCGCCAATGATATCAACGCATTGATCGTGGTCGATACCGAAGATGGCTTATTGCAGACGGCCAAGCTCATTAAAGAATTGGACGCCCGGCCTAAAGCCGTTTCTATCGAGGCCAAGGTGATTGATTTGCAGATAGATAAGGCGCTTGATTACGGCATCGAGTGGCAATACGCCAAGTCTTGGGATCGAAGCTCCGGTGATAAAGTAGACCGGCAATCGCTGGGCAGTTTCGACCCTAACAGCGCCGAACCCATCGGCGGCGCTGACGGTGTGATGCCGGACAATCCTCTTCGATTAAGCCTTCCGGCCGGAGGAACGGCCGTCACATCGCTCGGATTTGCCTTTGGACGCGTGACAAACACCTCTTTTTTAACGACGGCATTGACGCTGGCGGCCCGCGAAGGAAAGCTTAAGGTTCTTTCCAATCCGAAAATTGTCACGTTGAACAACCAGCCGGCCACCATATCAGCGGGCAGCCAAGTGCCGACAGTGCAGACGACGGTCTCGCCGGGCGTGGGAACGACGCAGAGCGTTTCTTATCTTAGCGTGGGCGTGATGCTGGCGGTGACCCCCGTGGTTACTTCAGATGGTTACATTCGGATGAAAATTACGCCCACTGTCAGCCAAGTGGGATCAACCGGCGGCATTCCGGGGCTGGCGCCGGCGATCAATTCACGCACGGCTTCAACGACGCTCATTGTGAAAGATGGCGAGACGGCCGTTATTGGCGGTTTGATTACCGAACTGAAAGATAGACAAACAACTAAGGTGCCGTTTTTGGGTGATTTACCGCTTATCGGCTGGATTTTTCGTCGAACGTCGTTGAATGAGCCAAGAACCGAACTTTTAGTGTTTGTGACGCCTAAAATCGTTGACTGATATTGATCAGCCGCTGACAATTCACCCCAAAGATTTTTTGTTATTTTTGCCGCTTTTGACGGCGCCGTCTCTTTATGGGTTAGCACCGAAAGTTACGGGGCCGTTTATTTTATGTTTTATCGCAGCGGTGATTTTGGCCGCCTCGATGTTAAGCGCAAAACGCCGTTTTGAAGCGGTTGATATTAGGCCCTGGGGCGCTTTGATTGTTTATTGTTTATGCTCGGCTTGGCGCACGACAAGCTGGATGTGGGAGCAGGCTCTCGGAATTGCCGTTTGTCTTGTGTTCGGCTGCCTTCTGATCGAGCGCGTCAATGAGGATGCCGCCTGTTCTCCGGAGCGTGTCCGGGGAATTCGTTTTTTGGCTGTTGCCGGGGCCTGGATTGTTTCATGCATTTGGATCGGCGCTCGATGGATTTTTAGTCACAGCGAAGCAAGGCATTTGGCGCTGGCGAATCAGAACATTTTAGCCGTGTATTTAGGCCTTATTTTACCGACGGCGATTGAATTTTGGCTTGAGGAGAACCGCAACAGGGATGGTCGGATTTTTTGGTTTTATGGTGGCGTCGTGGCGATTGCGGCCGTTTCACTTCTGAGCAGCCGCTCGATGGTTGGCGCGGTGGCGTTGATGGGACTTGTCATTGGAGCAAGGCGTTTGTTGAAGGAACGTTTTGGCCCTAAGATTTTTATTTTAGCTGCCATGTTGGGCGTATTGTTTTTTGCGATGGCCATCGGTGGCTCCACGGGGCCGCAGTCTTTAACGCAGCGGCTGCACTGGACGCGCGCGGGATGGCTGATGTTTCTTGACCATCCATTGCTGGGCGTCGCTCATTTAGGCGGCTTTGCTTCGGCGTATCCTATTTATCACGGGGACTCGTCTGGGCTTCGTTCGATTTTGAGTCATAATGCGGCCGTAGAATACTTATGTCAATATGGTCTCATCGGTGTTTTTTTGATTTGCTGGTTGATTTATTCCTGCAGGCATTTATATCTGCGCCGGCGGCCCTTTTCGTGGAGTCTTTCAGCAACCCTTTGGATTTTCGCGTTATCAGGGATTTTTGAGTCCAGCCATTTTCTATTGCCCATTTTTCTTGTTTTTGTCGCTCTTACGGCTTCGCACGCAAGCCTAAACAAAAGTGCGGCCCAAAAGCCTGCCGGGAACGCAGGGGGCGTGATCGTTGTTGTTTTTTGCGCCATGGCGCTTTTTTCCGGCGCCGCCACGTTGACCTTGGGGCGCGCGGCATTAATGCAGAGCGGCGCATGGGTTGGGATGATGGCGGTGATGCCGGGAACCGCGGAAAAGGAAATCGACCGCGAGCTTAAGGCCTCGCTGCGCTGGGATTCGCAAAACCCGGAGACGTGGTCGCAAAGGGGTTATTTCGAGTATTTAATCAGCCGTGTTGCTCCCGTGCGGAGGCCTTACGCCTTGTGGGCCGGGCGAATGGCATGCCGCATCGAGCCTTTTCGCAAGGGACAATGGAAACTTCTTAAGATGATGGCCGGGCGCGACGAATTTTAATGAGACAAGAAAACCCGATGATTTCAATCATTATTCCGGTGCATAACGAGGGGCCTAATATCAGGCCCTTGTTTAACGAGATTGCGGCCGTATGTTCAGCCGGTGGAAATTGGGAGATTCTCTGGGTCAATGATGGGAGCACGGACAAAACAGAAGAGGAAGTCCTTGCTCTTCAACCGCGGGGCGGCGTCTGCGTTTATCTTAAGATGAGGCGCCATTTTGGCCAGTCGGCTGCTTTGGCTTGCGGGCTTGAACATGCCCGCGGCGAAATCGTTGTCACCATTGACGGCGACCGCCAAAATGACCCGGCGGATATTCCGGCGCTTATTGAAAAGCTTGGCGATGACGCGGATGTCGTTTGTGGATGGCGCCAAAGCCGCCAGGATGACTGGTTGCGCAGCGTAATCTCGCGAGCAGCCAATAGGCTAATCGGCGCCATCGCCCATGTGGAACTTCATGATTCCGGCTGCACCTTGCGCGCGTATAAAAGGAAAGCGCTTGAAAAGCTCCCTATTATGGGTGAAATGCACCGGCTTTTACCGGCTTATTTGGTCTGGAGCGGGGCTCGCCTCGTGGAGATTCCGGTGCGCCATCGCCGGCGCGTGGCGGGACGGTCTAACTATGCCTTGATTCCGCGAATTTGGAAAGTCGTGCTGGACGCTATTTTATTGGAATTTTATTTTTCCTATATGACGCGACCAATGCACCTTTTTGGTTCGGCGGCCGCGGGGCTTTTTTTGGCGGCCGGAGGGCTTGAAACTTTCGTTATTTTTAGGAAATTGATTTTGGGGGGGGAATGGATTTCGCCTTTGTTCTTTTTGGGACTTTTTTTGGCATGCAGCTCTCTATTTTTTTTATTTTTGGGAGTGTTGGCGGACTTGACGGTGCGCAACTTTATGGCGACCTCAACCGTGAAAACGTATCATGTTGAGAAAAAGACAGTCCTCGGAAATGTCGAATGACGAATTTTAAATGACGAATAAGGGGACTTCCTTAATTCGAAATTTGAAATTCGAAATTCGAAATTTTTCTGATTTCGTAATTCGACATTCGACATTTGAAATTCAAGATTCCTATGGATGCTGACCCGGCGATTATTATTGCTTTGTGCGCCTATAATGAAGAGGCCGCGATCGGGCGCCTTCTTCAAAATTTTGCGGAAATAAGCAGGGAAAGGCCTTGGCGTGTTATTTTTGTTGATGATGCGTCATCGGACAGAACTTATGATGCTGCCGCGCCATTTCAGTCCAAGATGCCGATTGAGCTTATTCGTCATCAAACAAATAAAGGCTTGGGAGCAAGTTTGCGTGAGATTTTTAATCGGCTTCGGCCCGATCTTGGTTTTTCGGATGCCGTCGTCACGCTTGATGCCGATGGAACGCATCCGGCGGCGATGATTCCGGCTATGGTTCAAATGATCCATGACGGCCGGGCTGATCTGGTGATCGCTTCGCGTTTTGCCGGGGAAGGATCAGGCGAGATCGGGATGCCCTTATTGCGTTCCCGTGTGGCATCCATGGCGCGCGCTATTTTTCGTTATCGTTATCGGCTTTTGGGCGGGATAGGGGATTTAACTTGCGGATTCCGCGCGTACCGGGGGGATTTTATCAAAAGAATTCTAGAGAACCGGGAGAAGCCGCTGTCCCAAAATGGATTCGGCATACAACTTGAGATTCTTTTGCGCGCCGCGGTCTTGGACGCGCGGGTTAGGGAGATTCCGCTAATGCTCGATTACGGACTTAAGCGATCGGCCAGCGGCTTCCGATGGGCGCGGTCCATGGCGGATTACACGAAACTTTTGATGAGAGGCTAATGCGGAAGATTTTTCGAGCAATCATTAGCGTTGCGCTCGGGGTCTTATTTTTATGGCTGGCGCTGCGGCGGATGCCTTGGAGCGATCTGCGTGGTCAGATTGCAGAGCTTGCTTGGTGGCGGCCGGTTCTTATGGCAGCCATGATGATGGCAGGCATGTTGTTTCGTGGTTTTAGAATGTCATGGATTATCAGCGGCCAATGGCGCTATTGGGCTCCATGCGCGCGGGCCATGACCATTGGCTTGGGGGCCAATGCGGTTATTCCTCTGCGGGTGGGAGAGGGGATCAAAGTTTTTTATTTGGTTAAGAACTTGAAGTCAGGGATTCTGGCCTCAGGTTTGGCCGTGGCAGTTGAGCGGATGCTTGATGTTTTATGCCTCTTAATTCTTTTGGCTTTCGCTTTTTTAACAAATACCGGACTTTTTTATTTGTGGTTCGAGGGGGTTGCCGGCACGGTCCAGGACCGGGGGAGGGCCGTGCTGATGCTGGCGTTGATCCTCGGATTTTTCGTTATCGTTGCGGTTATTGCGTTAATTTTTGATATAGGAGCCTGGCGCACTAAGCTCATGTCAAAACGTGACGATATTGTTCAAGGTTGGCGCCGTTTGGCTGAACGGCTCCGGGGACGCGTTGCCGTGGCCCTGGGGACGGCCCTGACCATTTGGTTATTTGATGTGCTGCAATTGGGTTTAATCAGCAGGGGGTTCGGCATCACATTAACTTTTCCTCAGATGGTGTTCACCCAGGCTGTCTTGGCGATGGCTTATGCCTCATCGGTGAGTCCCGGCGCTATCGGCATTTATGAGTTGATGGGGTCATGGACATTGGGTCAAATGGGATTCGCCAAGGAACAGTCGCTGGCCATGCTCCTGGTTCTTCATGCGACGATTTATTTGTCGTTAACGGCATCAGTGGTCGGGGCTCTTATTTGGGAGGCGATGGCGGCGCCTTTGGCCGCTCAAGAGGTAGAATTAAAGGGCGCTGGTGATGAAAAAATTATTGCTTGAAGGCGGCCGGGTTAGACTTTGCGAGGTCCCCGGGATTGGGGAGCCGGACGATCATGAGCTCAAGGTCCGTCTTTTGGCCTCCGCTCTATCGCCTGGATCGGAACAAGCGCTGATTGTCTCCTCCGGTTTTAATCCAGTCCAAAGTTCGAATCGTTTTAGGCAAGCGTTGGATTATTGGCGACAACGGGGCATTGGCGCTCTTGTGGAAAAAATCAGTGAAAAATTACACATGGGACACCCCGTGGGCTATTCCGCCGCCGGCATTGTTGTCGCTTGCGGGAGACAAGTTTCAGGTTTTGCTCCCGGCGACCGGGTGGCGTGTTCCGGCAATCAGTTTGCGCATCACGCGGAAGAGATTTTGGCATCGAGCCGTTTGTGCGTCAAAATTCCCCATGGTGTGAGTTTCGAAGAAGCATCAACCGCGACTTTGGGCGCCATTGCGCTTAATGCGTTGCGCCAGCTTGATGTGCGTCTCGGAGAAACGATCGCTATCGTCGGCATGGGAGCTTTGGGTCAAATCGCGGCCCAGCTATCTCGGGCGGCCGGAGCGCGCGTCATTGGTATCGACCGCAATGCGCGCCGGTTGAGCTTCGCTCACGAGCGCGGCTGGATTTGGAAATTTTTGGAGCCCTCGGCGTCATCTCCGGCTCAAGTTTTCGACTGGACCCGGGGGCATGGCGTTGATGGCGTTGTTTTGGCTTTGCATGCCCCGGCGGATCCCGCCCCCATCGAATTTGCGGCGCGGATTTTAAGAAGACGCGGACGATTGACCATTCTGGGCGACGTCCCCGTGGCATTGCCGCGGTCCTTGTTTTATGAAAAAGATTTGAAACTGAATATCGCCGTTTCTTATGGTCCCGGCCGCTATGACCCTGATTATGAAGAGCGCGGGGTTGACTATCCCGAGACTTATGTGCGCTGGACCGCAGCGCGGAACATGGCCTGTTATTTGGAATTAATTTCGGATAAGCGGCTCGATGTGAACTCTTTGGTCCAGGCTGTTTATCCCATAGAGAAGGCGGAAGAAGCCTATGCGCAGTTGGCGCCCGGCGCATCTCAAGCGGCCATTTTAACCCTCTTAACCTATGGCTACGCGAACGGCCGCAAGGCAGATAAGCCTATGGCGCTCGCGCCTCAAGTAAATGCGCGCCCAAGAGGCCGAATTGGGCTCGGCATCATTGGCGCCGGCGGGTTTGCCTCAAGCACCCATTTGCCGTTGCTCTCTAAGCTTTCTGAACTTTATGAAATCCGCGCCATTTGCAATCGCCATCCGGAGAAGTCGTGGCAAGCGGCCCGGAAATTCGGCGCTCGCGCCTGCTCGAGTCCGGCTGAAATTTTTTCCGATCAGCGCGTTAATGCCGTGTTGATTGCGACGCGGCATCAAACGCACGCGCTCTTGGCGCGCGAGGCACTGGCTGCCGGCAAGGCTGTTTTTTTGGAAAAGCCGTTGGCTGTGACGATTGGGGATTTGGAGAACCTGGAAAGAGTTTATCACGATAAGCCGGCGCCTTTCCATATTGGGTTTAATAGAAGATTCTCTCCTTTGGTGCAGCAGTTGAAGTTTCAATTAAAAGACCTTGGCAAGCCTTGGATGATTCAATATCGCGTGGCCGCGGAGTCCCTGCCTGCGTCCCATTGGATTTACGAGCCGCTCGAAGGCGGACGGGTGATCGGCGAGCTTTGTCATATGATTGATTTGGTTGGTTATCTCATTGGTTCGACGACACTCGATCCATCGGTGGGACCCAGTGATTGCTCGGCTAATTCTTTGAATGGCGCGACCCACTTGACGGACGCGTTAATCGTCACATTAAGGTATTCGCAAGATGTCATGGCCACTATCCAGTATCAGGCAAGCTCGCCGGGATTTTTAGGGAAAGAGCGGCTTGAGATCACCGGGACCGATGGCGCCATCGTGCTGGAGGATTTCAAGCGGCTCAAGGCGCATGTGAGAGGGAAAGATTTTACTATTGAGCGCGATGCGCCCGCCAAGGGATTCGAAGAGCAGTGGCGCCTTCTGGCAAGGTATTTTGGCGGGATCAGCCCTTCGCCCTTGATTTCATTTGATGAGGCCGCAGCCGTGACGCGCCTGACGTTTTTCATTGATCAAGAGATTAGGCGAGTATCCTCCGTTTAAATTTTGGTGTTGGGCCAGGAACAGCGCTACCTTAAACATGGGCGCCAGCCATGGCGGTTATTGGCATTAAAGGCCGCTAAAAAAATACGTTTGTTGGCCGCCCGAGAGTATTTGCGGGCGCTTCAAAAGGCGGGTTTGACAAGCTGGTTAAGCCGGAGCCGGTTGCGTTGGGCGCTTTTGCCGCAAGCGCGAGAACAAGCTCCCAAAAGCCTTTCTCCACGGTGGGTGTTTTGGCCTTTAAATCAAAAATCGGAGCTCGTTGCGCTCATTCATCAAGAATTTCCCGTCCATGCCGGGGCGATTATTGGGCGAGCCAAGGAGCACTTGTCCGGGCGTTATCGGCTTCTCGAGCCGCATGGGCGTGATTTAAAAAAATTATCCCTAGAACTCGCGGAGCGGTTTCATCATGTGCCGACGTATCTTCCTTGGCATTACGATTGGGTTCATCCGCACCGGTGGGAGCCCGGGCGGGTTTATCTTGATTGCGATTATGAATCATTGGACGGCATTGATGTCAAGTTGCCATGGGAACTTTCGCGCATGGCGCATTTTGTTACGCTGGCCCAAGCCCATGTTTTAACAGGCGAGCGGGAGTATGCCGATGAGATCGCGGCGCAATTTTTAGACTGGTGCCGGCATAATCCACCGGGCTTTGGGGTCAATTGGGCATGCACGATGGATGTGGGTTTGCGAGCCGCAAATGTCCTGTCCGCCATTTCTTTGCTGGGTGATGAATGGCTCAATACCCAGCCCAGGGTCAATGAAATGTTAATGGCATTTAGTTATCATCATGGCGCCCATATTCTTAAGAATCTCGAGTTGCCCACGAACCATTTGCTGGGAGATTTAACCGGTCTTGCCTACATTAGTGTTTGCTATCCGTATTTTCAGGCGTCTCAAAATTGGGCCGATTTTGCCCGCCAAGGTTTATTTCGGCAGTTGGACCTTCAGGTATTTCACGATGGGATGGATTTTGAGGGTTCAACGAGCTATCACCGTTTAGCGACGGAGTTTTTTTTGGCCTCCTGGCTCTTGATGCGGGACGAGAAAATGCCGGCAGCCTTTGGCGGGCGCGTTAAATCAATGATTAGGGCTATTGATGTTTTTATGAAGTCCAATGGCCGGACCGTCCAGGTCGGCGATAATGATTCCGGAAGACTTTGGGGATTTGCTCCGGAGCGACCGATCTTGGACTATTCCTATTTGATCAGCTTGGGGGCCTTGGCTTTTAACGATCCAAATTTTTTTGAAGGCCGGGATAATGACTTAGCCCCGGAAGCCCTATGGCTTTTGGGGCCTCGCGCATGGGTGACTTGGCGTCAATGGCTTGATTCCAAAAAAAAGTCCGGCGAATTTCAGGAAATCGAATCCCGAGCCGTCATTGCGCGGGAGTTATCCCAAGGGGGCCTTTATTCGTGCGCCCATTATAAAAGAGGGCATTTGCTGTTAGTGAGCAATGGCCGCAATGGACCCCACGACAGGGGAGGGCATGCGCACAATGACCGGCTTTCGTTTCATTTGACCGCTTATGGAGAAGATATCATTGTGGATCCCGGGACGGGGGTTTATTTACGCGACCGTTCCATTCGTAACGAACTTCGGTCAACTGGGTCCCATAATACGCTTATCATTAATGATGTCGAACAGAATGAATTTGGCGGCCCTTTCGCCCTGGAGCCGCATGTCAAAAATCCCAACGCTGTTGCCGTTAATTTAGATGAAAAAACGTCCATTTGGCGATTTATGGGAGAGCATGATGGTTACTTGCGCCTCCCCGGAGGTTTTATTCATCGCCGAAATTTTATTTTTGATCCGGCCGGCGCGCTGCTTCGATTGACGTTGTCCGACCGGGTTGTCGTTTTGCATAAGAATGAGGGGGACGAAGCGTCTTTGCAATGGAATTTTGTTCTTGCCCCAGACATTTCATTGGGTTTTGCAGGCGCAGGCAAGGCCGTGCTGATAACACCCAGGGGGAGGCGTTATGAAATATCGGCGCCTTTTCCCTTGGAAGTTGCGGATGGTTTGTTTTCACCCGAATTTGGCGTTTTTATCAAGACGATCAAACTAAAAGCTAAAATTCAAACCGCCATCCCAACGCAATTTGAAATTGTCATTCATGAGCTGCCTGGCGCCAATTAACGATGTTATCTATGATGATCAGATGGTTTATTTACTCATTATTGCCAGCTCTTTTGCCTTAAGTTTTTTGCTGACGCCGCTAACGAGAGGGGTGGCGTTTCGTCTCGGCCTTTACGATATGCCGGACCGGCGTTTAAAAACCCACACCGAGCCCACGCCGCGCATCGGGGGGGTCGCCATTTTTTTCTCCATGATGATCGTGCTGGTGGCGACGCGTTTCTTGACGCATTATCCCACGGGAACTATCCGCAATTTCCGTTACATTCTTTTTGGCATGGCCGGTATTTTTACGCTGGGCCTTGCCGATGACACGATGCCTGGAGGAATTTCCTACCGGTGGAAGTTTCTATTTCAAATAGCCGCCGCTTTGCTTTTGGTGGTGGCTTCGATACGAATTCATTTTTTTTCACCGCCTTATTTGGCGGCGATTTTGTCGGTCATTTGGATTGTGGGCGTGGCCAATGCGCTTAATCTTATCGATATTTTAGACGGCTTGGCCGCGACCCAGGCTGCGATAGCGGCCGCCAGCTTTTTGGCCATCGGATTTCCATCGGAGGAAATTTATGTCAACATTCTGGCCGCTACGCTCCTAGGCGCAACGCTGGGATTTCTACCGCATAATTTTAAAGCCAAGGGTAAAGTTTTTATGGGGGATAGCGGAAGTTTGACCTTGGGATATATTCTCGCGGTGCTGGCGCTGGGGTGCTCCTATTCAACAAAAAATCCACTCGCGGTTTATGCTCCTATTTTGATCTTAGGCGTTCCCATTTTTGAAACGCTGTTTCTTATCTACATTCGCGTGAAACAGGGGATGAATCCATTCAGGGGGAGCCGCGACCATATCGCCCATCGGCTTCAAATGGTGGGCCTCTCCGAAAAAAATATCGTTTTAGTCATGGGATCGGGAACCCTTGTTTTGTCGCTGGCGGCTTTCATGTTAACCAGGGTTGACGATGACGCCAAGGCTTTGGGCATTTACGCATTATTATTTTTGTGTTTGTGGGTGATCGCGCGCCGATTGACAAGGATTCAAATGAAACACGGAGAGCGTCATTAAGATGGGCGTTTTGATTTTGGGCGCGGGACTTTGCGGGCTATCTGCCGCGCATCATCTTCAAAAGGATTGGACGATCTTGGAGAAAAATTTAAAAGTGGGCGGCTTGGCGGGCTCGGACCGGGTCAAGGGGTTCACTTTTGATAAGACGGGCCACTTGCTGCACATGCACCATCCCTACACCAAGGGCTGGCTCATTGAAAATTTGCTCAAAGACAAGCTTTTGCATTTGAAGCGCGATTCATGGATTTTTTCCAACGGCGTTTTTACGCGTTACCCATATCAAGCGAATACTTTCGGCCTGCCGCCGAAAGTCGTGCGCGAGTGTCTGGTGGCGTTCCTGCAAGCGCGCGATCGGGGTTTGAAACCGGTTAAAGACCCCAGTTTTGAGCGTTGGTGCCTGCAAACATTCGGCAAGGGCATTTCGCGTTATTTTATGCTGCCCTATAACAGCAAGCTATGGCGCATTGATTTGAAAAAAATGACGACCGAATGGATTCGAGATTTCGTTCCCATCCCATCGCGCGAGGAAGTTCTTTACGGAGCCCTGACGGATCAAAAAAAATTTTTTGGATACAATGCGACTTTTTTCTATCCCAAAGAAGGCGGCATTCAAGGGCTTCCTGATGCCATGGCCGCAGGGCTTAATCAAAGCCGGCTTTTTTTAAATACGCAAGCGATCGAAATTCACTGGGAGCGCCGCGAAGTGGCGGCCTCTGACGGCCGGAGCTATCCTTATGATTGGCTCATTTCCACCATCCCCTTGCATGAGCTCCTTGAAAAAATGCGGCCGCGGATTCCTGAACGCTTGGATCGCGCGCGGGGCGAGGCCTTAAAGTATACGGTTGTTTATAATCTTAATTTGGGCCTAAGCAACCCCAAGCCGACCGATAAACATTGGGTTTATTTTCCGGAGAACAAGTTTCGTTTTTACCGCATCGGCATTTCAAGCAATTTTGCGCCCGCGCTGGCCTTGCCCGGAACGAGCTCTTATTATTGCGAATTCAGCAGGCGGAAGGATGAGTCGTTTGATGAAAAAGGAATGTTTGATCATGTGATCTCCATGGTTCGCGAATTGGGTTGGATGCGGCCTGTGGATGAGGTCGTGGTCGCCCGGTGGCTGCGGATCGCTCCCGCTTATGTCATCTACACCAAGAAGCGACGTAAGTTTTTACCGGAAGCCTTTGAATTTTTGGAGCGCCAAAATATTATTTCAACCGGCCGCTATGGGGCTTGGAAATACTCTTTCATGGAAGAAGCTGTTTTAGATGGCAAGGCCGCGGCCGAACGCGTGCTGGCCGCCGGCCACGCGACGCCGGTTTTGTAATTATTTCATTGCCAACTCCCAAGACCCATCCCCCGGCCCCTGTCACTTCCAAAATTCGCGTTCTTCATATTATTACCAAGCTTGAATTCGGCGGGGCACAGCAGAATACGCTTTATACCGTCGGCCATCTTGATCCTAATCGTTTTGAAATTCATTTAGCGTGCGGCCGCGGCGGTTATCTTGATAAGACGATCCCTGACTTGCCGCGCCATGTTAATGTGCACTGGCTGGGCTGGATGCGCCGTGAGATCCGGCCATGGTTTGATTTTCCTGCTCTAATCGAGCTTTGGCTTGTGACCATGAGGATCCGTCCCCGTGTGACGCACACGCATTCCTCCAAGGCTGGTATATTAGGCAGGCTCGCGGCATGGCTCTCCGGCGCGCCGGTTATTATCCACACGTATCATGGTTTTGGTTTTCATGATCGTTTGCCGAAGGCTGCGTTTATTTTTCTTTCATGGCTGGAGCGATGGGTGGCGGCAATCACGACGCAGCTTGTTTATGTTTCCGAGAGCAACAAGGCTTATGGCGATCACTGGGGCGTCCATGGCCGGAACCCGCCTGTTTTGATCCGAAGCGGTGTTCAGTTGAACCGGCTGCAACCCTGGGACGAGGGGAAGCGCCGGAATAAAAGATCGCAGTTAAGTTTAAGGCCGGATGATTTGGTTGTCACCACTGTCGGCAATCTTAAGCCTCAAAAAAACCCGGAACATTTTTGGGAATTGGCCAAGCGCATGATTGATTTGCCGCAGCTTAAGTTTTTATTTATCGGCGGCTGGGAGGGCCCAAGTCCCAGAGGGGAGCTCTTCCGGCATGTGCCCACAAATTTGATCTATCTCGGCTGGCGCGAGGATGCGGTGGATATTTTGAAAGTCAGCGATATTTTCGTCATGACGAGCCTTTGGGAAGGCCTGCCCCGCAGCGCGGTTGAAGCCATGACAATCGGGTTGCCGGTCATTGCTTATCAAACAGACGGTTTGGTCGAGATCGTCAAAAATAATGTTAACGGCCACTTGTCGCCATCGGGCAATCTTGACGATTTAGAGCGCGTTTTGCGCGATCTGGCCGCTGATCAATCCAAGCGCCGCAACTGGGGCCGTCAAGCAGCCTTGGCCATTACCGAAGAATTCGACATCGATTACATGATACGCCAACAAGAAAATTTGTATCAGCGGCTAATGTAGTGTCCAAAAAATTTCTTTACATTCGTCACCTTGCCCTATTCTTTATTTGATGTTTTACCGTCGGCCCCGGTCCCGGCAATTTTGCGATAAAGCCGAGCCCCTTCTTTGTTGTAGAGCAGTTCATAAAAATGATCCGTTTCTAAATTTTGAACCCTTTGACCGTACTCTTCATCGGATAAGGGCCATTTATTCCCATTTATATCCAGCGCAATGAATTGGGCTTGGCTAATATCGGGAAATTGAGTCAATTCTTGCCGGAAGGCCAAATGCGGGCCAAGGTCCGATTGGGCGCATACGGTGCCCTCTTTGGGAACAAGGCGCACGAGTTCGTTAAGAACATCGAGGCGCGCAGGATCGATCGGACTAAAATATCTTGATACCGTAAAAGACCACTGTGAAATAACCACGGCCAACAAAGGCCAGGCTGTTGTCTGACGGAGCCAGGCGCCAACCACTCTAAAAACGCCGCCGTTGGCTTCTAGCAATTTTTTAATTGCATGGGCGGAACCGATGGTCAATATCGGTAAAAATGCCGCGGCATACTGTCCGGCGAGTTCGCGTTGGGGCGCATAAGAACTTAAAGCGTGCGGCAGCCAGGCCAGAACAATCGCCGACCAAAAGGACGCGGGAGATAAAAGGGGCAATCCCAGGAAAGGCAGAATCATATTTTTTAATCCCTGCCAAAAAGCCCTGTGGCCGACCATCTCGAATAACACAAAATGTGGCTTTAAGAGAATTTTTTTGAATATTTCAGGCCAACTCGTCCCCAAATTGGCATAACGGGCTAAATGAGTCGGCGTCGCATGATCCAAAAATAGGGGCATCAAAACAAAAATAACCACCCCAAGAACAAAAGCGCTGCCCGTTATCATCAAAATTCCAAAACGCCGGGATTCCTTGGCGCATAGGACAAACTGCGAGCCGATTGCCGCGGCCACAATCGCCATATCTTCTTTAACGAGCCATAAGGCCGCAAAACAAAAAAATGCTTTCCACCATAATTTTCGATAAGCCATTGAGTAACCCGCGACAATGAGAGGCACGGCCAAGAATTCAGGATGAAAATCAAACCTGTTGATCGCATGCATGGGCGCGCTTAAAAAATACATTGCCGCAACCAAAATAGCCCAGCTCCGCTGACTTAAAATTTTTTGGGATAACCGGTAAACCATAATCCCGCCCGCGACAAGACCCAGTGACTGAATAACAATCAACGCCGCCGCGTTGCGCCAAAACCAAAATACCGGCGCCATTAACGCCAAAACGGGCTGCCAGTGATCCCCCAGATAATTTTGAACATGCATTACAGGGTCATAAAATCCTTTTCCCTGCAAAAAATTCCAAGAAACATTCGTCAAAATACCAAGCTCAAGCGTATGGCTCTGAAACGCCTTATGCCTTAAAATCGGCAACAGAAACGTCCAGACAGAGAATGCCGCCAACGCCAGCAAAATGACACGGGCTTTGCGCGCGTTGTCCAGTCGTTCCACTAAATTTAGAAATGCCCGCCGAGCCCCGGCGTTGGCGGCCCAAATAAAAAAACACAATGCCGCCGTCAATCCTAAAAATTTTTGAAACCAATAAAACACGTCCGTCCCAATAATCGGCATCGGCATCATTTAATCAAAAATAGAAGGGGTCACATCTCTACATTTTACATTTTGAAAAAATAGCCAAATAAAATGAGCAATTTTTTCCAAGAGTATTGATAGAAATGTAAAATGTAGAGATGTGACCCCATATTCATTCCGGGAATTCGGGTTATAATTTAAGGGTGGATGAGAATAACGCGAAGCTGCCGCTCGAAAATGTTATCCAAGAGGGATTGAGGGCGCTGAAGAATCCTCGGGCCAGGGCGAATATCCCGGCTTTGTTGGTGTCCATCGGCGCGCCGAGGCTTCGATTTTTGGGTTACAAACCCGCCCATACGATTAAGAATCCCGAACAGAAACTTTATTCGCTTCTGGCTCGAACCAATCCTGGCCGCTCCGTGCATTCCCTTTATAACTCCTGGATTCGCCGTTTGGTGAGTTTTGAGCGGGCTCTCTCATGCGCCAAGTAACGACATTAAAACTTTTGCGTCGCTTTATGGAGTTATTGGGCAGTCGTTTAACGAAGCCGGCAAACGTCTATTTTACGGGGGGAGTCACGGCCCTGCTTCATGGCTGGCGCGAGACCACAATCGATGTGGATTTGAGCGCCACGACCGGTGAGGATGGTTTGCTTAGGCAAATCCCTGTTATCAAAGAAGAACTTAAAATCAATGTGGAGTTGGCCAGTCCTTCGGATTTTATTCCGGAGCTTCCCGGATGGAAGGACCGAAGCGTTTTTATCGCCAGCTACGGAGTTGTCCATTTTTATCATTATGATCCCTACGCGCAAGTATTGTCCAAAATTGAGCGCGGTCATGCCCAGGACGTGGAGGATATTAAGAATTTTATCCAGAGCGGATTGGTTGATCCAATAAAACTGATTAAGCTATTTCAGCAAATCAAGAGTGAGCTTTATCGTTATCCGGCTATTGATCCGGATTCCTTTGGTCGAGCGGTAACCGAAGCGATTTCCGGCATCAACTAGATTGGTTTCGGAACACCTGGGCCGGATTTGATAAAATATTTAATATGACTTACAAAGTAACTTTGATTCCGGGTGATGGCACGGGCCCTGAGATTACCGATGCGGTTGTGCGTGTCGTGGCGGCCACGGGGGTGGCGATTGAATGGGAGAGGGTTGAGGTCGGCGAAGCGGCCATGGCGAAATACGGCACGCCTTTGCCGCAAAACGTTCTTGATTCAATCCGTAAAAATAAAGTCGCTCTCAAGGGTCCGATCACGACTCCAATCGGAATGGGTTTTCGCAGCGTCAATGTGGCGTTGCGGCAAGAATTGGGGCTTTATGCTTGTCTTCGGCCGTGCAAGTCTTATGTCGGCGTGCGCTCGCGTTACGCGAACATTGACCTCGTTGTCGTCCGCGAAAATACGGAGGATTTGTACGCGGGCATCGAGTTTGAGCCGGGCAGCGAAGCGGCAAAGACGATACGGGTTCTTTCTAAAGGGAAAATCGCGGAGTCGGCGGCGATTTCTATTAAGCCCATTTCCCCGGAGGGCTCCCGGCGGATTGTTAAATTTGCTTTTGATTACGCGGTTAAGAAAAAACGTCGCAAAGTGACAGCCGTAACCAAAGCGAATATTATGAAATTTACCGACGGCCTTTTTTTAAGCGTCGCCCGCGAGGTGTCTAAAGAGTATGAGGGCCGGGTCGAGTATGAAGAGCGTTTGGTGGATAACATGTGCATGCAGTTGGTGCAAAAGCCGGATCTTTATGACGTGCTTGTGCTGCCGAATCTTTATGGCGATATTCTTTCCGACCTTTGCGCCGGTCTGATCGGCGGTTTGGGCGTCGCCCCAGGGGCTAATTTTGGGGAAAATGGAGCGTTATTTGAGGCGGTGCATGGATCGGCGCCTAAATATACAGGACTAAACAAGGTTAATCCGACGGCCATAATTTTTTCAGCTCAACTGATGCTGGAATACCTGGGAGAGGCAAGAGCAGCCAAAAATTTGGAAATGGCGGTTGCCTCCATTATTAAAGAAGGACGCTCCGTGACTTATGATCTGGGCGGCAGCGCCACAACATCACAGATGGCGGATGCCATTATTGAGAAACTTAGAGTCCCGGTTGGCGCGGCTGTTTGATATCAATTTTAGCCGCCGTGCGGCCGGTTAAAAAGAGGCGACGGGGTGATCATTGAGACGCAAGGCGTTATTGAGGAGGGTGGATACAACTTTTGCGGCCGACTGGATAAAATCGAGGACTATGCCCCGGATTATCCATTGGAGATGGTTCGATTGATCAGTCCGCTTCATGTCGAATTTGATATATCAGTAGGCAGCAAGGAATTGTTGCTCTTCGGTGATGTGTCCGGAGAGTTTCGTTTGGTTTGTTCCCGTTGCAATGAAGCGTTTGATGAGCGTTTTAAACAGGAATTAGAAGAAACCTACGCCATAAATATTCCTCAAATAAACGTTGGAGAACAAATCCGGCAGGCTATTGTTTTGGGGATTCCGGGAAAGCCCTTGTGTCGGGTGGAATGCAGGGGTCTTTGCCATCAATGCGGCACCAATTTTAACCGGCGCCAGTGTCAGTGCAAACCCACGGGCTCAAATCCTTTTGCTAAACTGAAGAACGTATACCATTCATAAAGAAGGAAATTAAGCCATATGCCCAATCCAAAGAGCAAACACACGCGGCATCGCACGGGAATCCGGCGAGCGTCAAATTGGCGCATCGCGGCCGTGGCCACAACGGAGTGTCCTCAATGTCACGAACCTAAGCTGCCGCATCGAGTGTGTTCCCATTGCGGTTTTTATGCCGGACGGGCGGTATTGCCGCCAAAGTTGGAAAAACCCAAAAAAGACGACAGCCAACAGCAACAATAATAATAAAAGCAAATCTTCATTCATCAGCCGTCAAAGTTGTTCTGCGGATTCATGAATAAAGTTTCCGTCGCTCTTGACGCAATGGGCGGAGATTTAGGTCCGGAACCTCTGGTGGCGGGAGCTCTTTCTGCCGTGCGCTCCATGCCGACGATTATGGTTTCATTGGTTGGCGTCTCCGGCGAACTGGAACGCATTTTGGGCAAATTGAATTCCCGATGGCGGTCTTTGGCGATTTCGGTCGTTCATTCGGATGCCGCAGTAGAAATGGGGGAGGGAACTTTTTCCATTGCCCGCAAGCGCAAGGGCTCATCCATCGTCCAGTGCCTAAGGTTACATCAAGAGGGAGACGTCCAGGGCGTCGTGAGCGCTGGATCAACAGCGGCCAGCGTTCTTTGGTCAATTGATCTTTTAAAGACTTTTCCTGAGGGTGGATTCAAGCCCTGTTTACCGGCTCCTTGGCCCAATAGCAAGGGTCATACCTTATTGGTGGACGCCGGGGCGTCGCCTGACGTCAATTCCATTCAATTGGCTCATTTTGCTATTTTGGGCAGCCTTTATGCCAAGGTTTTTTTTGGCCGGGAAAAAGTTCGCGTCGGGCTTCTATCCATTGGGGAGGAGCGTTCCAAGGGCAGCGCCACGGTCAAAGAGGCCTATGCCCGGATCGAAAAGGCCTTGGGCGATGATTTCGCCGGCATGGTCGAGGGCCGCGATTTACCAACGGGAAAAGTAGACGTGGTCGTTTGTGACGCGTTTGTGGGCAATATTATGCTCAAGCTGGGGGAAGGCTTTGTTGAAGAAGCGGGACGGATGCTCAAAAAAAATTTGAATTTGCTGGGAAAAATCGGCGGGTTTTTAATGCTGCCCAGCCTTAAAAAGTTAAAGAAGAAGCTGTCTTGGGAAGCCGTCGGCGCCGCCCCGCTTTTAGGCGTGCGTGGCAATGTTTTCGTGGCGCATGGGCGATCGACGCCTTTGGCGATTCATAATGCTCTTATTAATTGCGCGCGTCTTTCTTCACAAGGAATGTCCCAGGTCATGCTGCATCGTTATGAAGAACTTCTGAATAAGAACCCTGATTTATTTTTGAGTGGCTCTTAGACATTTTTTAACGCAATGCCGTTCACTTAAAGCCCCCCGCCTATCATTGCGATCCCAGGGGGGCTGCTGGGGACCCGCCTCCGGCGGGTCAGCACCCTCCGCGGAGCTTCGAGTGCCGGCCCGGGCCCCGTAGGGGCCCAGGGCGCCAGCAATGACAAAAATGGCGCGCTTGGGCTTTAAGTGAACGGCATTGGTTCTTAACGGTATTTTTTGTTCGGGCCAAGATGAGCTTGATTTTATGGTGGTTATAATTTTAGACTAGTAGAATATAATGAGACTTCAGGATAAGGCTGCTATTATTACAGGCGGCGCCCAGGGCATCGGAAAAGCGACGGCCCGGCTGTTTTTAACAGAAGGCGCCAAGCTCATGCTTGCCGATATGGATGCCGCCGCTTTGGCGACAACGGCACGGGAGCTTGACCCATCTGGAAAATCCGTGACTACGGCGCTTTGCAATGTGACGAAATTTGCCGAATGCGACGGCGTCGTTAAAAAAGCGATGGAATTTTTTGGCCGACTGGATATTCTCATTAATAATGCCGGCATCACTAAAGACAATCTGATGCTGCGCATGACAGAAGCCGAGTGGGATGCGGTTATTGACGTTAATTTAAAAGGCGTTTTTAACATGGCCAAGGCCTGCACTCCGATCATGGTCCGGCAGCGTTCGGGACGGATGGTGAATATCTCAAGCGTCGTCGGCCAGATGGGTAACGCCGGCCAGGTTAATTACGCGGCCAGCAAAGGCGGTGTTTTGGCCTTGACCAAGTCGCTCGCCAGGGAATTGGCATCGCGCCAAATTTTGTGCAATGCCGTGGCCCCCGGGTTTATCAGGACACGATTGACGGACGTCTTGCCGGAAGATGTCAAAAAACAGTATCTTTCAGGCATAGCCCTTAAGAGATTCGGCGAACCGGAGGAAATTGCCAAGGTGTGTCTTTTTTTATCATCCGATGACTCCAGCTATGTCACGGGGCAAGTAATCGGTGTCAACGGGGGTTTGTATACTTAAATGACTGGATTTTGCCTGTTTGAGGCAGTTAAGCGGGTATCCAACGCTTAAGCGTGGAATAAAAGCCTAACTGCTGGCGCGGGCTAATTAGAAAAATAAATCGGAGGAACTTAAAATGGCAGAGTCAAATGATGTTGAGGCGCGCGTAAAGAAAATTATCGTCGAGCAGCTAGGTGTTGATGCGGCCGAGGTGACAATAGGAGCCCATTTTGTCAATGACTTGGGCGCAGATTCTTTGGACACCGTGGAACTCGTCATGGCTCTTGAAGAAGAATTCAATGCCGAAATTCCTGATGAGGACGCGGAAAAAATTCAAACCGTCGGTCAAGCGGTCGAATATATTAGGACCCACGGAAAAAAATAAGCGTCAAGTTCCCTTCGAGGCTTTGCGACTGATGATTCTCCCCCGTTACGGGGGGAAGGCTGACGTTATGGCTTCATCTTTCTCTTTATTGACGCAAAAACCTGAACTGATGCCGGGGAAAAATTCCCTAAGCTCGCTTGAGGAGTCGCTTTCTTATCAATTCAAGAATCAAAAATTGCTCGAACTGGCTTTAACGCATAGCTCATATAGTTCGGATAATGCGTTGCGCGGCTCTAATGAGCGATTGGAATTTTTGGGCGACAGCGTATTCAACTTGCTTATTGCCGAGTATCTTTACGGTAAATTTGCCGAAGCCGACGAGGGAAAGCTCTCGAAACTTAAATCCATGCTCGTGGCCAAAAAAAGCCTTCTGGAACTGGCGCAGTACTTGGATTTGGAGCGCTGCATCATGGTGGGCTCCAAAGAAGATGTCCAGAAAAAAACCTTGATGGCTCGGGAGCGGGAGAATATCTTAGCCGATTGCGCCGAGGCGGTGATCGGGTCGCTTTACCTGGATGGCGGCCTTGAGATTTGCCGGGATTTGATTATCAATCGCTGGGTTTCCAAGAAAAAACGCTTGGTGATTCGTGATTACAAAAGCCGTCTTCAGGAAGTCATCCAGAAGACCTATAAGAAAATTCCGGAATACCGTCTGCGCCAAAGTTGGGGTCCGGAGCATGCCAAAATGTTTGAGGTTGAGGCATGTTTCGAGGGAAAGATGCTGGGCCGCGGCGTGGGTAAAAATAAGAAAGAAGCTGAGCAGATTGCCGCAAAAGAGGCCTTGCGCAATGTCAAAATTCTCGTCAAGTGAATATAATACAGTGAAGCGTGCAGCGTGGAGAGCGAAGATCCTTAATTTGGCGGTCCGAAAAAACGTCCCGCTCTTCACGCTTTGCGCGTCACTTTTTTTATTGATAAGGAGTTTTTATGTTAATGACGTTTGACTACGGATTCACGGATGATCAAAAAGAGATCATCAAGCTGGCTCGCGAGATCGCTGAAAAAAAGATCAAGCCGGTGCGGGCTCATTATGATGAAACGGAAGAATTTCCTTGGGAGGTGATTGAGGATATCCGGAAAGCCGATCTTTTTGGGGTCTATTTGCCGGTTGAGTATGGTGGTTTCGGCGGCGCCAACACGGAGATGTGCTTGGTTTCGGAGGAGCTCTCCAAGGCGTGCGGGGGCATTTCATTGGCGGTGACGGCGTGCGGCCTTTGCGCCATTCCGATATTGCTTTTTGGCAATGAAGCGCAGCGTCAACGCTGGCTGCCTGATTTGGGCTCGGGCAAGCGCCTGGGTGCTTTTAATATAACCGAACCCGATGCCGGATCCGATGCCACGGCCACAAAATCCACGGCCCGGCGCGAGGGCGACTACTATGTGTTAAATGGGTTGAAGAATTTTTGCACCAACGGCGAAGCCGCTGAAATTTATATTGTTTTTGCGACGGTTAATCCCGTGCGCGGTCCGAGGGGAATCACGGCTTTTGTGGTAGAGAAGGGAACTCCGGGATTTACCTTCGGCAAGAAGGAAACAAAAATGGGGATTCGGGCGAGTTCGACGTACGAGCTTATTTTTGAGAATTGTAAAATTCCCGCGAGCAACCGGTTGGGATCCGAAGGCTACGGTCTTTTTGTGGCGCAGGCCACCTTTGATTTTTCAAGGCCGGGCGTCGGCTCCCAGGCACTGGGCATTGCCCAGGGAGCCCTTGATGAGACTATTAAGTATATTCGTAATCGTAAGCAATTCGGCCAAACCGTTATTTCATTTCAGGCGATTCAGCACATGATGGCTGATTGCGCCATGAAAATTGAGGCGGGCCGGGCTCTTCTTTATTCCGTCAATCGCACAATGGACAAAATTCAAAAAGAAGCCTACGCCAGGGCCAAGGAATCGGGAAAGCTGGTTTATGAGGAAATGCGCGCTTTAAATCCCGGGCGCGTCACCAAATACTCCGCGATGGTCAAGGCTTTCTGTTCGGACGTGGCCATGCAAGTGACGACCGATTGCGTGCAAATGTGCGGGGGCATCGGCTATATGCGCGATTTTCCCGTTGAAAAATACATGCGCGATGCCAAGATTACCCAAATCTACGAAGGCACCAATCAGGTTCAACGAAACGAGATTGCCATGATGATGATTAAGGAATATGCTTCGCAGATGGTTCAAAAGGAGTTGCTCAAGGTCTAATATGCCGTTAAATATCGTTGTTTGCATTAAACAAACGCCGGCCACGGGAAGCGTTTCAATTGATCCTCAAACAGGAGACATCAGCAAAGAGGGCATTAGTTACGCCATCAGTCCTTTTGATGAATACGCCCTGGAAGAGGGGCTGCGGCTAAAGGAGCGTTTTCCAGGGGGCGCGACTTTGGCGCTGACCATGGGTGCGGTTCGAGCGGAGGAGATTCTGCGCGAGGCCATCGCGCGCGGGGTAGATGGCGTTTATCATCTCTGCGACGAAGCTTTTGACGGCTCGGACACTTTTGCGACAAGCTATATTCTTTCTCAAGGAATCAGAAAAATTGAAGAAGAGCGAAAAATTAAAATTGATCTTGTGATCTGCGCCAAGCAAACCAATGACGGCGATACCGGCCAGGTGGGTCCGGGCCTGGCTGCGTGGCTTGATTGGCCCAATACGGCTTATGTTAAAAAAGTTGAACAAGTCACCGATACATTATTGCGGGTTCACCGAATGATGGAAGATGGAACGGATATTTTGGAGATTCAACGACCGGCGCTTATTTCAGTGGTTAAAGAAATCAATGAGCCGCGCTTGCCGTCCTTGAAGGGAAAGATGGCGGCTAAAAAAGCCGTGATTCCCCGATGGGGCGCCTCTGATATCAAAGCCGATCCGGCGCTCATTGGCCTCAAGGGGAGCTTGGTGGAAATTGCCAAGCGGCAATCTCCGCCCAAGAGAGCAGGCGGCCTTAAAATCGGGGGAGCCACCATTGAGGAAAAGGCTAAAATTTTCGTGGATAAGTTAAGGGAGTTAAAACTTCTATGAGCAATCAGGACTTAAGCGCCTATTCCGGAATTTGGTGCGTCGGCGAGGTGCGCCACGGCAAGCTGGCGCCGACAATTTTTGAGATCCTGACAGCCGGCGGTCAAATCGCCGCGGCTCTGGGACAGAAGCTTTCCGTTGTTCTCATCGGTAGCGGCCTGGGTCCATGGACGAAGGAAGTGATTGAAGCCGGCGCGGATCAAGTTTATCTTATTGATCATTCCTCTTTGGAGCAATTTGTGGATGAGGCTTATGCCAAGGCATTGACTGATTTAGTCAATCAAGAAAAACCCAGAGCGCTTTTTTTGCCGGCGTCCACGATAGGACGGTCTCTGGCCGGCAGAGCCGCAGTCATGCTCAAGACTGGGGCCGCCGCTGATTTGACGGATCTCTCCGCAGCCAGCGGCTCTAATGGTTTTGAGAAGGGAACGCTGTTGGCCACTCGGCCCAGTTACGGCGGAAACATTTTGGCCACGTTGGTCAATACCAGGAGCCGGCCGGAAATTTACACGATTCGGCCCATGGTTTTTCCTCGATCGCCCAAAGATTCCACCCGGACCGGGGTGGTCAGAAATATCACGGTTGACCCTGCAACGTGGAATTTAAGAACGAAATTTATCGCGTTTCAGGCTGAATCAAGCAACGAAATTGATATCGGCTCCGCGGATAAAATCGTTTCGGGCGGCCGGGGATTGGGCAAGGCCGAGGGTTTTGAGACGGTTCGGTCTCTGGCCAAAGCCTTGAGCGCCGCGGTGGGCGCTTCCCGCGCGGCTGTTGATTCGGGATGGATTCCTTATAAGCATCAAGTCGGCATCACGGGCCGCACGGTTCGGCCTAAGCTTTATGTGGCTTGCGGCGTATCGGGGCAAGTGCAGCATTTGGCGGGCATGGGCCAGTCGGAAGTCATTGTGGCGATTAATAAAGACCCGGAATGCCCCATGATGAAGCTCGCCTCTTTTTCCATAGAGGCGGACCTTTATGAATTTATTCCTGCGGCTGTCAAAGAGTTACAGAAGCATCAATCATAAAATTTATGGCCCAAGAGCTCAATTATGTTGTTTTGACAAAAGGCGTTCCGGATTTCCGGGAAGGCAAGGTTGTTTTCAAAGAGGACAATACGCTCAATCGCGCGGCCACGCCGACGGTGATGAATCCCAATGATTATCTGGCCCTTGAAGCCGCTCTTGAGGCTAAAGTGAAATATGGAGGAACGGTCAATATTATTTGTATGGGGCCGCCGCCGTATAAAAAAGTGGTTCAAGAGGGCATGCAGCGTTATGCCGACCATCTTTATCTTCTCTCTGATGCCAAATTTGCCGCGGCCGACACTTTGGCCACAGCCGAAGCCATTCGTTTGGCTGTTCAAAAGTTGGGCGGCGCGGATATTATTTTTGCGGGTTTTAAAACCGCGGATGGCGAAACCGGCCAAACCGGGCCGCAGGCGGCCTGGAAATTGGGTTATTCGTTGGCCACTCATGTGATCCGTTATAACCTTAACCCCGAAGCCGGAATTTTTGAGGTGACGCGGTCCATAAAAGATGAGCTTGAGTTTGTTCGCGGGCCTTTGCCGGCGTTCCTGGTGACGGACCCTGCATTTAAAAGTGAATACCGCACGGCAACACAGCGCTTAAAGCTTCAAGATTACCGCGAAGAAACGAAGAAACGCGCTTATCAGTTTGAAGAATTTTTAACGATCTGGGACGCGGCTGCGCTTGGCGCCGATGAGTGGAAAGTGGGCATCAAGGGTTCGCCGACCATCGTTGAGGCAGTGGACCCTATTCCGAGGGCGCCATCCGAGCGAAAGGCGCGCGTGATCAATGGGCGCGATCGTGATCAATTGCAAGGGGTAGTTGAACTTATTTTGGAGAGAAGGGCGTAAATTATGGCGGAGTATCGCGACATCTGGGTTTTTTGTGAGCAGCGCAACGGACGTTTTGAAAATGTAAGTTTAGAGATGCTGGGCGAGGCGCGCCGTTTAATGGACAAATACAACGTCGATTACAATGAGCAGGAATCCGTGGTTGCCGTTGTTCTTGGGCACAACATTGAACATCTTGTCAAAGAGGCGCTTGGACGCGGCGCTGATAGAGTCTACGCGGCCGACCATTCGGAGCTCAAAGATATCCGCATGCAGCCTTACACCAAAATCATCGCCAATATGAGCCGCCAAAAAGACGCCCATAAAAATTATGATAAGCCGCGTTATTTTTTATTTCCGGCGACCAACAACGGACGCGACCTTTCTTCAACCGTTTTAGCGGAGCTGGAGAGCGGTTTGGCTTCTGATTGCAACAAACTTTATATTAAGGAAACAACGATTTCCCATCGGGCCAAAACAGATGGAACACCGAGGGTGTTTTACCGCATTTTGCACATGAAACGGCCGGATTTCTCCGGCTATGAGTGGAGCACCATCCTGTGCCTTGATAGTCCCAAAATGGAATACTCCCCCCAGGCGTGCAGCGTTATTCCGGGTTCATTTAAACCATTGCCGTTTCAGGAAAATTCCAAAGGGGAAATTGTCCGCTATCAATTCGATTTGGCGCAGCAGGATTTATTGGTGACCGTGACGGGCCATGAAAAAATTCCCAATCTTATGGATTTAACCGGCCATGACGTCATTGTTTCCGCCGGACGAGGCATCGGAAAGAATCCCACCGAAGGCTTGCGGCTATGCATTGAACTCGCTCGTTTATTGGGCGGCGAGATGGGTCTTTCCCGAGGCGTGTGCACGGCGAAATACACCGTTGAACCCGCGTTTGCCCAATATGTGACCGAAGCGCGGCAAATCGGCGAAACAGGACAGACGGTTAAACCCAAACTTTATATTGCCGTCGGCATTTCCGGCGCCATCCAACACAAAAAGGGCATGGATCAGTCGGAGTTTATTGTCGCGATCAACACGGACCCGATGGTTCCGATCCATGACTTTGCGGATGTTTTCATTCAAGGCGATCTCTTTGAGGTGCTGCCTCAAATGATTGAGCAAATTAAAACGGGAAAAAAGCTGGAGGTGGTTCTAAGTGGCGGAAAAGTTTGAGGCAGTTGTTGTCGGCTGCGGTCCGGCCGGAGCCGCGGCAGCCTTGGAGCTCGCCAAAAACGGCGTTCAAGTTCTTGTTTTAGACCGCGCCCGGGTTCCCGGAGGCAAAAATGTAACCGGTGGCATTCTCTACGGCCAGAACGACACGCCCTATAACCTGGACTATGTTCTTCCTGAATTTGAAAAAGAGGCGCCCTTGGAGCGGCGGATTCGAAAGTATTTCATGCATGCCATCTCCGGCAACAAAGTTCGGCGCGTGGACTTGACCGAACTTCATGAATACAACACCAAATTCGCTTGGAGCGTGCTGCGCACAAAGTTCGATGCGTGGCTTTCCCAAAAGGTTCATCTTGCGGCTAAAAAAACCGGCGGCGGCCTGATTTCCGGCGTGCGCGTTTCGGGCTTGGTTCTGGAGAACGGCCGCATTGCGGGGGTGGAGACCTCCGAGCTTGAGCCCATTCATGCCGAAGTGGTCATCGCGGCTGACGGCGCCACCAGCGAGCTGGTGCGCCAATCTAAGATTCGAAATTGGATGGAGCCTTCATCGTGGTTTCAGGGCGTCAAGGCGGTTCTTTCCATGTCGCAATCGGAGCTCGAACGCATCTTTAACGTGAGCGGCGATGAGGGTGTTGCCCACCTTTATGCCGGTAATCTTTTTGGCAACGCGCGCGGCGGGGGGTTTCTGTACACCAATAAAGACACCTTAAGCATCGGCACGGTGTTTCATTTGGACTCCGTGGTGTCCGAGGGCCTTGAACCTCACCGGTATTTGGACCGCTTGCTGGCGCATCCTGTATTGGCTGAAATGTTGGCGGACCGCGCCCGTGAAGTCGAGTATTCGGCCAAATTAATTCCTGATGGTAAAAAGGCTTTTATTGAGCGGCCCTATAAAGACCGAATGCTTGTTATCGGCGACGCGGCCAATCAAATGCTGGCGGCGGGGCCCATTATCAAGGGTATGAATTTGGGCATCACCGCCGGTATTTTGGCGGCAAAGTCTTATGTTGAAGCCAAGAAACGCGGCGATTTAGAGTCAGTCGGAGCCCGTTACGCGCAGGCATTAAGCGACAGCTACATTCGTAAATCCCTTGAAGGCAATGGTTTGTTAAGAAGCGCTCTTTCAATCTTGACCTCGATCGGCGAGGGAGTGGCGAAGACTTCTTTATTCTCTTCCGCGGTCAAATCGCCCTTAGTCTTGGGACAAATCGAGGGCATGTTAAAAAGTTATCGTTTAAGCGAATCGGCCCCGGATTCCGCCTTCGCCTATAATACTTTGCCGTCGAAATTAGCCGAAATCCATGGCGATGAAGTCAAAACCGCAAAACGCTTCACAACGCTCCCTATTGATGAGCGCATTGCCCGGTTGAGTTATGACACGGACATCGGCAAGCCCCATATCGAAGTTTTAGATGACACTCCACAGGCAAGCGGCGCTTGCGTGACGGCGTGTCCTGTGAGCGCGCGCGATTCGTCAAGGGGCTGCTACAGCCTGGTGGAACAGGAAGTAAACGGCCGTAAAGTGCAGAAAGTTGTCTTAGATACCCAGCCCTGCGTTGAATGCGGCACTTGCGCCGTCGTGGGCGCCACCCAATGGGAGCACCCCCGCGGCAACAAAGGCGTCGAATACAAATTCGGCTAGCGATATTTTTATCAGCGCCCATAGAGGCGGTCGAAGATTTCTTCGTCAGTGGCGGTGTTTGTATTATGAAAACAATCATAATCGCCGAAGATATCGGATAACTCCGGCCCGGGTTCATTAATGCCGCCGTTGACGATCTCGCAGGCGCCTTGAATAAGGTAGCTTATTTGATAGGTATCGCTTAAGATCGAAGTGCCGTTATCAAGGGTCAGGTAGGACGAACCTTTGGCCAGAGCATCCAGATAGGAGAGCCCCGCTCCAAAGGCTCCAAAGAAAGAATCATCGCAAGCCTGTTCCCCATCTTCGGCGTCGACATTGTCCGAGTTATAGCAAGGGACATGATCGGCGAGGTCGGAAAAACCCCTGTTGTTATGCCTTGATTCATGGATAATGATAACCGCAGTGTCAATGGGAGAAAACTTTTCAATATCCGACCCAAAAATCATATCTCCTCCCGATTCATAAGCCAGCGCTTCTTTTTTGTGAACTTTTACGGGGTCATAAACCAGGAAATCAAGCCGCTCAACGATGAATCGAAATAGCCCCGTATTCATTTGGGATAAGCTGTTTTGATATCCTGAACGGCTTAAAACGCGGGCCGTCAATACGGCGGATTTTTTTTGGGCGTGAAGGAAGCCCTGGTAAATGGAATCGCAGTAGTAATCCTCAATTCCCATCATCGTTTGATCATCCGCCAAGGGGAAAAAAAGCAGATAATGGAATCCGCGTATGACCGTATTTAAGACTCCTTGGGCTGTTTCATCGTCGTTATCTTCCCATTCGGGATCAATGGGCAGAACGCTTTTGATCTCATCCGCGCACTCCTGGCTGATGATGGGATGGTGAAAAGCATCCCAGGTGACCAAATACAAATTGCACGCCGAGGCAATGTCCTCAAATTGCGCATTAGTCACAACAAGGCTTTTATCGTAGCTTGTGGACTTCGTGCATTCATCGTAGCCCGGCCCCTGGTTGCAGCCGGCGAGCATTAAGGGTAGAGTCATTGCCTGGACCGCCTGGCGGCCTCCCGGCGCCAGGCTTAAAAAGGCCGCCAATGAAAAAGCGAGCCCTTCTTTCCTCAATAGCCTACAAGACTGGCATCGCATAGCATTTAAGTTTACCAGGCCAAGTTAAAAATTTCCAACGTGCGTATTAATCCCAAATTCCGCATTTGAACAGCCTTTGCATAGGGGAAACACGCGCACAGAAAAATGCGGAATTTCCGGCTACGCCGGTGGGGGATTGTTTCGCTCCCGTCGCGCCTGTGGCGCTTCAGGGTCCCGCAGCCCTGTCTGCGGGGCTTGCGAGGAGGATTCCGCAACTGCGGAATCTGGGTTAATTCACATATATCGCAACTTTAGTCCTATTTTTAACTTACCCAAAAGACCCTATTTTTTTAAGTCTTTTGGGAACAGGGTTAAAGTGAAGGGGAGGAGGGGATTTGAGGGAATTGAACGGGAATAGGAGGTATCTATGAAGACCGGCGGCAAGGGAATGGGATTTTTTACGCTGGGCGTTGTTGGGTTGGTCGCGTGGAGCATCCAATCTCCTTGGGGATGGGCAGCAGATGATTCATGGGAGCCGGTAAATCAAAGAAAAATAGTCCTTTTTAAACATTCCTGCAAGCTGGACACCGAAGGCCGGGAAGACCTTATCCATGAGGCCGGTGGCGAGCCGGTGATGGAATTAAGGCTCATCAACGGAATGTTGGGGCGTATCTCCAGCGAAGCCGCCGCGCGTCTTCAGGGTCATCCGCAGATCGAAGAGGTTATTGATGACGGCCTTGTCAGGCCCATAGTCCCGCTGCCTGGGGCTAAAAAGTTATTCAGGCCCATGAAATTGGATGAGGATTCGGAAATTGATTGGGGCGTGGCGCGTATTGAGGCTCCGGAGGCTTGGAAAATCTCGCAAGGGCAAGGAGCGGCAGTTTGCATCATTGACTCCGGCATTGACCGCGGACATCCTGATTTGGCGGGAGTTTATCAAGGCGGCATGGACTTTACCGGATCAGGGGACTTGGAAGATGAATTGGGCCACGGCACGCATGTCAGCGGCATCATCGCGGCGCGCGTCAATGGCCGCGGCGTGGCTGGTGTCGCGCCGCGGGCCCGGTTGTTCCACGCCAAGGTCTTCAGCGCCGAAGGCGGCGCTCCGGACTCGGCGGTGATCTCCGGTATTGAGTATTGCATGGGGACCGGAGCGCGCGTCATCAACATGAGCTTGGGCAGCCCCGATGACAACGAAGCTCTCTATCAAGCGGTCAGGCAGGCCGCCAGGGCAGGGATTATTTTAGTTGCCGCATCCGGCAACGACGGCAAAGATGAGATGGACTATCCCGCGGCTTATGATGAGGTCATTGCCGTGGGAGCCAGTGACGGTTATGACAGCGTGGCTGATTTTTCTAACACCGGCGAAGGGCTCGATCTCATAGCCCCAGGCGCTGAAATTTTTTCTACTGTTCCCGGAGGCGGCTATGAGCGATATAGTGGAACTTCCATGTCGGCTCCAATGGTCAGCGCCGTTGCGGCGTTGATATTGAACGTAAATCCTTCACTTGCAGCCGGACAAGTTAGACGCATTTTGCTCGAATCGGCGGAGAATTTGGGCTATGACGCCGGGGCGCAGGGCGCGGGATTGGTCAATGCGCGGGCCGCTATGGAGGCGGCAAGCAGCGGTTTTTCATTGGTATCCCAAAGCCGGTCTACCCCCGTTTTATCCGGAATGCGGACATGGGCTGCTGCGCTGTCAGGAATTGTTGGAGATGCCACGCCAATCAATGCTGGGATCGAAAAACCGGCGTTACGGAGCATGGCTCTTGGTTTCAGGCTTTTTGGAAATTGACTACTCTGGTTCCAACGGTCTCTTTGCCTCATCCGGTAAGTCATCATAGAGGGTTGCGCCTTGATCGGCGCCTGTGATCGTGCGGTAGACTCTCCAAAGGCCAAGCTGCAAGCCCACGCGATCCAGGGTCCATAAATGCGTGAATCCACCGGCCAAAACGGCTGATGTCCGGTCGCCGGAAGAAGTCAATTCGCCTCGATTGGCGAGATCCCCTAGGGCGTAGGAGTTTTTAACGGTAATCCAGGTTCTGGCGGTTGTCTGATCGCCGGGATTGAACATGAAATAGAGACCGCCCCGCCGGATTTCCGCATCACCCATGAGATGGCTGACATCGGCCCCGGCGCCGGTTAAAGCGAGGCGTTCGGCCCGGGCAAGCACGGAGGGGTCTAATTCAATGCGGGTTCCATAGTAGGCGTTTTGGATGCCTTTGAATATAAGGCCTCCGGCTAAGTCCGAGAGAAAATCTTTCGATTCGGGCCGGCCGCGCAGGGTCTGGGCCAGAAATCCGGATGTGCCATCCCAGAGGCCGGCAAAAACAATGTCCGTGGCCGCATTGGTGAGCCAATTGCCATTGGTCACGCCATCGGTAAAAATGGGATTGCCATTGTTGGGCAAGACACCCTTTAATCCATAAATGGCAGCATAGGAGATCGTAGCATATCTAGGGTCCGGCGCCGGTTTGTCAAAAATGACGGAAGCGGCCAAGGATGTGCCCCAGCCGCTGATGCCATTTAAGGCGCCTTGCGCGATGTCCCTGCTTAAGGCGCCTTGGTTGAAAGTGCAGCCCAAAGCAAAGCCGCTGCCGCCGTTGAGAACGAGGTCAACATACCAAGGCTCCGGCGTTGAAACAACGCCTCCCGCTTCAAGGAGAGCTCCCGCGAGCATACTTGTGCCGCCCATGATAAAAGCCGTGTGGTAGCCGGCGGGATTGTAATCCTCCTGCAACTCGGCAATGCGGGCAGGGTCGTTTTCAAGTTCAGGGGGAAAAACCGTTGGCTGACCTCCTGAAACCGACACAAAAATGCCTTGATCCGTTACCTGAACGCTTGGCGTGACTGAAGCCCATAATTTTTGTCGGGCAGTCACTCGATGAGCGGCATGGGAGGCTGAAGCGGCGCCGTAAATCGCATTGGGCATTACCACGGCCGCCAAAAAGTTTATGTGCGCGCCGCCGGGAGCCCGAACGGGTGATTCCGGCTTAAATCGTTCGGGAATCGTTCCTTCAAAAGATTTTTGCGCCGCCACCGCGGAATTCTCCGGACAATATGGTAAACCAGACGGACATTCGCTCATGGATGGCCGGACTGATAATAAAACCATGCTCAACGCGAAAATAGCGCGCATTATTTAAAGATATCTTATTGATCGGCGGGATTCTTGGGTCTTGGGGGAAAAAATATTACTTTAAAGTCCTAATATTAACTTAGGACTAAAGTCCCATAAATCTGGTTGCCTGTAAGAGCGCGTTCAAAAAAAGTTGTCATTCTAAGCCGCAGGCGAGAATTGATCGAGATTCTTCGTCATTTTGCTCCTTGGAATGACGCAGTTCTTCAGATGAGCGCAAGGTTCGGCCAGGGATCAAACCGGGGTCAGGGGGGCTCTCCCTGGGGCAATACTTTAGATAGCAGGGTAAAGTTCCCGAAAGCCTTCTTTGTGGGCGGCGCGGTTGAGTTTTTGATCGGCGCTATAAAAAAGAATCGCCGCACCGGAGCGTTTGAGCTTGATAGCGCAGGCCAAATGAATGGCGTCGAGCCCGCGAAGCAAATGCCGGGCCGCCAACTTTCCTGCCTGAAGAGCCAATTCCTCGGCAACGGGAATGCGGACAAAGCATGGCCAGTCTTTTTCAAATTGATGGAGAAGCTTGCGGTAATCAGATTCGCGAAGGTGTTTTTCTTGAAGCCTTCGCGTTAGAGCGCCACGCATTTCTGGATAGCTAATTAATGAGGTGGCGATAAGCTCGGCTTGGCCGATTTGTTGAAGCACAATATCACTGCCTGATTCCTGGATATACGCCTTGGCCAGGCAACTGGTATCCAGGTAGAGATTCATTCTGCGCGCCACCGAACGCTGTTGGAGTCGCGATTGGTTCCGGAGCAAAGGGCGGGCAGCGTCAATTTCTATTCTCTAGGATTGTTTGAGATAGCGGTTTGCCCTTAATAGAAACCGGCTTTTGCAGGCCTTTCGGTTTACCCCCTGACCATTTGATGGCGCTTTGTTTAATTAAAGACCAAAGCCATTGCGGGGGTTCTTCTTTTTGTTCGGTAGGAAGAATAATGCCGATTTTATGACCTCTTTCGGTAATGGTGACCGCTTGGCCATGTTTAACTTGATTGAGATATGCGCTCAGATGCGCTTTTAATTGCCGAATGCCGGCGGTTGAGGAATTGGGCACAGGGTAGTTATAGTTATGCATTGTAGTTACATTATACACTGAAGTAGTTTCAATATCCAGTAGAGAACTAGACAAACTAGCGAACTAGGGTCAAATCTCTATTTTACTTTTATCCTAAATTTTTCAGATGCGCGCTGTTATGGCTGCCTGTAACAGCGCGCCCAACTGAAGTTAGTTTGTTGGTAAATCGGATTTTTCTTTTGACCAGCCCCTATCCGGCGTTTTAACGATAAGAATATCGCGCAGCGTCAGGTCCTTACCGTAAAGCGGCGTTCCAATTGAGATAATAAAATCGTTTTTATCAAAGTTAACCGAGGCTATTTTGACCCATCGGGCGTAGCTTTCCGCCCCCCAGGTGATATTGAGGGGTTTGATTTTAAATTTTTGACCTTCGTTGATGGACAAGTAGAATTCCCCGGCGGTTTTGCCGTATTCGATCAGGACCCATAAATCATAGGGCCCCGACTCGGGTATTGAGAAACGGTAGGTGGCATAACATGAGGAGTCAGCGAGTTTGCCGTCAAGAGATCTGGCAACGTCCCTATTTTGATGTTTGACAACTTCGGTCGGGGAGAAAAAGACCTTGGTTGATTCGCTGCTAATTTCGACGCCATGGCTGGCGATGATATCTTTCGGCGTCAATTTCCGTATAACTTCCAGAGGATTTATTGCTATGTTGAATGTTTCATCTGTCCGGCAGGAGGATTCAGCGTCAATACGGTGCTTGCCGGCCGGTAAAAAGCGCATAAAAACGGTTTTGACAAAATTTGGATAGAGTTCATTGTCAACGCGCACAATATTGATGCAGTCCGTCGAGCTGTTGATGGTGAATTCATAGAAGCCTTTTTTATCGGTGGCGAAGCTTCCCGTTTTGGTTTGGCTGACGATTTTTTTGGGCCAAGTCATCGGTTCGTTTTCATTGATGAACAGGCATTGATGAAGATTGATATCCCCTTCGGCGTCTGAATTTTTTAAAACTAAAGACTGGTTGCCGGCATTAATTTTGTGCGATCCGAAGAATTTCCAACAGTTTGATTCACTGCCGGCGCCGCAAGCGGTTTTGGCGCCTGTTGATAATTTTGTAGTTTTTAGCCAGGCGTCAATACTCAATGATTGCGGATCCACCGGCTTAAAACGGCACCAAAGTTGATAGCGGCCCTTAAGAGGATTGTTGAAGTTCCAGATAAAGGGCTTTTGAGGTTCCAGCAAGGCCGGCATGTAAAAATTAGTCATTGAGGGAAAATTTTCACGTTTTCGCTCATAGGCATTGATGCCGGCAATATATTTGAAAAAGATCGAGTCCGGCGGGTAATAAGAAAAGATGCCGTTGGCCAGGCGTTTATCCGAAGAGCGGTCTTCAATGAAAATGAGGGAGCGATTGTCGGGGTGCAGCTTGGCGAATTGAAAGCCCGTATCGATCAATCCCTGGTGATCAACCGGCTGCGGGAAAACCCTTCCGGCATATTTAAATCTGGTGATGAAATGAAACGCTTCCGTCCAATCGTGAGGGAGAAAAGGAAGAAAAATGACCATGCGTTGGGGGTTTTTGATGTTGTTGACGTAGGCGGCAACGGATTCGACGAATTCCAGGGGATTTCTTTGGTCAAATGTTGGGACGCAGTAAAGATAGGCATATATTAACATGGCGGCGATGGAAGATGAAATAATCGTCTTGGCGGCGATTCGCGGCAGTTTAGGAAAGCGGTTCCACCAAAGATGCGTTTCACGCGCGGCCATCGTCAAGATCGCCGGCATGAAAGCCACGGCACAATGCGCATCGTAGGAATCCACGATGAAGCCGAGCATTAACGCCGGAGGAATGAGAAACGCCCAGAGCGCAATGTCGGTTTGATCCCGGCGTTCCATAGAGCGCCAGAGGCCGGCGATGAAGAGCAGTCCGATGGCAGCGGGAACCAGGGGCTGGTCAAAAAAATCAAACAGCCATGCTTCTTTATAAAAAAATGAGTCCGCCCTCCAAAAAAGATCGTAGAGCAGCTTGGCGAGTCTTTCTGAACCCGCAATGAAATCAATAGAAGAAATCGCCTTAAACGTTTTGATGGCCAAATATGACCAAATTGTTTCCGCGCTGGTGGGAATATTTTTGGAGAAGATTTGAACCAGTTGTTTTATTTTAGGCATGAATATGGCGGCCAGCGCCAGCAACGCGGCTAATTTGCCGCCGTGTTGAATTTTGCCCTTCCCTGGGCGCAGCATGAGAACAATGATCATGCTGGGAATGAAGAGAGCGCAGTTGAATGCGCCTGATAAGAGCCCAATGCCCAGCAAGGCCGTTAGAAGCGATGCTTTTTTCCATCGGGTCCAGTCGCTTTGCAGGCTCACCAAAATCATGGCGCCACCGATTGTTAGGGTAAAAATTTGGTGATAGAGGCTTAGCCGCGACTCCAAAACAATGCTGGGGCAGCATAACGTCAAAATAACGCTGAAAAATGCCATGGCCGTGCCTTCCAGCCGCCGGCCGATCGCGGCGCTGATGATCAAATAGGCGATGAGCGCGGCCAGCGCCGGTAGAAAAAGCGAAAGGGCGACGTTTTTGGTGATGAAGGCCAATATCCAGATCATAAGCCCATAGGGTGAACCTGAGGCGCCGTATTGTCCGTATTCCTCCGGGATTTTGATGTGTTCGGCCACAGGAAGAATGCCCAGGGCCATTCTTAAGGCATCCCCATGATACAAGGAGGCGCCTGGATTAGCGTGGCGAAGGATGAGCAGGTAAAAACTGCCTAGGATCAAAAAAACAGGAAGGGCCGGAGATTTTAGAAAACGATGAAATAGATGCACGTATCCGTCACTAATTTTAGCGAATTATCCTAAAATTGCTCGTGTCTGGGAGCGACATGTGTTTTACAACCATCTTGCGATTTTGTATTTCAGCAGCTTGGGTTTTGTCGTCGCATTGGCGCTCCTCGCTTTCTCAAACGAATTTCGTAAGCTTTTCCTGACCGTCTTTAGCCTGCCCGCGCCGGCCAATCAATCCGTCATCAAGCCTTTCGATTCCATACGAGGCTTCGCGGCGCTTTGGGTGGCGCTATTTCATTGCTGGCAATGGCTGTACCCTTTTAATGACGCGGGAACACATTTTATGATTGAACAGGGCTTTCTTGCGGTGCCGCTGTTTGTATCCATCAGTGCCTTTCTCATCTACCGGACTCTCCGGCCCGTCGCTTCAGCGCATGATTTGGCCAATTATCTCAAACGCCGTTGGCTTAGAATTTATCCTTTGTATTTTATTGTGGCGCTTGTGATCTTTATCGGCGGCTATGCGGCAGAGCCATTCAACGTCAAGGACATTCTTTCCGAAATTTTCATGAGGCGGCTATTCGGGTATCCAAATTATTACAATCCGCCGTGCTGGAGCCTATATGTCGAAGAGGGTTTTTACATCCTCGCTCCCGTTTGGTTCCTTATTTTTAGTAAACGCCCAATATTAGGGTCTGTCTTATCCTATGTGGCGAGTTCCTTCGCTATGGTCTTTTGGCCATCCCGGGAACTGGACTTATTAAGATATTTTTCCATTGGTATCTTTTTAACGGAAGTCATTGATTTTAAGACTCGGGAATGGGTCCCATGGGTCATTTTTTTGGTTGGACTCGGCCTGGGTTTTACGGCGATATGCGCCTATATCCCGCACGAACCCTACGCCTGGGTTTTGGACTTAGATCCGGAGTACCGACTTTTCATCGGGGAGTGCCTCCCAATCTCTGTCTTGTGCCTCTTGTGGTCATCGGTGAGCATAACTCTGATCAATCGGGTCTTAAGCTGGTATCCTTTTCGTTTGTTAGGAATCGTATCCTACAGCATGTATATGTGGCACAGTCTTTTTGTTGCCACGGGAACACCGATCATATTTAATGGAACCGGATCAATCAACGGTAGTTTGGGTGTGAGTTCGGTGTTTCATGCCCCGTTTTTTTTCTACGTCCTTTATGGAACGGCCTTGATTTTTTTATCCGCATTATCCTACGCGCTCATTGAGCGCCCCTTCCTCCTCATGCGCCGTAAAGCAATTGGAGTGAACCCCTATCATTGGACACAAACAGCCTCCGAAGTAGGTTGCTCTGCATCTAATTTTAATTGATTCTTCCGCTGCCTGGCTTCAAAGCGATCCGGGCTTAAATACCCTAGAGCCGAATGAAGCCGTTTTTTGTTGTAAACCTCTTCCAAGAAGTAGGGAACGCGTTGCAAGACATCGTCCATAGTGCGGTAATCCCACAGATAAACCTCATCGTATATTAAGGTTTTCATGAAAGATTCGGCCGCCGCATTGTCATAGGGATTGCCCTTGGCCGCCATGCTGGGGATAAGACCGGCGGCTTTGAGCTCCTTGACGTAATCATCAGCGGCGTATTGCACGCCCCGATCCGAATGATGGATGCAGCCCTTGGGCGGCCGGCGTTCCTTAATGGCCACCCGCAAAGCCGCCAGCGTAAGCTCGGCGTCAATGTTTCTGGAAAT
>JACQPE010000082.1 GCA_016207685.1 Elusimicrobiota bacterium | reverse complement strand
GCAGGGGGCAGGGGGCAGGGCAAGAGGCGCCATGGGCGGTTGCTGTTCGCGCGGATGCGCAGAGACTTGGGATCGAGCGGGACTTAACGGAAAGCGTTATTGGCAGGGCCCAGGCCGATCCTAATTTTTACACGCAGATTATCGCCACCGGAGGCCTTGATCCCGCGCTGCGCGACAGGGTTGAGCCTTTGGTGGAATCATTTAGGGATACGGCCAAGAAAATGGTTTTGGGAACGCTGACCTTGGGCCTTGTGCCCCAGTGGCGCCCGGCCTTTGCCTATGTTCATGATGGAAAAATTTATGTCTCGATTAAATTGATTCACCGTGTTCAGCATTTCCATAGAATTGTCAACAGCAAGAGGGTGGATTTGAATCCCTACTTGAAACCTATTGGCTTTCGCGCACTTTGGAAGGAAATCGCGGCCGTTGGGCATAGGATTCGGGCTGATCGCGGCAATATCGGCACGATGCTAGTCACCTCATTTAAAGGCGCAGCTTTTATCCTTAATCGTTTATGGTTATTTGGATTTGTCACAAGAGTTAAAAGAGTGGCGGGAAAATTAGAGGCAGAAGTCGAAACGGTTTGGAATTTCAAGAGAATTAGCGGCTGGTATACGGCGACTTTCGTGGGGGCTGTCGTTGTTTCCGACATTTTAGCGTCGCTGTTGGCCGCGGGATTAACCGGCGGTTCATCGTCGGCAATTTTCCACAGCCTTTGGAATGGGGATTTTGCAGCGATTCCCGTGATCACTTGGCCGTTGACCATGGTTCTTTACCCGCCGGTTGCGGACGCTTTGCGCTCTTTGGGGCGGCCGGGCGCGAAAATTAATCCCTTTAGTTCTCTGGCAACCATGCTTTTGACGCCGCTCGCGCTTATTTACAGCGCGGTCGCGGCGCCTTTGGGGGCGGCTATTTTCTCGTGGAAGTTCTTCGGCCAATCGTCTAATGCCGGCTCATCCGCCCTGCCTGAGGATGAGCCTCCTTTTGCGGACTCCGGCAGCGGTTCGTCGGGGTCCCGCGGCCCGCCTTCATCCGGAGGGACTTTGTTGGCCGCAAACAATAGTCCTTTGGGCGGAAAAATCGAATGGAATTATCAAGTTTTTGTTTTTACTCCTTCAAAAGAAGGCCGTATTCGCCGAAGCCTGGAGAGAATTCCCCGCGACCGCGATCTGAACCACCCCGGAATCATGGGCCGCATTAAAAGAGCGCTATTAGCGAGAGAATTGAGAAGTTATGGATTTCCCATTGATCTTCTGCCGAAGGTCCGTGGCGTTATTAAGCATGTTCTTGGGCCGGAGTATGGCGCCGCGGGCAATAAAATCGTTTTTGCCGTGCCGCCGCAATACGCCGGCGCCGTTGTGAAACTTTTTGCCAGCCGATTGAGCAAAGTTGGCGAAGTGAAGCCTTCCGTGGCTTACAAAATGACCATGGATCAGGCGCGCGGTTTAATGGGCGCGCAAGGCCTTCAGCAAGGCGCCAAGATGCCGGTCATCGCCGTCGCCATTTCAGACACGGGTTTGGATTTATCCCATCCCGATCATGCGGGAACCGGCGTTGTGGTTGATCTTTACGGCGACGGTCCGGTTGATGGCATAGGGCACGGGACTCATGTTTCCGGAATTATTGGCGGCGCCGGCGAGGCTTCAAAAGGTCAATACGCGGGCATGGCGCCTGGGTCCTACAAAATGGTGTTCAAGGTTTTTCCCGCCGCGGAGGCCATTGTGGCCTTGTCGTATAAATTACGAGCTAACCCTGGTTTGGCAGCCGCAGTATTGACCGATGAGGGTGCGCGCCGCGGAAGCGTCCAATGGCGCGATTCGAAAACGGGCCATCAGCGCCGGTCAATCCTTGAGTCCAGGCTTTTCCTGCTGACCGCGTCGCAGGAAGAATTGGTTGTGGATTTTGGCCGGGAGAAGGCCGGAAAAATTTTGGCTCTGCGTCAAAAAATGGTTGAGAGCGGGTCTTATGATAGAAAAGTCGATGAGGCCAGGGCGGAACTTAATGTCCTATTATCAGGGGCTGAGCTTAACTTGATTCGGGAAATTCAACAAAAACTTCCCAGAGGAACAACCGAAGGGCAAGTGATCTCCATGATGACCCAGGATTTGATCGGTCTCTTGGCCATGGTGCTCAACTCCTTCCATGAAGATTTGATCGTTGCCGTTAAGCTCGCAGCCGAGCGCGGCATGAGCCTGCCGGACCCAAGAGTCCTCCAAGAGAGCGATCTTGAAGCCGGCGTGCGCGAGTTTTTGAAGCGGCGCATCCGCGTCCATAACATGAGCTTGGGCGGCCCCGGCAATGCCCAAATGCAGTCGGACTTTGAGCAGGTTCTCCAGGGGACCCAGGCCACTTTGGTCGTGAGCGCGGGAAATTCCTCGCGCGGGGATAAAATTCTTTTCCCCGGCTCCATGCGATGGGTGGTGACGGTGGGCGCTTTGGTGAAATCCCTGCATTTGGCGCTATATTCGAGCCGTGGCGACGCGGCGAACCAGTTGACAGGACAACCTCTGCCAAAACCGGAGGTTTCCGGCATTGGCGGCGATGTCAATTTAGACAAAGAGCCGGGCATGGGCGTATATGCCGGCGGCATTGTGTCCACTTTAAGCAGGGACATGCCTTTGCCGCAGGATGAGATGGGTAAGCTCGATGTCGTGTATGCGGGCGGCAAGCCTTATTATATTTTCATGTCCGGAACCTCGATGAGCGCGCCCATGGTCACGGCGTTGGCCGGATATTTGCACCGCCGCGCCGTAGATTGGGCCGCCGCGGCGAGCGGGGAGGCTAAAGCCGGATTGGAGAAGCTGGGCCGCATGGCCAAGGATTTCGCGCGCACGGCCCAGAAGAATCCCGGTTCCATCAAAGATTGGCTGGGACAAATCTCAGGCGCGGTGCGGCGGCGCGTTCGCCTGGGACTGGCCGCTAAAGTTCCTGTTATCCCGCGATTAATCAGCTTGGGTCGGCGTATTCGCAAGGCGCTTGGCAAGAATAGCAAGGCAGGCCTGGAATTTTTCTCCGAGCTTGACCAGGAGATGGATGAGGAAATAGACGGCGTGATGGGGGCGGCTCAAAAAGCAGGGGGCATTCTCGGTCCCTTGGAAACTCTGTACCTGATCATGAAAAGCGCCCAGGAAACAGGCTATATTCGCCGCCATGTTGGCGCCGGGTTGCCAAGATTTGACGCTGCTGAAGCCTTGCTGCGGCAATTTTTAACTGACCGCCAGAGTAACGGCCCGGCTTATCAGAACTACAAGAAGTTTGAAGAGATTTATCAAATCGTGACAGGTATCAAAGAGGTTCAAAATCCCCATGCAACGCTGCTTGAGGCCATGCGCTACGATGACTGGCTGGTGCGCCTCTACGCGGTTTATGGGTTTGCGGCGCATCCCATTCGCGGGCCGGACCCTGACGGCGCTGTGACTCAAATCACCGAACGCCTCGCCCATGAAGAAGACGCCCGCGTCCTGCGCGTTCTCTATACCGATGCCCTGGCCCGCCAAAGCGATCCTGATGTTCAATCGTCTATCCTGGAGCGTATCTCCAAAAATGATCAAGCGCCGCGCGCCCAATTATTGGATGGCGAGAAAGATCTTTGGATCAATTTCATCACGGCCCGCTATAACAAAGAAAATAACCAAGTACGCGATTACATTTTTAGGACTGCTAAAGAAAACGCAGACCGTTACTTGCGGTTTTCCGCGCTGTGGGCCCTGGGGGAGATTTTTCACGGCGACCCTGTCGTTCCTGCGGCTTTACGCGACATTGTCAAGGATAAAAATCAGCCCCACGAAATTCGATCCGTGGCTGCGGAGGCATTGGCAAAGATCGGCGGACAATCAGGCGAACCCCAGGAACTGCTCGCGCTTTTCCCGCCCGCCTTTGCGGGGGAATTGATCGGCGAACTTTCCGATTCCAAGCGGCGCAGCTTTGGAAGTTTCACGCTTGAGTTTCTCAAAAATCTTTTGGGCCGGGGCGGGGAAGGCCAGGGAGATGTTATTAATGAGGCCTATTTTAATGACGCTGCTTTCAAGGGGGCGGTAGAGAAATTTTTAACCGAAAACAAAGATAAACTCGATCCCTTGACCGACCCGATTCTCGCCGAAGCCCACCGCTTCCTCGATGGCCGCATCCGCCGCTACCAAAGGGTCCAGGAGCCTAACGCGAAACGCAAGAGAGGCCATGAACCGGGAAGTTCCAGTTTCCGCGCAGGCTCCGCTGAACCCGAAATCCCAAACCCCGAACCCCGAGCGCCGGTTCATTTGATCGCAGTGCCCCCGGGCATTTCTCAAGTTACCGAGCTTCGCTTTGCAATGGATGACCCCTTGGGGCTGGATACTTATTTAACCACAGTCCTTGGATTTAGTCCGCAGGCTGAAATCCGGCCTGCCGGCGCCGAATTGCTGGCGGCCTTGCCTAATTCGGAATCCGAGCGTGGCGCGATTATTTTTGAGGTCAGCGATCCGGCCAAGGTGGACCAGGTTCGCGCGGAACTGGCCCGCCGCGGCATCAACTCCCGCGTTGCCGGGGAAGTGCGCGCTTATCTTGACAAAACCGGACCTCTGACAGGCGCGTCAGAGGTTAAGAGAACGCGGGGTTTGACCGGCAAAGGCATCGTGGCCGCGATCATTGACAATGGCATGGACACGGGACATCCGGTCTTCCAGGGAAGAATTTTGGCGCAACGAAATTTTATGAATGGCGGGTCCAATGAAGTCAAAGAGGGGGACCACGGGACCCATGTGGCGGGCATTGTGGGCGCAGCGCCGGTTAATGGGTCGCCGGAAGGAATGGCCCCTGGGGTTGAGTATGTGGTCGCCCAAGTTCTTGACCCCAAAAGTGGTTCAGGCACGGAAGCTTCCGTCATGATGGGCATGGAGTGGGCCATGAAGCTGTGGCAGGATCGCGCGACAGCGCTGCCTGCCGGAATCAAGGCCATGACCGCGAATATGAGCTTGGGCGGACCTGGTCACGCTGAGAGCGCGCTCTCGAAACTGGCGGATAAAATGGTCCAGGCTGGGGTTGATTTAAATGTCGCGGCTGGAAACTCGGGGCCTCGCTCCCGCACCATTGATCAGCCGGGCTCCTCGCGCGAGGCGACCACGGCGGCCGCGATTGACAATCGCAAGAAATTAGCTTCATTTTCAAGCAGGGGCCCTTCAACCGATGGAAAAGGCGGCGTTGTTGATAAGCCTGATTTGGCTACGCCCGGGGTTGATGTTTGGTCCACCAAGGATCGCTCCTTAAAAGGAGAGAAAGGGCGCGAATATCGCGGCGCGGATGGCTCCATTGTCGAGACGATTTCCATGTCCGGAACCTCAATGGCCACGCCGCATGTGACGGGACTCAAAGCCCTGCTTCTTGAAGCGGCTGCAACGGCTTTTGAATCCGTTGGCCAAACAGCTTTGCCCGAAGGATTTGTGCGCCGTTTGAAAGTTTTTGTCATGACCGTGGTCCGTGAAAAAGACAATTTGGGTTACACCAAGCACGAACAGGGCGCCGGCGGCTTATTGGCCAATTCAATGACGGCCTTGGCGGATGAAATTCCGGCAATGATCAAAGAAAAAGGCGATCTGCCGGTGACGATTGTTGAGGACGGCGGAACGGTTTCAATCAGCCCAAGCGCGTTTAATGATTTGGTTTCAGGAAGGAAACAAAGCGTGGCTCTTGCGGGAATTGTTTCGTTGCGCGGCGTTTTTTATTTGAGCGATGGCCAGCGCGTCATCCGGGCGCAGGGCAAGCCCCTGTACCGTCGTATGGCAGCCTTGGGGCAGGCGCGGTCCATCTATGATGCCTTTGTTGCGGGACTTGAGGCGATTTGGATTTTCCATCAGCGCCTTGGCATCCAAGACCCCCAAGATTTTGTAACGATTTTGAGTATTGAAGAAAAACTTCCCCAAGCTTTCATTGCGCTCCCCTCCCCCTCTGTCATTGCGGGGAGCGCAGCGAACGTCATTGCGAGGGGCGTAGCCCCGAAGCAATCTCATAACACAGCCTCCTCTGATGAGATTGCCGCGTTGCCTGCGGCTCCTCGCAATGACCTTCAACTTGTCCCTCCCCAGCCTAAAATTTGGCTTCAAAATTTGAAAGCTGCCGCGTACTTTTTGTTTTTAGACGCGGCTGGGTTTGCCTTGGCCTATGTGACCATCGGTCTGGCGTGGGGCCAGTGGGCGGGCGTGCTTTCTGGAATCGGCATTGGATTGGCCATGACCACGGCGCAGCTTTTCTTTGTGGATACGATCATCACCTTCATTACCAAGCGCCGGAGAATCACGCGCGAGGAGTTTCCGGAAATTTACCGCATGGTGGATGAGGTGACGGCAACCGAGCATGAGCGCACCGGCTTAAAAATCACCCCCAAGATTTTCATCGTTGACAAGCCCAATCCCCTGATGCCGCCTACGGTGGTCAACGCTTTTGCCACGGGCCGTTCCTACAAGAGCTGCTCCATCACGTTTACCGCGGGCATCATGGACTTGATGAATCCAAAAACTGAGCAGGGCTATAAGGAACTTAAAGCCGTGGCCGGTCATGAGCTTGGACACGTTGTCCACCGTGACGTCTGGGTTAACTCCATAGGAATGACCGTGGGCGGCCTCTTGAACACGTTTTCTTCCCGTTTCCGAAGTGGAACATTTCCAGCCCGCGCATTTTTTAACCCCATTTATTTCGCTATAGCGAATATCGGAACTTTGTTCGGCGGCATCATCAGTGCGGCGACAAACTTGGCCGTCTCCCGCGATCGTGAGACCAACGCGGACCGCCGCTCCATTTGGTACGAGGGCAATTCGGACTGGATGATTATGGGGCTTTTGCGTCTGCAATACGGCGGCCAAATTCCGATCAGCTGGTGGACGAGCGCTTTATCGGCGTGGAGCGCGCCCTACCTTTGCTTCACCCATCCGCCGCGCGAGATTGAATTTTTTTCCACGCATCCTTCCATGCGGCGGCGCATTGAACGTCTGATTCCCTATGCCACTGCGGAAATGCAAGAAAGGGTCCGTAAAATTATCAAGGGTGAAGACGCGGACTGGGATAACCAGCCGGACCCGGTTCCGCCGGATGCGCGCGTGGGGCCCAGGCTGACCGATTCGCACAAATGGCCGTGGTATAAGCTAGGGCTTGGCGTTAAGGTTCTTTTGACTCTTAAGGGTCTGGCCATGGCCGGAGTGGCTGTTCCTGCCGCAGTCATTCCCGCGGCCGTGGGCTTTTTTGGTTTCCTCGCGGAGATGGTTCTTCTTGAGATTCTCATCCAATGGCCCCTTTTGAAGCTGCGCGGCCCCAAGATGTCGGATCAGGAATTTTACGATCATGTGGGCGCTTTGCGCCATGTGGGCGCTTTGTCAAAAACCGTCGAATACCGGCCTTTGCGATGGGGAAAAGGCTTGGGCGGCTTTTTGAAAAGTCTCTTCCTCGTTCCTTTTGTGTGGGGCGCCACTAACGGCAAGGTTCACTGGTGGCCGGTTCAATTGATCGGATACCCCCAGAAGAAAGCTGAAACGGAACGGCACCTGGCGGCCAAAGACAAAGCGGGTCGGGGTATTTTTGGCCGCATTCGCGGCGAGCTGATGGCTTTTGCCAGCGACGTTCAGACTTCTTATCTTATGCGCCAGCCTTTGGGCTTGAACATTCCCAAGTTTTGGATCATCATCCTGACCCGTCTTCTTTTTGGCAGCGCCATTACAGCGGCCGGCGCGCAGGCAGTGGGCGCGGCAGTCTGGACAGGCCCTCTTTTTTATCTCGCAACTATTTTGACCATGACTGTATTGCCTATTGTGATAGCCGTGCTTTTGGCCGGAAAGGCGCCGGCGCCGTCCATTGAGGAAATCGCCAGCAGCCTTCATTCGTCCAGCAGGGACGCAAAGCTGATGGCGGTCCAGGCGATCCGCAGTCTCGGCCCCTCCACAGCGCCTGAAGTCAAGAAAAAACTAGCCGATCTCCTGCGCGATAAATTTGTTGAGGAAGTCGAGGATCGCGTCCTCCAAAATGAAATCGCCCAAGCCCTTGAGGCTTTAGGGGAATCGCTTTCTGTCATTGCACCTCCTTCCCCCTCTGTCATTGCGAGGAGCAAAGCGCCGACTGCTGGGGACCCGCCTCTGGTGGGTCAGACGTCCCCCGTAGCTCTGCGAAGGGGGAAGCAATCTCATAAAGGAGTGTCCTCTGATGAGATTGCCACGGCCCCTGTGGGGCCTCGCATTGACCTTCAGCGCTCTTTTCGTCGGTGGATCGTCATTGCTCCCGATGGCGCGCCGCAGATTTATGAGCCGGAGTCGGTCAGGCCGAAGTTCGGTCCTCATGGTTTTGATTTTGACGCGGCGCCCGGGGCGCAGAGCTATCTTGAAACCATGGGTTTTGGAGTGGACTTTTTCAAGAAGTTCAATGCAAAAACTCTTTTCGGCTTGATTCATTCATACAACGGCTTTGTCGTTGAGGTCCTTGGGGACTCCGGCGCATTTAAAAGAGAGTTGCAAGACAAGGGCTTTCGGGTGATTCCTGATGAAATTTTGCCTTTGGCTCCGCCCATTGAATCGGATGAAAAAGAAACCAGTCTTGAAGAAGTCGCCCGCATCACCACCACCGACCTTTTACGTTCCGAACTCGCAACTCGGAGCAGCGCCCCCGGCGCATCAGGTGCCGCGAGCCCTGCGAACGGCCGCAACTCGCAACCCGTAACTCCATCCAATGAAATCCACGCCGCTGTTATTGATACGGCCGGCGGCAATGTTTCTGACGTGCATCCCTGGATCAGAGATAACATCGCCAGCGCCATTGATGTTTCGGAAGTTATTGAAGAACGCTCGGTTTGGAATACAGTCAAAAGGCCTTTTGTCTGGCTTTGGAATAAAGTCGCCTCGTGGTTCAACTGGGTCAATGCTTTTGACGGCAATGGCCACGGAACCCATGTCATCGGCATTATCAAGGGACAAGTCGAGGGCATGAAGGGTTCGGATCAGGCGCCGGTCAAGCTCAGGGTCCACGCCATCCGAGCCTTTGACGCGAACGGCCGCGCTTATGAGTCAACGCTGCTTCGCGCCATGGATGCTGCGACTGAACTTGGGTTGAAACAGAAAGTAGCCGTTGTCTCCAACAGTTGGGGCAATAGCTATGGCGATCCCAAGGGCGTCACATCCGAGGCTGTGCGCAACTCCATCAAGAAAACCGAGGCGGCAGGCGTCCAGCAAATCTGGGTTTTCGCGGCTGGGAATTCCGGGCCGGATGCCAACACGGTCGGCGCGCCGGCTATTGTCGTGGATGCTCAAGGAAAAATTATCGCTGTGGCCGCGATTAATAAAGACGAATCAACAGCTTTCTTTTCTTCGCGCGGGCCCTGGAGTCCGGCTATTGCCGCCAATCCTTCGGCTTACCCCGAATACGCGGATAGCGTCCGTCCTGACCTTGCCGCGCCGGGCGTTCAAGTTCTCTCCGCTATTCCGGAGTCCAGGGCCAAACAAATAAAAGGCGCGCGCTTCATTAAGGAACTCGGCGGCTGGTTTGCGCCCCTTTCCGGAGCCTCCATGGCCACGCCCGCGCAGACAGGCGCTCTCCTGCTTTACTTGGCCGGCCTTGGCGCCCACGAGGCCGGCCCCAAAGTTGTTGATCTGACCAAGATTTTTCTTGATTCCCTGCGCGCCACCCCAGCCCCCCGCGAAGAGCAAGGCCGCGGAATCGCCAATGCCAAAGGCGCTTACGACAATGCCATTAAAGCCCGCGGCCGGCGCCAAGGCTCCATGAGTGTAATCAAAATTTTAGCTTTAGCCGCCAGTGTATTGATCGCCGCCGCGGTCTTTATTGGAGAACCCCTGTATCCAGTTTTAATACCTCTCGCTATTGTTGTGGCGGCCTTCGGAATTTCTCTCGGCGTGGGCAAAGTGGCAGGTAAAGCGGCGGAGATTCTATATCCCTTGAGCACAAGGGGTCAGACCCCAAAATTTGTTGTCATTGCGACCCCCTCCCCTTCTGTCATTGCGAGCTCAGAGCGAAGCAATCTCATAAAAGGCGCATCCTCAGCGCAGAGTCCGGGGTCGAACATCAGTGATACAGTTAAGGGGCTCATTGGGCTCATGGCAGTTGCTTTGGGGGCGTTTGGGTTGGTTAAGGGCGTTCCATGGGTGTGGCAGCATGCGGGGCTTCCTATATTCGCTTATCTGGCGCAAGCATTGATGAGCCTAATTTATGATTTGGTTGCGGCCATCTCTTATTTATCTTCTCATACCGCTGTCCTGGCCCTGCCTTTGGCTGCTTTGGGCGCAGTTAAGGCGCGCAGGACAAGGGGTCAGACCCCTTCCTTCCCAACATCTCCTCTTCTGGACCGCAGAGTTTTGGATTCATTGGTCAAGAGGGGTCTCGATAGCGATCAATTGATCACGGATATTCATTTTTTACGCCCGGCCAATACGGAGTGGCTGCCCAGGAGAAGGTCTTTTAAGGCGCAGCAAATCACCGATCCCAACGTGCTCGCTATTTATGAATACGGCAACCCCTCCCCTGGCGGGTATGGTCAAAGAATCGTCATGCGCAAAAACGCATTAAATCCCAACCGCCATGGCGTAATCACCTTGACGAGCCATGCCGGTTCCCTACGGCAAGTCATTGAGATGGACGAGAATGGCCAAGTGACAGGCAACTTGGTTTACGGTGGTCCCAAGGGAAGGTCAAATCAAGCCAGATCAAAGAGACGCGGCAAAAGAGGCTCCGTTGGCACTAATATATTATTGGCCCTGACCGCGAGCAGTTTAATGCTCGCGAGCTTGTTTGTATCACATCCCTGGGGTCTCTATTTGTTAGGTTCCTACGTTGTGATTGCTACCGGCGTAATATTTTTTAGTTCCAAAGTGAGGGTAGGTTACCGGTGGGTTAGCGGATGGGCTGGATGGTTGAGCTGGGAGGTATTGGCGCGGCTTGGTATCGTTATCGAGGTCCTCCTGAACGCGGTTAAGGGACAGGTAGGCGCGAGATGGGACACGGTGAGTGCCCAGGCCTATAAAGCGCAGAGTCAGGCCGCGACCGCAAGTTCTCGTTTTGTCTTGCGCTACAGGGTGTTAGGACCCCAGGATGTTGCGCCATCTGCGGACCTAGAAAAAATCCGCGCCACACCGGGGATTAGAATCATCGACAGTTCCGAGAAAATGCTTCTCGTAGAAGCCTCGGAGGAGATCGTTGCGTCGCTCGTCGCTTCGCTCTCCGGCTGGAAGTATTTTTCAGAGACAACGACCAGTTTGCCCAGCCCAATTTTGCCAAAGATGTCCTCAGATTTTTCGGCGAAGATCGAGGCGGCTGAGCCTGGGGCCATGCTTGATGCCCTTGTTGTCCCCGCGTTGCCCCAGATGCCGGTCCCAACCGATGACGCCGCCCGCCAGGCGGTGCTGGTTGAGAGACTGCGGTATCTTGAGGCAGTTGCCGCGCGGTGGAGGGAACTATACGGTCCGAATATTGAAATCAAACGTCTAATGCCAGGAGTAGTCGTTATCGTTATCAGCGCAACGCCTGGCGTACTTCGTCAGTTGGAAAACGCTGATGACGTTCTGGCCTTTGAGGACCCGAATGTAAATATCTCGACGTCAGGAGAACCACGTTCTGATGTGGCCATTTTTGAGGGAAGGGGGCCCAATGATGGGGAGGAGGGGGCGAAGCCCCCTCGGGGGGTCTATTCTCTGACAAGGCTGCAGATGGTATTTGGAAACGATATGTTGGCCTCCCTGCTGGGTGTTCCTGAAGAAACTCTCATCGCTTATGGGCTCTCACCCGCAATGATGCCCGATGCAATCAGAGCGCGGGCCTTGTTTCTTCTTGAAGTCGTGGGCGCCTTACAAGATTCTTATAACGATTTAGGCATCGCTCAATGGTTTACCCGGGGAAGGCCTGATCTTGGCGGCCGCTCTCCCGCTGAAATTCTAACGGGCGATTGGAACCCTGATCAGGAAGACGCAAAAGCTGTTTTGGCCTTGGCAAAAATCCTGAGGGGCCCTGGGACTGGCAGCGCAAGCAGTTTTCTGCCCCTCCTGCCCCTGGCCTTCTTGGGTCCTGGACTCCCCGGCATTGACCTGCCCTCTTGGTTTTCTTCCCTTTCCAATTGGGCTAGCGCCCTCCTCAGCGCTGCGGGCACCAGCCCGGGCCCCGGAGGGGCCCAGGGTGCTGGCGCCATCTTCAGCGGTCCTCCTTCCCTGGTTTCCCTGCTGACTCTTGTGCCCGCCGTTCTCATGCTGGGAATCGTTAGAATCCGTCCCTCGGATCCTGTGAATCTGGCCGATAAATTCGATGCCGAAGTCTGGGAAAAGATGAAAAGCGCCGCCCCAGAGGAAAGAATCACCGTCGCTGTTTTCCCCGATCTTAACCAGCCCAATGACTTCCTGCGTTATCCCGAAGAATTTGAAAGCGAGTGGCTCAAGCGTCTTGGGGATTTCAAGGAGACCAGAATAACCAGGATTGAGGCACTGCTGCAGCTCTTGAAAAACAAATACGGGGATGACATCCGCCCTGGAATCATGAGCGAAGGAACCCCTCATTGGGAAGTGGAGGCAACGCCCAAGGTCCTCATGCTCCTAGCCGAGTCTCCTCTTATTAGAAAAATCATATCGCCTCTGCCTGTTCAAGGAACGGATACAGGCGCCATGGCAGAGGCCCCAACCCAAAATCAAGCCCAGGCAGCCAAGAGAACTCTGCGCGAGCAACTTAAGGACCTTCCCGGCTTTAAGGGCATGCAAATCCAAATTAGCCCCACCAGAGGCAACCAACCCAGTTTTGTTATTGTTGTTAAAGTCCGAAGCGTCACCAATCGCGTCCGCACAGAAGTCCCCGAGCAAATCAACAACATCCCGGTCAGACTCGAAACCATTGGAAAGCCCTTTCGGCCTAGAGGCCGTTTTGAGAAGGGTTCCATCAGTGTCATTTTAACGTTGGCTCTGGCCGCAGGCGGCTTAATGCTCGCAAGTCTGTTTGCGATAAATCCCTGGGCCCTTTATTTGCAAGGTTCCTCCCTTGCTATTGCTACCGGCGCCATGCTCTGGGGTATCATCAAATACATTGCCATGCTTCTACATGAGAGAGGGAATCCCCAGGCCCCTCCCAGCGAGGGAAGTTTGCCGGCAGAATTTCCCCCAGTTGTCATTGCGACCCCCTCACCTCCTGTCATTGAGAGCTTGGAGCGAAGGACTCTCATAGAAGGCGCACCCCCTGATCCGATTGCCACGCGCCCTGCAGGCCCTCGCCATGACGCGGCGCAGGGGCTCTATTCTCTGACAAGGCTGCAGATGGCATTTGGAAACGATATGTTGGCCGCCCTGCTTGGCGTTCCTAAACAAACTGTCATCGCTTACGGGCTCTCACCCGCGATGATGCCCGATGCGGCCAAAGGCCGGGCATTGTTTCTTCTTGAAGTCGCGGGCGCCTTACAAGGCTCTTATAACGATTTGGGCATCGCTCAATGGTTTACCCGGCGAAGGTCCAATCTTGGCGGCCTCTCTCCCGCTGAAATTCTAACGGGCGATTGGAACCCGCATCAGGAAAACGCACAAGCTGTTTTGACCTTGGCAAAAACCCTTGAGGGCCCGGGGAACTCGCACAGTTTTTTACCCCTATTGTTTCTACCGGCTTTCTTATCCCATAACATTTTCTCGTTTTTGTCATTGCGAGCCCTTGGCGAAGCAATCTCATTTAAGGCCATTGCCTTTAATGGAATTGCCGCGCCACATTCGCTTTTGGCAACCTTTGGGTTTGTCGCTGCTCATTGGGGCGGCTATTTAGCTGCGGCTGCGCTGGCCCTGCCTTTGGCGGCCTTGGGTGTGGTGGTTGGTTCTAGATTGCGCAGTAAATGGGAAAGAACAACGCTTCAAGGGTCCAAGTTAACCGAAGAGATGGCGCAAAAGCTTGTTCAAGAAGGTATGGTCCCTTCCAGGATCATTGATGACGCTTCCATTCTTCTTGGACCCAATGTTGTTGCCGATCTTCTCTCAAGAACGTTTTATAAAGAGACAGGAGGCATAGATCGCAAAACAGAACGAGCCGCGTATGTTTTGGTTACCATGCGCCCTCCCCATGACGGCGCTAAAAGAAGATATCCCAATCCAACGCAAAGAGTCGTATTTTTTAAAGACGGCCGCGTGGGCGTCTACAGCGTGACGGAAACCTCAACGCAATACATCGAGATTGCCCTTAACGGCCGCGTTCTGGAAAACAGTTATTCCAAGATGGCCACATCTTCAAAACTGGTAAAAACAACGCCATTGCCTCGCGCCAGGACCGGACGGCAAGACATACGGGGCCAGGCCCCTTCCTCGCAAGAGAGCCTATCAGATATAAAGGAAAAAATCAGAAGCCGGCTTAAGTCAGAGCCATGGTTTGTCGGCATCGAGGAGATTGGGTCTGGGGACGCCGATTCCAGGCTCGCGGTCTATGTCAATAGCGACGACCCAGCGGTTCATGGGACGATCCGCGCAATCCATTCAAACATTGCTGTTGTGCCAGTCAGTTTGATTGAGGTGGACAAGAAAGCAGGAGAAAATCTCCATCTGTTTTTGGAAAATACATTTTCCAGAATTATTGCCGATATCCAATCAACTTTTGGCGCTCAAGTCCAAGTGATCGCGCGTATTTCAACAAAAGAGAAAGCCGTTTTGGTTGTTAAGGCTGATTCCGATGTGTTAAGCCAAATTGCGCAGTGGGACGGCGTTTTGCAAATACATCTGCCCAACGGCCAAAAATTGTCTAAGAACAAGAAGGGGCGGATAGCCTCCACAAGACGCAGGGGCTCTGCTGCCGTGGGCGCGACCATTTCACTGCTTTGGGCAACTGCTTTGGGCGGCGCAATCATGGGAAACTTGGGTGAATGGGCGGGGGCAGTCCCTGATTGGGTTTGGAAGATTGCCGGGGCAGGCGTGGTGATGTTTGCTGCGGCGCTTGTCTCCAAATTGGCCAGGCGATTAGCCAAGCGGCTTTTGGCTAGAGTGGAATTTCCCGCTGATATTGAGAGCAAAATGATTAACGCCTCCGGCTTTGTTGTCTGGGGGGCCGGCTTTGTGGCGGCGCTTGGAATTTTGGGTGTCAGCGGCTGGCTGCTGGGCACGGCCATGGCCGCGGCAGGCGTTGTCACCGGCCTGGTTCTGCAAGACTTGGCCAAGAATATTTTTTACGGTGTTTTAATCCATGTGGAAAAGCGCGTTAAAGTCGGAGATTGGGTTAAGGTCGGTTCCGATGAAGGCATTGTTAAAACCATTGGCTTAAGAGAAACAGTTTTGACGGGGCCAGACGGGACCATCATCCGCGTTCCCAACGCCGCGCTTTTTGGCGTCCTGCGGCAAAAAGACCCCAGCTCTTCCCAGGAGCCGCTCGAAGATGATATCGTACAACCTTTAGACTCGCAGAAAGGGATTGCGCCAGTCGTTAATGAGGAATCGCCGGCAGTTGTCGTTGAGGGATTGTCGGCGGGTCTTGACGAGATGGTTCTTCATGAGTTGCAAAATGAAATCAGGGACGGGGATTTTATTTTTGATGTTTCATTCCTGCGGGATGGCGCCGATGTTCGGTCATTGACCCACAGGGGCTTTACGCTCAACCCGGAAACAAATTCTGTGGTTTTCGCCGTCTATAGCAAAGGAACTCCGTGGACAATCGGTGGGTATGGACAGGCGGTCATTATCCGTGCCAATATGACCAAAGTTTTATTGACAGCCGCGGGCCGCTGGGTGCAGGTTATTGAGATGGATTCCCTCGGAAAAGTCACGCGCAATTGGATTTCTAATCAAATCACAGAAAACAGCCGCGATGAAAAAATAGCCTATGATCGCGTCGTATTGCGATATCAGGGAGAGCGCGAACTGCCCCCCGGCGATCTGGACGCTATTTTGGAAGGGAAAGATATTATCGTGGTTTTGGGGGCCAATGAGGCGCTTGTCCAAGGGCCGCAGTATTTAATTAAAAAGGTTTTAAGGAACGCGACGGGCTGGAAAGCCTTTGGATTAGAGGGTAAGCCGTGGACCCCGGATGCGCCGCAGGCTAAAAAGGGTCCCCGGGGCGCGCTTGATTCGGTGATAGGCAGCCCGAATCAACCCTCCGCCCTATCCCTTCATGAGGGGGGGGGGAAGGGCGCTCGGCGCCGTCGCGAGGGCAGGTTGCCGGTGGGTTGGATGGTGACGCTGGGCGGCTTGTCCGTATCGGGTCTGGCTGTTGCCGGAGTGTCGTGGTCCGGCATTGCAATAGCCGCCGCCATTGCAGCCGGGTTCATCGGCATTGGATACGCTCTTTATTATTTACTCTTAATTTGGATGAGCGGAGCCGTCTTGCAAACGATGGTTAGCGCAGAGCAAGTTCATCAGGCGTTGGCGGCACAGGCGGAGTTTAAGGAATTAATCAAAGACAAGCCTGGATTCGAGGGGCATACCCTAGGCATCGGTAAGGACCCGTCAGGCAGCCTTGTCCTCATTTTGAAAGTCCGCAAAACCACACCCCCTATTCGCGCGCTCGTTCCGGAAAAAATCAACGGCGTCAAAGTCATTTTGGCCCATGCCGCTGAGGTTGCTCCCCGCGCCAAAACCGGACGGAAAGGATTTTTCGTGGTTGGGGCCTCTCTCGCCTTGGTTGGTTTGTCTGTGGCCGTAGCTCTTGGTATAGGAATGGCCGGCTCTGACATTTTCTCCTGGCTTTCATCCTCTCTTTTTATTGGTGGAATGTTGCCGGTGTTGATGGCAACGGGAACGGACTCAATCGAGGGGCGCTCCTCAATAGACCAGCATACCGTTCCTGAAGAACCGGCGGCCATCACCCTGCCCAAAGTTCAGCCGGACCTAGATCAAGAGATGGCCCAACATCCCCGAAGAAAATTCAGGGTTGCGATCGGGATGGTTGGGCAGTCATTTTCCGGCCTGGCGGAGAAGGGAGAGCGGTTTGCTCAAGAGCTCGTTCAACAATTCGGCCGCGCCGTTGAGATTATTGGAACCCACGCGAATGCCGTCAGTGTTTTTGTGGTTGCGCGAGCTTTGCCCCAAGTGATTCGCGCGATTGCCGGGCGCAATGATGTCGCGCATATTCGGCCTGCCTGGACTGGCGAGATAAAACTTGAACAAATCAGTCCGGTTTCTAAAACAGATTTTAGCGGGAGGCTTATCAAGACCACTCTTTTCTTGCCGCAAGAGCTGTGGGATTCTTTTCCCCAAGGGAAATTGAAGAATGCGGTCGGATTTTTGGACTACGTGATGCGTCATCCCGTGGCCGCGGCCAAGCGCCTGGGCTGGACGCAAGATGAGGTCAAGCGGGCGGCCGATGGCTTGGCGCGATTGCTCCTTAACGTGGCGGTGCCTGGGACAAGATTGCGTGCCGTTATGCAGAGGTATGGGTTGGCGGGAATTGCGGCGCGGGAAGATGGGGGCGGCAGACAGCGTCATCGCGAAGGAAAAATAGCTATGGCGCCGCTTCTCTTGGGAGCCGTGGCTGCCCTGGCGAGCATGGCTATTGTTTTGACTTGGCCCACGTACACTTTATTGGGCGCTGTTGCTGGAGCGGTATTGACAATTTTTTATTTGGCTTATGCGATTTATTGGAATATTACGGGAAGGGGTCACTCATCAGGGGTCAGGGACCGGCAAGAAAAAAATGACGCATCAAAGGCCGGTGGCGAGGCCAACATGACAGTGACAATGATATCCAATGTCAGCGCAGATGCGGCGATCGAGGCATTTATGAGGACGCCCTATGTTTTGAGAGTTCGCTTGGTTTATGACGAATTAGGGCTTCATCCAATCCGATACGTTATCTTTTTTGATGCCAAACACCGCAGGGAAGTTGTGGATGGGATTTTGCAAACGAATCTAGTGGAAGCGATTTATCCCAATGACCCGCAGGGAATGTTTTTATCTGGACAAGGGACGGACGCGCCTGCGCAAGGCGCCAGCGCCCAGGGCCCGCCCGCTCTTGGAAAATCCGCAACTTCTCCCCTGGTAACTTCCCCTATCGGACAACCCGCAATTCGCAATCCGCAACCCGCAACTTCCCCCAAGGTCCTTATCCTTTACGCTCCCTATGGTTCCGGACACAAAATGGCGGCGCGCGCCATAGGCGAATCACAAGCTTTTATCCAGGCCGGCGCCCTCCGCAGAGCTGCGAGCACCGGCCCGGAGGCCAGAGGCCTCCAGGGTGCCGGCGCCCAGGTTAAATACGTTGATACCAGCCAGTATTCTTTGCCGCTTGCTGTTTTCATCTCGCGGATCATGCATTTTGGCATGGCTCAAAAATGGCCCCGCGTTTGGGATTTTTTTGTTTCTGCCACGGGTAAGCTGCTCAGTTTCGGTCCCCTTCACCGCCTTTGGACTTGGCTTGATTCTTTGAGCCAGCCGCAACTCAAAAAATTATTGGAAGAGGAGCAACCGGACATTGTGGTGACGACCCATATGTTCAATGGCGCTGTTTCCCGCGCCAAAAAAGACGGTTCTTTTAAAGGCTTACTGGCTGTCCACATCACGGACAATATCCGGCATCCAAGCTGGATTGCTCCCGGGGCTGATGTTTACTACGTGGCCACGGAAGAACTCAAAGAATGGCTGCAAACCAAAGGCATTGAGCCGCAGCGCATTGTCATCAGCGACATCGTGATTAGGCCGGAGGTCCGGGAAGCGGGAGAGCGTTTCGCAGCTTTCAATCGGGCCCGGGATGGTGATTTTAAGCCTCCTTATCGCGTCTTGATCTGCGGAGGGGGAGGAGGAACCGGTCCTTTGGAGCGAGCCGCAGCATCCTTTGCAGGACAGAAAGACGTCGTTCTTGATATTGTGGCTGGTGAAAATATTGTTCTTAAGACAAGGCTTGAGCAGTTGGTTAAGCGTCTGGGACTTAATGCCACGGTTCATGGCTTTGTTCCTTTGGTGGAGATGATGGCCCAGGCCGATGTTGTGGCCTTGCGCGCCAGCGGCATTTCCTTGGCTGAGGCTGCCGCCTTGGGCAAGCCCATGGTGGTCATTGGTCCGGCTATCGGAGAAAACAAAGGCAATGCCCGGCGCGTTGAGCAAGAGGGCGCGGGCGTGGTGACCAAAAGTCCTGATGAAGTGGGGCCCGCGGTTATCCGGCTAATCCAGGAACACGCTCGCTGGCCGCAGATGCGCGAAGCCAGCAAGCGCATGTCCAACCCCGATTCCGCTGAACTGGTCGCCTCCGACATTCTAACGCGCAATGCCTGGGCTTGGGCGGCCGGGGATGTTCCAGGTTCCAGGTTCCAGGTTCCAAGTTTCAATTCTGAAACCCGTAACTCAGCGTCAGCAGTCCCTCTTTATGGGGCGCAACTCGTTAAGCGGCGCATTCCCTGGCCCATGAGGCTTTACTTGCTGGCCAACGGCATTTCTCTTCTTGGAAGCAGCGCCATGGCCGCGGGCATATTGTCCAACTTTGGGGATAAGGTCATTGATGGCGGCGTCCTGCGCGCCACCTCAAAAGCCCAGGCCGGCGCGGTTGAAGACGGGGCCGACGCTTTGGCCGCTTTACCCAGCGGCTCTATGGTTGACAGGAAAAATCCCGTTCTCATTGACGTGACCTCATTGGCGTTCGTGACGCTGTTTTCCAGCGGGTTATTGGCTGTTGTGGCCCTTGGTCCGGCGTTGGGTCTTGCCTGGCATTCCCTGTGGATTGGCTTTCTCGTTCTTTGGGCTTTTTCTAATTTGGCCAACAATTTCAACTACCGCGCTTCCTCAAAAATTGTCCGGCTTGCCGCCGATCAACTGGGCGGCACGGAGCAGGGCGCCTTGGCGCACATTGATTCTAAAAAATGGTTTATCGGCAGCGTTTTCGGAATTATCGCCAAAGCCGCGGTGGTTTTTGTTTTCACCCATGACCCGCTGCAGGCGATGGTCGCCGTGTTGGGCTTGACGGTGGCCGCGGATGTATTGTCGTTGGGAATGAAACTGGCGATTTCGCCCTATCTTTTGAAGATGGTTAAAGATTTGGGAATAAAGAATGATCCCCCTCTCCCTGCCCTCGGACCAGCGCCTCTGGCGCCCCAGGCGCCGCAGTCTCCGACTGCGGCTTCCCCCAATGGGGGCGAGGTGAGAGAAAATAGGGCGTGGATCGCCCGATTATGGCGAGCTACCGGATTGCCCGATGGATGGAAAGCGTTCAAGGAAATTATTTGGCGGGACCAGGGCATTCGTTGGGATACTATCAATTTTAGTCTTGAAGTCATGACTCTTTCCTCCGCCGCCTTCAACTATGTTTGCCTTCCATTTTATTTGGGGAGGGTTTTCGGCTATGGCCACAAGGAGTTCGCCTTGTTTTTCCTTCTCACGCAAATCGGCAGCACCCTGGGATATTGGATCGTTGACCGCAAGAGCGTTGGCCATCGCTTTGACAAGAACCCAGCCTCAAAAGTCAGATGGATTACAGCGGTCGGATTAACCGCGTTTCTCCTGCCGGTATTTGCCATCGGGGCTGTTCCAGCGGTTGCGTCTTGGGGCGCATTCTTGCTGCCCCTGGGCGCATGGAGCATGACGCTCACCCCCTTGGCGGTTGGAATTTTGGCTTTCATGTTCTTGAATGGATTTTTAAGCGCGCCCTACCACAGCCTCGTTAATGGGGAAGTCCGCACCGAGAAGCGGATGCCCAAAGAGAAATTCGCCATTGTGGAGTCCGTCAGGCAGCTCATTTTTTATGGCGCCGGCGCCGCGGCGACGGCATTCGCCGGTTGGCTGATCTATTTGGGCGTGGACCTCATGCCCATGACCTTGCTTTTTGTCGCTGTCGCCGCATTGGTCCGCATCCTCAATCTCTTCGCGCCCAGATATTTGGAAATGAAAGAAACCGCCCAAGCCCCCCGATGGCTCGCAACGCTTTACGGATGGACTGACCGGACATTGAGCGCCGCGCAACGATTGGACTTGTGGATCAGCCAAGTTTTGAATCCGGCGATTTATTTTTTGAGACGCCGGGCGTTGGGGGCGATGGCGTTTTTTGGAGTTACGTTAAGCTTGTCAGCGATGAGCGCAGGGCTTGAGCGAAAAATTCTTGCCCTAGCGGCCGACAAGGATTTCGTTATTACGGATTACGATGGGACGCTCGAGGAATATAAAAAGCCCATTTCCTCCGGCCGCGCCCAGGCGTTGGCCGCCCTGAAAAAATCAGGAAGGCAAGTTGTCATTGTGACGGACCGGCCATTGATCAAGCCTTCCGAAGCCAAACATGAAGTTTCCATAACTGAATCTCTCGAGCCGATGGCGGCCCTGGATAAGGCTGGGATGGTGGTGATTGCCGATAAAGGCTCCGTGATATTTCGTTTTCAAAAAAATGGCGAGCCGGAAATTCTCTACCAGGCCCCGCCGATGGGTCCTGATGAGAAAGGCGCCTTGCGTCAAGCAGTCGGCGAAGTTAAAGAAGGCCTAGCCGCATTAGGCGCAGCCATGCATGATGGATCACTCAACATTGATATTGAAGTCATGACCGATATCCGCTACTCCATGATGCTTAAGCCGGGAACCTCGGATAAAATTATCAGACAAGTTGAAAAATTAATGAAGGCCAGATTACAGGCCCACGGCCTTGACTTCCAGGTATCTTATGGAATGGCCAAGAATCCGGCGCATCCGCCTTATCTTGTAGTGGCAAGAACGAATAAGTTTACAGGCATCCGGCAATTGGCGGGCATGCCTGGGCTTGAGGGTCTCAAGGCCGCAAGAGCCCTTATTGTGGGCGATGATTTTTATCTTCCGGAAAATGATCCGTCGCCGCGTTGGGGCGGGCTCTGGGCCGGCTTGGTTCGTCGCGCGGGCCTGTTGGCCGGCGGCCGTCTTTTGGAAAGACGCGGCAATGGCACGGACCTGGACATGGAGCGCGCCTTGCCCGGCGCCTTAACCTTGAGCGCTGGTGGCTCCATGGACCCGCGACTTAAGAACGCTTTTATTGTACGCGGCAATGGTCCGGAGGCGACCGAGAAGCTATTCAATTATGTGGCTGGCCATCCTGTAAAGGCGAATGAGCCGAAAATCAAGCTAGGGACGATTCTGGTGGCGTTTTGGCCGGTGCTGTTGGGGAGCCTAATTTTGCAAACCGGGCTTGAGGCATTTGGCATTAGCAAGGGATGGCTATTGCGCGAGGAACTGGGAGCAACGGTTACGGTCATGATGCTCCTGCAGGTCATTAAAACTTTTGTGGTCACGCTCACCGCGCCGCTTTCAGGATATTTGGCCAAGCGATTCAACCCCAAGTATATGGTCATGCTCGGTTATGCCTTTAGCAGCGTGCCCATGTTCGGATTGCTGGCCTTGTTTCTCGCGGGCTTTTTAACCGCGGCCAATTCCGCGGCTGTTCCGATTTTTTTTGCCTTAGTCGGACTTTCTTCCATCGCCCTTTCCGTGGCCCAGGTTTCCTCATCCACCATGGTCGCGCTTCATGCCAACAAGGACGGGCAGGTTCTTAGGCGATTCAATTCGCTCAAGCATTTTTCCATTGAAACCATCGGCGTGACTGCGCCGGTCGCGGTTACTTATTTATTGACTCTTTACGGCAACGTTGTCGGCTTGATAGCCTGGCCTATTGGCTTGGCCCTCACCGGCGCCGCGATTTGGTTTTTGCCTTACAAACATACGCCGGTTGCTTTGCCGCCGAAATTTACTCTTTTGGTGCGCGTCTCCGAATGGAACGCCGAGGTCGAGGCTGACGTCCAAAAGGCTGCGGATGGATTGGCTTTCCCCGTTAAAATTGAGCTTCAGGATTCAATTAAAGACAATAGCCCCCTCATCCCGCCTTCTCCCCCTGCGGGGGCGAGGGGAAGAAACGGGAGCGCGGCGCGGGAATCGGGGCATGAATTGGCGCGGCGTTTGGATGGCAAGTCATGGCTGGTTGAGGTTGATGTTGAGCGGTCAACATCGGGATTTTTCCGGGAAGCCTTTGTCGGTTTGAAGCTCCTGTGGCAAAACCCGAAACTCCGCTGGCCTGTTCTTTACAATATTCCCTTGGACATCATGAATTTAGTCCTCTATGCGTTTCTTGCTTTGCTTTTCGTTCAGGCAAAATTTCCCGGAGAAAAGGAAATACAGGGCTCGATACTTTCCGGGTACAGCGCCGGGGGATTGATCGCCGGAGGCCTGGTGGCATTCGTGCCGGCCTTGGCCAAAGTCAAACTCTCAACCTGGTCGCGGCTGGCAGCGGCGTCTTTGCTTTTGTTTTGGAGTTTTGTTTTGCCCCTGCCGTGGCTTGTTGTCACGGCCATGACTCTTTACGGGTTGCTCAGCGTTCCCGCGGGAAGCATTGCATTAGGTTCCGTTGTGCAGGAGCGCGCTCCCAAAGAACAGCAGGGTCCGATTCAGGCCGCTGCGGGCATGGTAGGGGGCATCGGGGCCCTGCTGGTGCTGCCCCTATCTCTTCTTTTTGACTACCTCGGCTTATCCTTGTTCACGCAGTCCGTTGCCGTTATGGCGGGTATTTTGACTGTTTTGGGAATTGTCAAATTTATTTTTGCCAAAAAAGTTGATGATCCGGACGCGCCCGTGGCTGAAGCGCTGAGAGCCAGAATTCAGGCAATCAGAACCGCCGCGATTTCCCGATTGCAATTTTTGCGTCGCGGCCGCGGCGGCCCCGGCGCTTTCGGCTGGCTGCCGTGGATTTTAGTCCCCTTCGCCGGATGGCTCTTGATGCACTCCAATCCAGCCCAAGCTTCTTCTCTCCTTCCAACGGCTGCAACCCATAACCCACAACCGACAACCTTCTTTTGGCTTTTCCCCGCCATTATGGTTTTTATCCTTGGTTCGGTTGTCTCGGCCATTACCGATGGCCGCGGGCCGCCAAAAATCGGCCTTAATCCAAAGTTTGGCCGCCCAGGGCGCCCCTTCTCGTTCACCATGCTCTCCACCATGGAAAAAGGCAAAGAAGAATTTATCAAGAAATATATTCTCCGAACCCACCTTCGCGATAAGACCAAAGGAACAATGGCCCAGCTTGTGATGGGCAAAGCCGTTCACTTGGCTTTGGAGAGTTTTCACAACGCTTTAAAAATGCGCAAGCCTATGAGCGAAATGAGCCTTGACGCAGTCAAGGAAGAATACAAACAGCGCTGGGCGGAAATGAAAGCCGAAGAAAAGGCCAAGGGCGGCTCGATCATCCCCGGTGAGATGCCCGAGGAAACCGTGCAAGCCTGTTATGAGGGCGGTTTGAGTTACCTGGACTACTATTGGAAGTTAATGCGGGAGAAGACAATTTTCGATCCGGACAGCCAGGATTTTATTTTCCTGGAGCACCCGATTCATTTCACATTGACCGATCCTGACACCGGCGAGCAACTGGCCGGCGAGGCTGATGGTTTGGGGACGCCTTTTAGCTTCCTGGGACTTCCTGATATGGTGGCGTTGGCGCGCGAGCCGGGCGGGACCTATCGCGTTGAGATTCACGACATGAAAACCCATCTGGTCAAACCCAGCGAGGAAGAAATCAAAAAATACAAACGGCAGATGGGGCTTTATGTTTTGGCCCTAAAACAGCAGTATCCGGCCTATGCCGGCTACAAGTTTGTCGGAAAAAATCATTACCGTTTTGGGACCGTGAGCTTTGATTACGACGATGCGACTTTGCTGGGCATCCAGCGCCACATGGCGGGGCTCATTAAACAAGTCAATGCTACGGTTGCGGAGTATGAGGCCGACCCCAATCCTTGGAGGGAGAAATACGGTCTTAAGATCACAATTCCCAAGAAAAAGAGTGAACGCGCCCATCTTGCGGCAACCTTGGTTGACCGATGGTTTGCCATCAAAGAAGAGACAAGAAAATTGGTTCAAGCTGAAGTTAAAAGCGGAAAGACCAATTTAGAAAGAGAAATCCGTGATGCCGAAGAGAAAATAAACGACCTACAGTCTCAAGTTCAGGCTTTGGCCCAGCGCACGGGCGCCATGATGTTGGAAGGAACAAATAAACAGTTGGCGCAATACCAGCCGCGCCGTGTCATTGTTCCTACCAAGGGCAAAACCAAAAACCCGCCGGAGGACTATGCCAAACTTTGGGATATTTTGCGCGCCGATGAGTCCGGCGTTGAGTTTATTGACCTTAATCATAGTGGCCTGCGATCCTTGGCCCGGCGCAACGGCAAGAGTCCTGAAGACGATCCTGACAACGGCGATGACGGCATTTGGGGAGCAGTTAAAAAATGGATCACCTCATCCGCGGACAACTCGCTGGAAATGGTTAAAAAGGGCAAAAAAGACGCGGGCGGCAGAGGCGGCGCCGCCCTTGGTTTGCTGCCTCTTTTGGCTCTGCCTTTTTTGAATGACCCAATCGCGCAGGGATCGCTCTTTGGCCTCGGCGCCTTAATGCTTGGCGCAGTTATCGGCGCCAATCCCTCCGGCAAGCCGTTCTCTCATTCCATGATGGAGGCGCTGCATTGGTCGCTGGAGCGCTTTGTCCTGCGTTACGTTTTGGAGGCGGACCAAAAGGCTCCCAAGGGCCCGCAGCTTTTAGTCGGCAAATCCGTCCACAAAGCGCTTGAATGGTTCCACAATGAAATCAAATCCGGAAAGAAACCGGCCGAACTCTCGCTCGATGACATGGTCCGCGTCTATGCCGAGGATTGGGAGAGGGAAGCGGCAATCAATGAGAACCCGATTCTTCTGCCCGGCGAGCTTTTGAGCCTTGATGACTGGAAACGGGAAGGCGCCCATTGGCTCGCTATTTATTGGCTGCGCTTCCAGCGCGGTGAAATCGTTGATTTGGAATCTCTCGAAGTTCTCATGGTTGAGGGCGAGCTTGAGGTCACCATTGCCGATAACGACGGCAATGAATTCCGCTACATTGTCCGACCGGACTTGGTGGTTAAGGTTAAAAAGCCGGATGGCCGCTGGGTGTTGGAGGTCCATGACCCCAAGACCATCCGCCGTCCGGCCACCGACACTAAGATGCGCCGCGATTACATGCAATTGGGTCTTTACTATCTTGGCTTGCGGCAAAAGTATCCCGAGTGGACTCAAAACATCGAAGGCGCCGTGCACTGGGATTTCAAGTATCACGCTGAAAAAATCGAGATGGACAAAGAATATCTTGACCGCGTGGCGGACACGCTTTTGGAGCGCGCGCATTTGGTGTTGGCGGCGCGGGAAGAAGCGCTTCAAAACGTTCCCTATTGGAAAGAAAAATTAGGACTTGAACCCAGAGCCGAGCTTGACGAGACAGATCGCAAGACGGTGGATGAATATGTCGCGGCTGTTGAAAAGCTTGATGAGCTTAAAGCCCGGGAGCGCGAGTTGGAGAAAGAAGAGGATCTGATCAAAGAAGCTTTGCTTGAAATAGCGGAGCAGGACAAATTGAAAGTTTTAGCGGGCAGCGAAGATCGCCGTGTCGAGGTTAAGGCCGTTAAGTCATTTAACATTCCGACCGATAACGAGCCCAAAGAAAAACGCGAGATGCTGCGCGCCTTGCTTGCTCATGAGGACTGGAAGGCGGCTCTGCGTTACTTGATGCCTAATTATGGCGGCTTGAAGGGCTTGCCCGGCGTTGAGGGGCACCCTTTCCACAGGATTTACGAAAAGCTAAAAGCCCTTTTTGTCGTCACTTACGAGCCAACCTGGCTCATCCAAGATAAGGATGAATTAAGCCGCATCAGTCCTGTGGTTCCGAAAGTTCGCCGTTTGACTCCCGATCAAGCCCGCGTCTCAAACATGGGTTTTGACCGGCTAATGGAAGCCATCCGGCCAAGTTTAAAAGACCCGATGTCGGGCATTGGCCCAGACAGTGTTGAGGGCGGCGTCAGGGGCGTAAAAAAATTGCCCCTTCACGCTGCCCTTGGAGCAGCGCCACCAGCGTCCCAGGCGCAGGGAGCTCTACAACCGGCCTCCCCCAAGGGAGGAAGGGTTGCAGAAGAAGGAGAATCGCAAAAATTAACTTTCGCGACTCCGACAGGATTGAAGCGTTTTAAAGCCTTAGGTTTCTATTATTTTTCTTTGGTTAGGTCTTTTTGGTGGTATGGCACGACGCGGGTCTTGGAGTATTATGCCAAGGCTCTTCGGGCCGTGGCCGCTCTCCAGGATCCTCCCGTCGCGGAGATCAAGAATTTTTTGATTGATTTACGCACCTACGGCTATGATGACGTTTTTCGGGCGGGTGGCTTCCGGACAAAGCATGACGTGAGCGCTATTGCGGCGGAAACTTTAAGAATTTACGATAGATATTTTGCGGTCAATTCAGCGGCGCGCCAAGCCTTGCTGCGTCTTGTAGAACGCGTGAAGGCGAACCCGGAGCGCAATTCGGGTTACTATGTGCGCAAAGAGTTGCGCGACGCGTTGTTTGAAGCTTCATTAAGGCCGAAGTCCGAAACAGCCGGCTATTTTGACGGCTTGGCGACCCCTGATCAAATCGCCAGCGCCCGGGAGTATCGCTCCTCCGGCGCCATGAAGGCAAGGCATGAAAAATTTGTTTCCCTTTTGCGGCAGCATTTATCCAGGCAACAGAACGGACGCGGCTCTTTGGTTGCCGCTGTCATCTCCGGCAGTTACGCCCGATGGTCCGCCACGCCGGGCAGCGACATTGACGTTGAGTTTATCGCCGAAGACGCGAGCGCGGCGCAGGCTCAAGATTTTTCCCGGCAACTCGAGCAGGCATGGAGAGACGCAGGTGAAACAGCCCCGCTTCAACTTCATTATCAATACGTCTTGCCCGCTTCGGCGGAAATCATTGCCCGGGGCCATGATGATCCGTACTTGGTCATAGCGCCCGACCAAACTTTGGAGGCGGCGCTTTCAGAGAAAAGTCAAGGTTCCTTATTGGCATTGAAAGGCGCATGGCTGCGTTTCCTTCACCGTTTGCTTATTCGCGCTTCAATGGCTGCGCATGACGCAAAGGTATTTATCGCGGCGAACCCATTGCTGTCTGCCATTGCCTCTTCTGTCATTGCGAGGAGCGAAGCCCCGACTGCTGGGGACCCGCCTCCGGCGGGTCAGACGTCCCCCGAAGCTCTGCGCAGGGAGGAGCAATCTCATGAGGAGGAAGCTTCCTCTGATGGGATTGCCGCGGACGCTGCGCGTCCTCGCAATGACATACTAACCGCTTTAGAAAAGCGTTTAGCCCGCTTGGAAAAAGTCGTTTACGGCGTACCATTGGCGCTGCTGGCATTGGCGGCTTCGGCGTCCTTGGTGGGACTGGGGGCGTATTTGTTGCTGCCGGTTTCGTTGGCTGTTTTCAATTACGTTGTGATTGGCCTGGCCACGGCCGGAGCATTGGCTTATGGCATTAAGTCCAAAAGCACGTGGATTCCTGTGGTTTGGCTTATGGGCGCCGGCGCTCTTTTGGCTCTTGGTTTCGATAGTTGGGGCTGGCTCGGTTCCGGGTTTATCGCGGCTTCTTCCTGGCTTCAAACAAGGCGCCACCGGGCGAATTTTTTGTTTGGTCCTTTGGGCGGGTTATTTTTCACCTTGAGAATTTTGGAGGTGGGAGCGGGTTACGCGATGATTCCGGTTAATATCATGTATACCTTCCTGGGCTGGCAAGGCTGGCGCATGTGGGGGAAGGGCATTCGGCCGCCTTTGGCTTCTCCTAAAGTCATGGGCACGATGGGGGGTTTGCTGACAGGGGCGTTTTTCATGCTTTGGATGCTGCGGCCGGAAACCCATAACTTTCTAGGCGTCATTGACATCGCGGCCGCAGCCATTGGTCTTCCTGTGGCCTGGCTTTTCGCCGTCAGCCGTTTCGGCCAGGCCTTCCCTCTTTCGATTTTCGGCACGCTTTTACGCCTAGGCTGGTCCGTTAAGGTTGGCTTTTGGGAGCTTGTGGTTTTGATGATCAATTCCGTCATCATTAATGTCACCGGCTGGAAAAATTGGTCCCAAGCGCAAAAAGAACCGCAGAAAGCAGAGCCCAACACCCTCCGCAGAGCTGCGAGTGCCAGCCGGGCCCCCGGAGGGGGCCAGCGTGCTGGAGTCCAAGGTCCAACACCCTCCGCAGAGCTGCGAGTGCCAGCCGGGCCCCCCCCCACCGGAGGCGAGGGACCCTTGGAGCGCCAGGGGCGCGTTGGGCCGGAGGGGGCCAGCGTGCTGGAGTCCAAAGCCGCTGAACTCAAAACTCAAAACTCAAAACTCATAACTCTTTTCACAAGCATTTATTTTCCCGCCATGATACTTGCCGTCGCTATTCTTGGCTTTCCCTTTTTATCCGCCGGGCGGGCTGTGATTGTTCAAAGTTTGGGCGTGGGCCTGGGAACCGCCATTATCCTTGGCGGTTCTGTCCAAGCGGCTGCGTGGCTCTCCCGTAAAACCGCGCCTTTTCCCTGGCCCTATGTTCTTTGGCGAGTAGCCGCCGCGGCCCTCATTGCCTCTTTCCATATTCTTCCTGGGCGCTTTGAAGGCGCTGCCAGGGGATGGACCAATCAACGCCTGCCCCTGCCCCGTTTGACCGAGCTTCAGGCAAAGACCGTTTTAAAAGCCTTCAAACCGAAAATTAAAGTTGTTCTGGCTGATTTTGACAGCACCCTTGAGGAGCCGCGCGCTCCAATATCCCAGAGAACCGCTCAACTATTATCCGCGCTCCAAACGCAAGGCGTTTACGTCGGCATTGTCGGCGCGCGGCCTTGGGATGTGCCGGGGAGGCCCGGTTTCGGTCTTAAAGACGCCATCGTCGCCTATTTGAATCCCGCTCGGCACAAAAAACTTTTTATCGCCACCGGTTTCGCCGATCAAATCCATCGTTTAGATGGATCAGGCGAGCCCAAGGAAATCCACCGGACCGAATCTATTTCCGCCGCGCTTAAGGGTCAAATTCGCGATATCGCCAAGGGAGTATTGGCCCAATATCAGATTGACGGCGCAGTGGATGACGACTATACCGACTACCGTGCGAATTTTATCTTCAAGCGCGGCGTGGAGCGCGATGACCCCCGCATCGAGCTGGTTTACGCGGATTTGGTGCGAGCGTTTCAAAAAATTAACCCAGAAATCCGGGTGGGCCTTAAATATCCTGAAAAGCGGGAAGATGCCCCCTATTTGGCCGTTTATATCACCAACAAAGAGAAGGCCGTCCGTTTTATTATCGAGTCCATCGAGAAAGAAACAGGCCAAATCCTTAAGCCCGAGGAAATTCTCATCATCGGCGATGATTTCTCTGACCCGGCTTTTGATTTGCCCATGGCCGAGGCGGCGCCCAAGTCGCTTGCATGGAACGTGGGCGAGCGGGTCCGGCCGGGAAATCTCAATGTCCATTTGTGGCCCAGACCATTTACCAAGGGCGGCCAGGAAATTTTAGAGGAATTGGCCGGTGACCTCCCGCTGCCATCTGACAGTTTTCACGAACCAGAGCCTGTCGTGCCCGTCCCATCCCCTCTGCCTGGAGGGAGAGATCAGGATGCGGGGGGCTCAAAAACCTCTAGCGAACCCGCAGCGTCAACTAATATTGAGCCTGGTCCGGCTATGGAATCGTTCCTCAATAAGGAGGACCTCGGGAACTCAAATTACGGGACCGGGGAATCGGGAGATCGTGGACAATTCGGCGACCATCCGCATGGGCCGGTAACCAACGAAGAAACGTTCCGGGAGGCGTCGCCCCGTGGAATCCGTGAAACGGCATCGCAAGCTGGTGACCTCGCGGCCACGGCCCCAGACATCTCCGCAGGCAGGGGTTCGGACCTTGTGGAGGAGTTTGCCGGTTTGCTCAAAGGGCTGAGGCGAACATTAAGAAATATATCCGGCGAACGCCGGAAGCTTGAAGATTCGTCGCAGCTCTCCGATGAAAAAGCGCTGGTTGAAGAGTTCGTCAAAGTCAATGCGCGCCTTCGCGAACTGGAGCGATCCCGCCAGGAGCTTAACCGTAAAATAATCGAGATCAGAGAGAAAATTTTAGTTTTTGTCGGCGCTCACGCGGGCATCACGCAGATCAAGGGAACAAAAAGCGGCAGGGTCCTGGAAATTGAAAACGCCGTGCCTACGATTAAAATTCCAAGCAAGCAAGCCGAGCCGGTGCGCTACGATAATTTTATCAAGGCTCTGGTTAAACTCGGCATTTACCGCCTTGTGGCCGGCATGCACTTGCCGGGGCTGGAGCGCCTCATTAACAAGCGACAGTTGACGAGCGATGAGCGCCATCGGATCGGCCTTGACCGCAACGAGGGCGAGCCAGATCCGGGTTACATCAGTTTTAAACCTATGGCAGTGGTGCGGGTGCTGCCTAAAAGCGCGGCGGGCCGGGAAGATGAAGAGGTTGATGACGAACAGGAACCAGCCCCTCCTAAACAGATGGTTTTGCCCGGCATTGACGTCAATGACGCAGGGCGGCTCGTTGATGAGCTTTTAAGACTTGAGACCCAAAAAGGCGGCATCTCCCAGATTATCAATGAGGTCAATAGGACCAGGGATGTCTTAAGGGATCGCGCGCTGGAGTATCGCCGGGAACGCGGCGGCCATTATGACCTTGAGGGCGAATCATGGCTCCTTCGCATACGCACGGGCGAGCGCGCCCATGTCATCAGAAAGAGCGAAAATTCCAAACTTTGGGAAACGCTGCAGGATATTGTTTTTACTTGGGTTGATCATCTCGCGGAGGCGACCATCGTGCGCGCGTCGTTTTTCCGGCGCGCCTGGATCAATAATGAGTTGGACGCGGCGCAGAAGGCGGAGCTTTTGCCTTATGTCCAAGAAGGCACGCAGGCCAAGCTCAAATGGAGGCAGGATCATAAGGAGAAGCCAAAAAAGGCGAAGAAGGCGAGAAAGACGGCCCGTGGAAAACGAGGCGGTTTTATCAATGCCCGGATGCTCCCATTGATGATTTTGGGCTTCTTGATGTTAATAAGTCAGTTGCCCATGATTT
>JACQPE010000081.1 GCA_016207685.1 Elusimicrobiota bacterium | reverse complement strand
GTGGTCAGAAGCCATTTTATTAAACAATAATAAACTATATTGTTTATTATGATGAAATCACTAAACACCACTGTCGAAGCCCATAAGCGAAAGCGGGATTGGGCGCTTCGCCGGGTTCTTGTTCCCCGCCAAATGAGCGCCGCTATTGGCAAGGCGCTTTCCTCTCATCTCGTTAAGGTCATCACGGGGCCTCGCCGGGCCGGAAAGTCAACGCTGGCCTTCCAATCCCTGGCTGATAAAAATTTCGCCTATCTTAATTTTGAAGACGACGCCCTTAAGGACGGTGTCAACAGCGATAATCTGGTTGAAGCAATGGATAGGGTCTATGGAAAAACGGATTACGTTTTCTTTGATGAAATTCAAAACTACGCCCAATGGGAAAGTTTTATTAACAAGCTGCACCGCCGGGATCGCAACTTGGTTATCACGGGTTCGAATTCGCGTTTGCTAAGCCGGGAATTGGGGTCGGCCCTGACGGGCCGGCACCTCTCTTTTGAGCTTTTGCCTTTCAGCTATCAGGAATTTTTAGCTGGGCTTAAAATAGAAAAAGGCGGCGGCAGGGAGACCTTTCACCGGTATTTGACGTGGGGAGGTTTCCCGGAAGTCGTGCTGGGTGGCTCGGAATCGCAAGGATACCTCCGGACCCTTTTTGACTCGGTCGTTCTGCGTGATATTGTGACGCGTCACCACATACGTTCTTCAACGGCGATCTATGACTTGCTTAATCTGCTCATCAATAATGCCGCAAGCCGGTTTTCAGCGCGGAGCCTGGAGCGTTCGCTGGGAGCGCTCTCCGTCGCCACCATTGGAAAATTTATCGCGTATTTTCGCGAGGCTTATTTAGTTCATGATCTTCAGCCTTATTTTTTTAAGCCACGATTAAGAATCAAGGCGGACCGGAAAATCTACGCCTATGACAACGGTTTGATCTCCGCCTTATCCCAGCCAACCACGTCAAATGATTCGCGTCTTATTGAAAATTTGGTTTTCGTTGAATTGGTGCGGCGGGGATTTAAGCCGAATTTTAATTTGTTTTATTATCAAACCCGTTCCGGAACCGAAGTGGATTTCCTCTTAAGAGAGGGGTCCAAAAGTATCGAGCTTATTCAAGTCACGCAAAATCTTTCCGCCTTAAAAACAAGGGAGAGAGAACTTCGCGCCCTTCACCAGGCATCCGAGGAGCTCAAGGCGCGCCACCTCACCATCATAACCATGGATACAGAGGAAATGATCCGCGAGCAAGGCAACAAGATTCGAGTGGTTTCCTGCCGCGAATGGCTTAAATCGCGCCATTAGCGGACCCCAAGAGGACCTCCGTGCCCAGCCTGCAACTTTTTTCCTCATAGACGGGAACTATTATTGAGGCCAAGATAGCCTCAAGGAGGTTCCGTCATGAGTCAGGCGATGTTTCTTAAGCGGGTTATTTCCCGGTTTCAGAAGGGTCATCCGGCGTCTGAGGGATGGATGGTTTTTGAAAAAATGCCCGATGACAAAGGGCTCAACGTCCTCCCTATTTTTTTTAAATTAAAGCATCCGGGCGCCATCGCGCAGATGGACCTGGTATCGCTACTCGTCTGGATCGAGGGGGGCGGACCGCGACGCATATCCCTTCAAGACGGTACCATCTTAAAAAGGAACAGAGGCTTTGGCGATATTGAATGGGCCGGCGCCATTCAATTTGCCTGGGAAGGCGACATCATTGAACCCAGATTCCGCAGTTGCGGAATCTTCCTCGCAAGCCCCGCAGACAGAGCTGCGGGACCCTCAAGCGCCGCAGGCGCGATGGGAGCGAAACAATCCCCCACCGGCGTAGCCGGAAATTCCGCATTTTTTTGTACGCCGGTTTTCCAATGCAAAGCCTCCTCAAGTGCGGAATTTGGGATGAATGCCAGCGCACCAGGATTCCGTTTGAACGTCTTCATGAAACGCCGCATGTTTTGCTGGCCTGCAAGAACAGGAAGGCGGTGGAGAGCTTATTTTTGGCCTTAAGCCGCTATAGCTTGTCGCTTTATCCGCCAACAAAATTTATCTATTGCACGAATGGCCCCAATATCCCTATCGCGAAGATTCTATGGGAGAATGTCTTGGTGGAAACCAGTATTCGCGCGGCAATACGCAGTAACGTCGAAGGGGTTTTGAAGGTCAAAAAAAGATACCGTGAGCTGCGAGTGTCCTATAGCCGGGGATTAATTTTTGCCGGGCCGCCAGGATAAGGAGCGCGTTGGATACCTTGGCGACGGGATTGAGGACCCCGGGCCACGAATTGCCGCACTGCTGGCGCGGCAGATCGGGCCCAATGGTTCCGTAGTCGCCTACAACGCAAAATTTGAAAGCAGCGTTCTTCAGGGTTTGACCGATGGTTTTCCCAAACAGCAGAAAACTTTCCTGGGAATTAAGGCGCGACTTTGGGACCTTTATTTCCCCTTTAAGAAGCGGCATTATGTTCACCCTAAATTTTACGGTAGCGCCTCAATCAAGACCGTGCTGCCTGCCTTGGTCCCGGAAATGACTTACGAAGACATGGAAATAGCCGAAGGCGGGGAGGCCTCCCGTGCCTATCAAGCGCTTATGACCGCCGATCTCCCGGCCAATCAAACCAATACCATTAAGCAGAACCTAATAAAATATTGCGGCCAGGATACGCTGCCTACGGTTAAAATTTTGAAACACCTAGAAGGGTTAACCCAATGAAATGGCGGGGCGAATTGTGCCTTATATATACAGCTTGTTAAAACATTGCGCGGAAAAAACCATGCAAGATTTGGCCATTCGCCAGAGGAGAAGATCAAATATTTACCATGAAGATAATATCGTTGCTGCTTTTACCTTAACCTACTCCAGCAAGGTGGCCTGAGCCGACATCAGATAACGCTGGAGTATCCCCTGCCGGGACAGAGAGGACAATTGCCGATGAAAACCGTGGATACTAAAGTGAAGTTCGCGGAAAAGGTTTTATGGTTGGAATTTAAGTTCCATGGGAAACCTTCCCAATCTTCATTAAATTCCAGCTACGCCCACAGGGCACGTCAGTGGATATTGACTCCCATTTACTGCCGCACGCCGAACCGGACCCCTCTTGGGCCGGTTTTGAAATCTGTGGCGTGCTGCGGAGAGGATGGGACACATTTCAAAACCGTCCCAGCGCCTCCGGCGCGTCCGAATCGTACTTTGGCTCCGACAAAGTGCGGAGAGGGAGGGGTTCGAACCCTCGAGACCGTTGCCGGCCTACACGCTTTCCAGGCGTGCCGTTTAAACCACTCACGCACCTCTCCAATGG
>JACQPE010000080.1 GCA_016207685.1 Elusimicrobiota bacterium | reverse complement strand
CGCTGCGCCTTCGCCAAGCCCCCTCCAAAGAGACCTCTATTTTTAGTTACTACTTGGCCGAGGTTCTTCGCGATCTCTCCAAAAAATATCCCGAAGGCGATCTCATGCGTTTAGGTTTTCGCATTTATACGGCCATGGACCCGGACCTTCAAGAAACTCTGGGGCGCGCCGCCGGCTTAACGCGCCATCAAGCGGCTCTAATCGCCTTGGACCCTGCAAGCGGTTACATTTTGGCGCTCGTTGGAGGCAGGGATTTCAGCAAGAGCCAATTCAACCGCGCCACCCAAGCCAAACGCCAGCCCGGAAGCGCCTTCAAGCCCCTCGTCTATGCCGCCGCCCTGGAACAAGGATGGACCCCGGCCTCCACGGTCCTAGATGAACAAAGGAGTCTCAAACAATTGAAAAAAACGGCATGGGAACCAAAAAATTTCGATGGTGTCTACCATGGAACAGTCACCTTGCGCCAGGCATTGAGCCTGTCCTTAAATGCCGCCACGGTTGAACTATCCCAAAAAGTCGGGCTTGCCGGCATCGTGCAAATGGCCCGGCGTCTTGGGATCGAAAGTCTTCTCAAAGAATATCCGGCCCTTGCATTAGGCACATTCGAGGTAAGTCTTGTTGAAATCACCGCCGCCTACGCACCCTTTGCTAACGGCGGATGGAGCATTCATCCCACTCTGATCATGGCCATGCTGGACTCAAATGGCGCTACGTTGGAATTTTCTCCCGTGCGGCGCAGCCCAGCGCTTGACCCGGCGAGCGCCAACCTCATGACCTCGCTCCTGGAAAGCGCGGTCACCGAAGGCACGGGGCGGGGTCTGGCCAAAATGGGCTGGGATCGCAAGGCTGCCGGAAAAACAGGCACCACCGATGAGGGGCGCGACGCCTGGTTCATAGGCTACACACCGGAACTCCTTTGCGGCGTCTGGGTGGGCGATGACGAACATCGCGCCATCAATGTCAGCGGCGCCAAAGACGCTCTGCCCCTTTGGGCGGCCTTCATGAAAGAGGCCCTGGCTGAATATCCTCCATCGGACTTCGCCACGCCCGAAGGTCTTGTCAGCGTTGTCATTGACCCGTTGTCCGGCCTTTTAGCCACCGGCGATTGCCCGGAGCGTAAAAAGGAACTTTTTGCCGCCGGCACCGAGCCCACGGCCAAGTGCCCTCTCCACCGCAAAGACAACTTATTCGACCGCCTGCGCCAATGGTGGAAGAAATAGCCCGCCGATCGGTTGTCTCAAACACAAGCGGTCAGACCCCTTGAGCCAAAAATAACGAAAATAATAATTTGATTGACTTAACCCAGGTTCCGCAGTTGACAGGTCTTTCCCTTCGGGACCACCAGATTTTTTTGTCCTGTCATACCTGTATCGAAAGAAGCCTGCCCCGTGCCTGGACACGGGGCCGGTATCGAGTTCCCATCGGCGCACGACTCCGGCTTTCACCGGAGTGACGCACGCGGAACCCCGGCTTAATCAGGCCGCCAGGGGGGCAAAGGCTTTCGGCCGCAATTGGCCCGGATTTGATTGGAAATTTTTTGCATGGAAATCAAAATTTTGATCTTTTCCTCAATCGGGAGCCTGGCCAGTCTCCGGCGGGCGCGCTCCTTGGATTTCAACAAATGATTCATCAGGCGAGTCGTCCCGCTAGCCATGATCATCCCCGGCAACTATCTTCCAGCGGGCAGCCAAGCCGTGTCTTTTTAGAATGTCACGAAGGCGCCTTTCGTCATATTTAGCTTGTTGTCGCAAAATACTGATGCGGATTTTGTCTTTGGCCCGGCCGGTTTGCGCCATCACCGCCATCAAATGCTCCGCTCGCATGACGCGGACCTGCTCATGATTAAATTTTTTTTGAACAGCTTCCCGAAGCGCCTCCTCAATCAAAGCGTTGTAGGGAACCAAAAATTGAATGGGAATCCCCCGGACCCAAATATGTTCCTTTTTAGAATGGTATCCCTTCTCCTTCAAATAACGATAAATGGGCGACAGCGATAAAATCGAGGATTTGCTCTCGCCAATGATAACGAAAACATCCAAATCAAAAGTTTCCACCGGTTCAGCATAAAAAAGAGCCGCCACCGCGCCCCCAATGGCGTAATTCTCAATAACTCCATCCTCAACCATCTTATTTAATACGCTGATCGCCTTTTCCATCTCATTGAGTTTACCAGAAAAACATAAAACCAACTCTGCAATCGCTCCTTTTGAACATTGAAAATTAGTAAATAGTCATCTATAATACAATAATGCTGCATCCCCGCATCGCCCAAGCAAGACTTATGTCCCTCCTAAAGCAGTTTCCCATTGTGACCCTTTTGGGCCTGCGCCAAGTAGGGAAATCCACTTTTGCGCGCTGGGCTTTGCCGGAGTTCGACATTTTCGACCTGGAAAACCCGACCGCCCTCTTGCGTTTAGAAACAGACGGGGAAATCATTTTAGAGCAATCTAAAAAATTGATAATTGATGAGGCGCAACGACTGCCCTCCCTATTTCCTCTGTTGCGCAGCCACATTGACCGCCATCAGACCCGCAAGATCGTTCTCTTAGGATCCGCTTCGCCAAAACTCGTCAAAAAAATATCAGAATCCCTGGCCGGCCGAACCGGATTTTTGGAGTTAGGGTGTATCTCGATTTTGGAAACCAACCAAGAGCCGCTTTGGATCAAGGGCGCTTTCCCCCGGCTCCACTGGAGCCGTCCGATGGCTTCCCCGGAGGACTGGCTCCCGGCGTTCCTGCGCACCTATTTGGAACAAGACATTCCCCAGCTTGGATTTAGAATTTCCTCGCAAAAAATGATTCGGCTGCTTTCGATGGTGGCTCATGCCCAAGGCTCCATCTGCAATCTAAGCGAGCTTGGGGGCTCCCTGGGGATCGACTACCATTCGGTTTCCCATATCTTGGACATTTTTGAGGGAACCTTCCTGGTCAGGAGACTTCAACCCTATTTCGCCAATCTCGGCAAAAGGTTAGTCAAAAGTCCCAAGATTTATATCCGCGACACAGGAATCCTACATCATCTTCTTGGAATTCCATTCAACAAAAAGGCTCTGCTTGCTCACCCCAAGGCGGGGGCCAGTTTTGAAACGTTCTGCATCGAACAGATCGTCAATCTGGCCCGTCTCGAGGACCCGGCTGCGGAAGCCTTTTTCTTTCGGACGCAAACCGGAGTCGAGGTGGACCTATTACTCAAATTCGATGGAGAATTAATCCCCATTGAAATCAAAATGAGTCTGTCAGCCCAGAGTATTGAACGATTAGAACGGGCGATGGGGTATTTGAGCCTTAGGCGCGGCTTTATCGTCCATATGGCCGCAGGACTCGCCGATATCCGGCGAGGTATTAGGGCCGGATCGCTCGCCCAAGTCATATCCTGCCTCTTTCGAATAGCCAAAAAAGCCTAATCAGCCCCAAGGATCCATCGGTAAATTTATTCGAGTCCAAAAGAATTCAATTTTGGGAAGAAGCCAACTTGAATCTACGAGCCAATTGCCAGCCGAGCTTAACGCCCCAATAAAGAAAAAGGGGCTGAATCAGCCAACTAATAACGGCAATTGCATTATGAATTGGGCTGCGGTAAGTCGGTATCGCTGACTCGGGCACCACCCGAAAACCCATTAAATATCCGTTCCACATAAAATCATTGCCTGTGCCCTGGTCGGCAAAAAAAGGCGCATCAAAATACATCATTGGGCCGCAAATCCAAAACAGAAGCTGAAAAAGAACGCAGGCCCCCAGAATGAATTTCTTATTTCCTTTAAAAAATTTCGCCGCCAGCAAGACCACGCCGATGCCAAACGCCAGCATAGTTGGCGGATCAACAACAAAAGTCTGAAACGTGGCCCTGCCGAGATAGCGGGAAACGAAAGAACGGTTGCGGGTTAGACCTAAAAACTTGGAACTTGGAACTTGGAACTTGGAACTTTTTTTATTATCAGTTGAGAAAATCCAGCGTATCATAAAGCCATCCTATCAGTTTTGAAAAAAGGCGGTATTTTTTTTCCCCGTAAGGATACCAATAAAGCTCGGCCTTGGAGCCCCATCGATCGGCTAATATGCCTTTTCGGCGCGTGAAATGCCGCAGGCCGTCGGCGCCGCCGTGAGAGAATCCGATCCCGCTCGACTTGACGCCGCCAAAGGGAAGTTCCGGTGTTGAAAACACCGCCATGGCGTCATTAATGGAGACGGAGCCCGCCTGAAGCCGACGCGCCAAGGCCAGGGCTCTCTCCTTATTCTTCGTAAAAATCGAAGCGGAAAGCCCATAGTCGGTATTATTGGCCAAACGAACCGCCTCATCTTCCGTTTTGAACGCGCGCACCGCCAAGACCGGACCGAAGGTTTCCTCCTTCATCGCGCAAATATCATCGCGATCCGTGACTAAAATCGTCGGCTCAAAAAAATGACCGCGCGAATCCTTGAGCGCGAGACCACCGGCCACAACCTGGGCTCCGCCACGGATCGAATCTTCAAGTTGACGCTTTATCAACAAAAATTGTTTTTCATTGATCAACGCGCCCAATTCACGCTCAATGGAACTACCGCTGCGCTTAAGGGACTGGGCCCGCTCTTTTAATGCGCCCACAAACCGGTCCGCCACGCTCTCCTCAACAAAAACTCGCTTGACCGCCGCGCAAGTTTGGCCGGCATTGGCGAATCGTCCCCAAAAGGCCGCATTGGCCGCGCGCTCCAAATTAGCGTCTTCAAAAACAATCATAGGGTCCGAGCCTCCCAGCTCCAGCGTATAGGGAATCATTTTCTTCGCTGCCGCCTCTGCGACCGTGCGTCCAGTGGCGGCGCTACCGGTAAAATGCACTTGATCAATAGGCATGGTCAACAGCGCCGCGCCCACATCACCCGCGCCGATAATCACCTGCAAAACATTCTCCGGCAGGCCCCCCGCGCGCAGAATTTCAACGATTTTCCGTCCCACGATCGGCGTGGCTTCCGAAGGCTTATAAACGACGGTATTGCCTGCTAAAAGAGCGCAAATCACCGGACTCATGGCATTGGACAAGGGATAATTCCACGGAGTGATGATTCCCACCACGCCGACGGGCTCATAGGCGATGTAAGCCTTTTTAGAAAGACTCATCACCAGCGAATGCAGCGGCACGCGCGCCCGCGCCAAAAATTCACACGCGCGCCTGCTATAGTAGGTCATAATGTCAATAGCAACCGCGATTTCACTAACCAAGGCCTCAAACTGCGGCTTGCCGGACTCCCGGCTGATCAATACGGCGATCTCTTCCCTGTTGTCACGTAAATAATCCCTGGCCTTGATGATAAAACAAGCGCGCTCCGCAGGAGAAACCTGACTCCAAACAAAAAAGGCTTTGCGCGCTTGGGCCACCGCGCGCTCAATCTCCGGCTCTGTTGAAACTAACGATTCCCCAATCTTCTCTTGAGTTATGGGATCAACGGACTCAAGAACGGCCATTGACGCGAGCCCTAACCCTTCAAAACGGCCCAGTTTGTTTTTTCGTACCAATCAACCACGCCGGGCAATGCCTCGCGCAAATCAGGCCACCGCAGGCGAAAACCCGTGGCCAGCAGTTTTTTGTTGCTTAAAATATGATTTTGAATGACATAGGTGGAGCTCTGCGTCGTGAACCTGGGATAGCCGCCCTGAACCTTGGCCCGAAGCTCCTCCACAAAACCTGATAATTTCAAAATTGCGGGGTGCGTATGAAAAATCGGGATGCCCAAAGTCTTCTCTTTGGTGGGAAGCATCCATGTGTTAAACACTTTGGCCACAAGGCGGATCGTTTCAAAATTTGACAAGGGCACATCATCCACAATGTTATAAATCTGCCCTGATGCCTCCGGATATTGGGCCAAATGAATCGCGGCCAAGGCCACATCGTCCACATGCACATGCGAGATGAACGCTTCTTTAAAACCAGGCACCGCACGCATGAGGCCGATTTTGAAAAAATAAAGAGGAAGAGCGATTCCATTGGGCGTTCCCGGGCCGTAAATATCTCCCGGACGGATGGTGACGACCTCCAGCCCCTTATCCTGGAAACTCCGCCCCATTTTCTCCTGAGCGCGCTTGCTCCAGGCGTAATTCTCATCCAAGCCCTCTTCATTGACAGGAAAAGTCTCATCTTTGATGAGATTGGGGTCCTGCCAAAAACCATACACCGTTGAAGAGCCCCAGTTGATGAGGCGTTTGATGCCTTTCTCCAGCATGACCTCGCACAAGGCCTGCGTGCCCTCGACATTGACTTTGACCAAGGCCGGACGTTTCGCGCCGTACTTAAATAACGCGGCCGTATGCAACACGGCGTCATAAGAGCTATCTAGAACCCGGCGCAAGCTCTCGCGGTCGGTAATATCGCCGCCGATAAACCTAGCTTTGCCTTGATGCGCAAAACGTTTCTCCAAATGCGGCAAATCCAAAGCCACGGGCTCAATGCCCTGATCGAATAATTCCTTAATGATCGTCGATCCCACGAAACCGGCGCCGCCGGTAACTAAGACTTTCTTCATATAGAGGATTATATAATTGCTTGACTCAATTGCTGGGATAGCTCAGTGGTAGAGCACTTCCATGGTAAGGAAGGGGTCGTGAGTTCAATCCTCACTCCCAGCTGAATTTTGTGAAAAAAGCCCAACGCGTCGCATCCATCACTAGCGCCCTCTGTTTCACATTGGTGATGGACTCCGCTTGTTTGAGCGTCTGGCCTATTTTTTCGGGGTGCGGCGCCGGCAATAACGACACTGATACACCAGAAGCGTTTGTCCCGATCAAACACCCAACCAACCAAGCTTGGGCCTGGGTTCAAGACCCTCGATTGGTGATTTTCTTATCCGGACCGGAGGACGAAAACCTAGGATACACCAGAGGGCTTTACCCAAAATATGGCTCCGAGATGCTGGCCCTTTGGGGCGAACGAACCTGGCTTGATGGCTTCGGGTGGATTCCTTTGGTGATCACTGTTGCGCGTGGCAACGACCCTGTCATCCTGAATGACGGCGAAAGCTTGACTTTGGCTCTTGAAGGCTCCACGGAACATGGCTGTCCCAGCAATCAAATGGAAGCCAAAATAACGCCCCAAAAAGAAGGCCGGGATATTGAAATGACGCTGGAAATTTCAGGCATCCCCTATTTCGCCATCCCAACCAACGGCCAATTAACAATTTATTCTGATGCGCCGCCCTTGGAGATTGAGGCCCAAGACATCCCGGTAGATGGCTCCCTCGAATTTTCAAATTTTCAAGGCCTTGAAGCGAAAACACTCGATGGGGCGACTTTGAAATTGCCGCCCAAGAGCCCATTCCGTGGTTCCAATTGCAGCCCCACGAGCGCTCCCCCTTCATTGAGGTTGACATGGACCATTCCTGCGAACAGGGCTTCACCCGCGCAGATCTCACCATTAAGGCTCGCCTTTACGCGGCGTCCCAATGATCAAAATTTTAATGACGGATCAACTCGCTGATATTGTTTATTACGACAAAATCGTCTTATTTGAAAAGTCCAAAATCTGTTAAAATACTAACCTATGGCCGAGAGATTTGTTTTCGCGCTGGAGTGCCCGGAATGCAAAAGGCGCAATTACCACTTTTTCCGCGGCAAGAAGAAAGAATACAAAGTGGAATTAAGCAAATTCTGCTCCCAGTGCCGCAAGCACACCGCCCACAAACAAACCAAAGCCGAATAACGCCCCCTGGCAATTCGCCGCAAACGGCGCAACCCTTATTTTGATGGCTTTGTTTTCTTTTATTTTCTTAACCCCAATCCTTGGCCTGACACCGGCAAAGGCCGCTGACCGACGCGAGGCTGTTTCATGGGCCGAATCATGCCTTGCCGAAGCGCCGCTCATTGTTGAAATGAAACACGTTGCCGGTGTAAACTTTGCCGCTGAAGCCTGGAATCAGGCTTGTCTAAAACTCGAAGAGCCTTGCCGAAGCGTTCTGCAAAATCCCGAAGAGCGCAATGCGATGGAACGCTGCCGGAACCAATGCCTTTCCATGGCGCCCACGCCAAAAAAGGGACAAACGCAGCATATTGATCCGAAAAATCCTTGCACCGAAATTTCGGTTTTGCCAGGACCCCCGCAACAAAGCCCCGTGATTCCCCGAGAGATGAATCTTGACTACCTGACGATGGAACGCATTAATCGAATCATTTATTTCGCGGCACGAGACCCTGAACAATTTGACGCTTATCAATATCAAATTAACGGCGAGGACCCCTTCAGCCGCCATCACTATGTTGCCTGCCATGCCTGGCAAGTATCAGCGGATGAACGCGACCACGGCGATTCCTGGGAGCGCGCTCTGCGAAATGCTGAATACTATCTCTATTCTTATTGCCACGCCGGCCAATCTTCAAAATCGCTCTGGGCTTACTTTGAGTGTGAAAAAGCCCATGTCTACGACCTCGCCAAGTATTCCGACTGGTTTCGAGATTCAGACTTGGTAAGCGCTCCGGGCAAAACGCCCCCGGGGGCGGACGCGGTGGAATGGGCCTGCATGGGAGCCTTCCGCGCCGCCGACAACCGCCCGCCCGAATTTGACCGAAAGCTCCAACAGAAATAAACTCTTTCATGTCCCTTCAGACAAGCTACACGCTGCTGGCGCCTTTTTATGATTGGGCCGTGGCGCGGGTGCTTCGGCGGCCCAGGCAGCTAAGCCTGCGGCAAATTCCGAATGAGCCCGGTCTTCAGGTGCTTATTAACGGCGTTGGGACCGGTCTTGACTTGCCTTTTTTGCCGGAAAAACCAAGCTATTTCGGCCTAGATTTAACCGCAGCCATGCTGAAGCAATGTTTAAGCCGAAGGAACAATTTACGGATTTCTTTGATTCAAGGAGACAGCCAGCGTCTGCCCTTCCCCGATGCGAGTTTTGATGTTTGCGTTTGTCATTTAATTTTGGCCATTATCCCGGACGCCGGCGCCGGCTTGCGCGAAGTTCACCGTGTGCTCAAAAAAGGCGGGAGTGTTTTCATTTTCGATAAATTCTTAAAAAGAGGGGAGCGCGCCTGGTTCAAGCGACTCTTAAGCCCTGTTACCGGGGCCATCGTCACCAAACTCAATGTTGATTTTGAACAAGCCCTTGCCCAGGGTCATGGACTTAATCTCGAAAGCGACAACCCTTCCATCGCCAATGGCTGGTTCCGCTTGATCCGTCTCACTAAGGGATAAATCTCTGGCGCGCGGCCCATTGCTCTTACTCATCGCTTTTTAAGAATAGCCCGGCATGGAGCGCCCTCCGCTCCATTGACTTTAAGCGGCAGGCAAGCCAAATCGTACAAGCCGGCCTTGACTCGGGACAAATCAAGCCCCTCCACGATCACAGCCTGGGCACGGAGAAGTTCCCAATGAACAACGGGCTTCGCAACGCCGAATTTCTCGACTGAAAGGTAATCCATGCCTACCAGACGAACCCCTCGCCGCGTCAGCGCTTGGGCCGCGCTTAGGGTCAAAGCGGCGTAATTTTTCGAAAATCTCCTTCGGCTCATGAGCCGCCGGCGGGTATTGACCGTTTTGAAAATTACACGCGGAGTCCCGGTCCAAATTTTTAAATCTTGCTCCGTAACATCGTGATCGTGGCTTACAACTATCACCTGGCATGGTCCCATGAGCGCACCCAAAGAAATTTTATCCAGGGTTAAGCCGCGCTTGAGAAAATGAAGAGGCGCATCAATATGAGTCCCGGCATGGGAACCCAACGACAAAACCGATAAATTGGACCGCCGTCCGTTAACGCCGATGCGCTTAATCCACTTGAATGAAAATTGCGGATCGCCAGGATAATAAGGTGTGGATGAAGTTAAAGGAGCCGTCATATCAATCCATCCGGCCATTGTGAGAATTCTACAACTTGGCTAAAATTGGTTCAGGATTGGATTTGCCGGATTTTGAACTAAATCCTGCCACCTAAATCCTATCTCCTAATCTTTGGGGGTGTAAGCTCAACGGCTAAACTGCTGGTCTCCAAAACCGGACTTCTAGGTTCGAATCCTAGCACCCCCGCCACAAAATATTAAACGGCCCTAGGAGCCTGAGCAATTAATTCG
>JACQPE010000079.1 GCA_016207685.1 Elusimicrobiota bacterium | reverse complement strand
GACACATAGCGGCTCCACCGCAGCCCAATGGGGTAAAGGTTATAAGGGTGGCGAAGGTGACACAAGGAAAGGAAAAATATTTTTTAAATAAAAAAAACTCCAATACCTTTTGAAATTTTGCGAAAATTCCTCTGGGAATTTTCTAGGTTGTTTTGATATCTTTTAGGCGCGGCCAAGTATAATGTAGCGGTTAGACGTGAAGGAATTGTAAGGTCTTGTCAAAAATCGAATTCGCCCATCTTCATGCCCATTCGGATTATTCCCTGCTTGACGGCATGGCGCGATTCACCGATGACAAGGGCAAACCGACCCCGATGCTTGAGGATCTCGCGCGTGTCGGATTTACGCATCAAGCATTGACCGACCATGGCAACATGTTCGGCGCGATTGAATTTTATAAGGCGTCTCAAAAAGCGGGCGTCATCCCGGTGTTGGGGTGTGAACTCTATGTGGCCGTCGGCTCCATGCACGATCGGAAGGCCGTTCCCGGAAAAGAAGATGAGAATCCCCAAAAAAGCGGCATTAATCATCTAACGGTTCTAGCCAAAGATAATGAGGGTTATCAAAATTTAATCGAGCTGGTCACCAGGGCCTCTCTTGAGGGCTTTTACTACAAACCGCGCGTTGACAAAGAGCTTTTAGCCAAACACTCCAAGGGGCTGGTGGGCCTTTCCGGTTGCTTAAAAGGCGAGGTGGCCCAGGCGATCACCTTGGATAACATGCCCTTGGCCATTGAACGGGCCAATACGCTGGCGGATATTTTTGGACGGGACAATTTTTTCTTGGAAGTCATGGACCATGGCCTTGAGGCGCAAAAGAAGGTCGTCAACGGAATTTTAGAAATCGCCAGACACACGAAGTTTGAGATCGTGGCCACGAATGATTGCCATTATTTCAAAAAAGACGAAGCCGATGCGCATGATGCGCTCCTGTGTATTGGCACGGGGAAAAAGCTGTCCGATTCCCAGCGCATGCGCTACGCGAGCCGGGAGTTTTATTATAAGTCGCCTGAAGAAATGGAGAAGGTTTTCGGCCAAAATCCGGAATTTATGATGAACGCGGCCCGAGTGGCGCGGCTTTGCGGCAATGTCAAGATTTCTTTTAACGAGCTTCATTTGCCGGATTATAATGTGCCTCAAGGGCACACCCAGGCGAGTTATTTGGAATTTCTATGCCTGGAAGGATTGAATCGTAAATTTCCCTCCGGCGCTACGCGCGAGTATCAGGAACGGTTGGAAAGCGAGATGGGAATTATTAAGCGCATGGGATTTCCCGGTTATTTTTTGATCGTGTGGGACTTCGTGAATTTTGCCAAGAGAAACGGCATTCCGGTTGGCCCCGGCCGCGGTTCCGGCGCCGGGAGCATTGTGAGCTATCTCTTAAGTATTACCGATGTTGATCCGATCAGATACCGGCTTCTTTTTGAGCGATTTTTAAATCCCGACCGGCGCACTATGCCTGATTTGGACATTGATTTTTCCGATGAAGGCCGCGAGGCGGTGATCAAATACGTGCGTGATAAGTATGGATTCACCAATGTCGCCCAGATCGTGACATTTGGAACATTGCAAAGCCGCGCCGTGATCCGCGATGTGGGCCGCGTGCTCGATGTGCCGCTGTCGGAAGTGGATAAAATCGCGAAAAACGTTCCTCAGGGGATGACTCTGGCGGAGGCGCTTAAGAATAGTCCTGAATTTAAGCAAGTCGTGGAGCAAAGCCAGTCGGCGAAAAAGATTTTGCCCATCGCCATCAAACTTGAGGGAGCTCGCCGCCACACGGGCGTTCACGCGGCCGGCACTGTCATCACCAGGGAGCCGGTCACCAAATATGCGCCGCTGTATAAAAGCGCCAAGAGCGATGTGACCACAACGGGATTTAATGACGAGTGCTTGAATGCTCTGGGGCTTCTTAAAGTTGATTTTCTGGGGTTGCGCACGCTTTCCGTCATTCAGAAGGCGATGGAGATGGCCGAGGAACATCGCGGGGTTAAGATTGTCTGGGATGAAATCGGCTACGACGATCCCAAAACTTATGAGCTGCTATGCCGGGGCCAAGCGGTTGGAGTGTTTCAGCTTGAATCTCGCGGCATGCGCGATTTGCTTTTAAAGCTTAAACCCGCTCAATTGACCGAAATCATCGCCTTAATCGCCTTGTATCGTCCGGGACCGATGAAGTGGATTGATGAGTATTGCGCGCGCAAGCACGGCCAAACGCCGGTTAAATATGAGCACCCGCTCCTGGAGTCCATTTTGAAGGAAAGTTACGGCATTTGCGTTTATCAAGAGCAGGTGATGGAAATTGCCAAACAAATGGCCGGTTTTAGTGCCGGCGAAGCCGACCGTTTGCGCGCGGCCATGGGTAAGAAAAAAATAGAAGAGCTTGAAAAAATGGAAGTCAAATTTATTGAAGGCGCCAAGGCGAAGAGTGTGGACGAGAGGCTGGCGCGCAAGATATACAACGATCTTAAGGATTTTGGCCGCTACGCTTTTAACAAAAGCCATAGTGCGGCCTATGGAGTGATCGCTTACCGCACGGCGTATTTGAAAGCGAATTACCCAATCGAGTTCATGACATCTTTGGCCATGAGCGAAATTGGGCGCACGGCCGTCGGTTCCGACGATAAAGAGAACAAGGTGGCCACGTATCTTGAAGAAGCGCGGACTATGGGGTTTGCGACGGTGCCCCCGTGCGCGAATTATTCCCGTGAACGTTTTACGATCGAGGGGAACAAAATTCGTTTTGGCCTGCTGGCGATTAAAAATGTCGGGGATGGCCCCGCCGGAGCGATTGTTAAAGAGCGCATGGCTGCAGGCCCGTATAAAAGCATTGAAGATATGTTTATGCGCTTAAATAGAGATATTTTAAACAAGAAAGTTTTAGAGTCGCTTGTTAAGGCGGGGGCGTTGGACGATATTCTTCAAGGAGCCACGATTGTTGAGAAGCGCGGGCGTTTTATACTCAACATTGATTTTTATTTGGAATTTTTGGCCAACCGCGAAGACAATCTTCTTTTTGACGTCGGTATCATCTTGCCCCAGCGCGACGTCGTGCTGCCTTCGGAGGAAGAGGTGTTGCGTTGGGAGCGGGAGATCTTGGGGATGTATTTGACGTTGCATCCGCTGCATCGGTGGCGCGGTTTTGCCGAAGCGGGCAAACTGTCCACGATTGCCGATGTGCGAGCGGGGCAATCGGGACGCATCGAAACCCTGGGTCTGGTAAGCGCGGTGCGCAAGCAGGTTTCCAAAAAAACAGGAATGGCGTGGGCGCGGGTTAAAATTGAAGATTTGACGGGACTTATTGAGACGATGATTTTCCCCAAAACATATGCGTCGATTAATCAGGAGCTATTAAAACCAGGGCAGCTGGTGGTTGTCACCGGGCGCGTCAACAAGGCCTTGGGTTCGGATGAAGATATGAATTCCGAGTCAACGGCGAATGCCACAGAGGACGAGATTTTAGTTGAGGAGATTCGGTCATTGGAAGATTTTGTGGCGGCGCGCGTGACCCACTTTTATCTTATTTTACCGGCCGACCGTGGTGTTTGGACGCAGGTCCGCCGGGCGCTCCAGGGGGCGCCATCAGGAGCGATTGTCATTGGCCTGGCGCAGGGCTTGCCGGACACAGCGGCCAAGTCCTTGATCTGGGTGGAATATCCGATGACGGTCGGCATCGACAAGTCGCTGTGGCAGAGCCTGGAGCTCTTGATTGGCGCAGATAACATGGTGTTGACATGCAAGGCGCCCTCAGAATTCCAGCGCCGCTATTATGCGCCGCGTCCGGCGATGGCGGTTGTTTAAGTAGGTTGCCGTGTTGAATTTTTTTGGGGAATGCTGCTTGGCCGCGGCGGGACTATGAAACGAGGATTTTTTGCCGCCGGGCTGAGCAGTCTTTTTTGTATGGCCGTCCAAGCCGCGGCCCCTGTGCGCGTGGCGCATCCGGTGAGCATTTATCATGCTATTGACACGCCGACATCCGAAGTTCTTGAGTACGGCAGTTTTGCCTTCACCACACGGTTTTTCCGCGAGGGCGGCGTTTTGGCCAATATGGCGTTCGGCGTTTTCCAACGTTTAATGATTGGAGCTTCTTTTGAGGTGGACAATTATATCGGCCATGAGGCCGTGGATTTGCAGCGGCCCGAATTGCAGATGAAGTTTCGTTTTTATGACGGCGACGGCGCCCTTCCGGCCATGGCCGTCGGCTATGATGGGCAGGGTTATCATTTTGATGATTCACAAAGAGTTTATCTTGACTCAAAAAGGGGACTTTTTTTAACGTTAACCCAGGAATTGCTCGTTTCGGGTTTTGAGGTTACAGCCGGTGGAAATATTGCGGATTTTGAACGCGATTCCGTTAAAGGTTTTTTGAATTTTTCATGGACTGCTCCCGGCGGCGGGTTGAATTTGGTCGGTGAGTACGACAATATTCGCCACAGCCGGACGGCGCGTTTAAATGCCGGTATGAATTTGCTTTTTTCGCCTTTTTTGCAAATGGGTTTTCATGCCCGTGACCTCATTGGCGAGGAAACCAAGGGCAACTCCAGCGAGGACCGTCGGTTGGAGCGCATTATTGAAATTCGTTATAGGACGAGCTTTTGAGTCCTTAATTTGAGAAAATAAGCCTAAGGCAGGTAAAAAATGATAACACTAGAGCCCTCATTAAAGATTCTTAACAATCCCGGCGATAAAGAATTGCGCCGCTTGGCTCAAGCGGATGAGATGAAGACCAGCTATGGAGCCCCTGCCTATATCACCAAAAAAGCCGCCAGTCGCAGCGCCAAAGACACGCGTCTGGTGGCGGACGGTCTTTTGGGGCGCGGTCAGCAGCCGGCGGACGCGGGGCAGATCAAGGCCCTGGAGCAGGCATTGCCAAAAATCTTATCCTCCTTGGAGCTCATTCAGGTAGACCGTGTGATAGGGCGCAACAGCAAAAAAGAGTGGCATTGCCGGCTGTTGATTCCTAAATTTTATGCCAGGATCGCTTTGTTGTGGTCGGGGACGCTCTTTGAGGCCTCAGGCGACCAGAAAGACCCGGCGGCGAAACCTGATTTTTTAACGATTGATCTGCCGGATTGGCCGGAGGGACACGCGAATCTTAACGGCTTGGCCGGAATTGGCCCCAGAGGAGTTTTTGTGCGCGCGGACGAGGGCCGTACCTATATCCTGGGGACAGATTATGTCGGCGAAGTGAAGATGTCGTTTTTGCGTCAGGCGATGTATCAAATGAAAAAATTGGGGGGCCTCGGCCTTCATGCGGGCAGCAAAGTGATTCGCGTTAATTCAGGCGACGGCCATAAGGATATCGGCGTGTTGCTTTTTGGTCTTTCGGGAACAGGCAAAACGACGTTGACTTTAGAGGATCATGGTTTAAAAGCCCCCGAAGGCATTACTCTTTTGCAGGACGACATAGTTTGGTTGACCCATGGAGGAGATGCCTTGGGCACGGAAGATAATTTTTACGTTAAAACCGAAGGTGTGACCAATGTTAACCAGCCCGGAATTTATCAGGCTCTTTTTGATCCCCAAACGGTATTTGAAAATGTGTATGTGAATCCAGCCACAGGAAATCCCGAATTTGAGAATTATTCGTTAGGCACCAACGGCCGCGCGTTGGCTATTCGCGGCAAGATTCACGGATCGGGCCCGGATATCAATTTAGCCAAAGTCCACAAAATATTTTTTATCACGCGACGCGATACGGTGGTGCCGCCGGTCGCGCGGCTATCCCATGAGCAGGCCGCCGGTTATTTTATGCTGGGAGAATCCATCGAAACTTCGGCCGGAGATCCTTCGCGCGCCGGGCAGCCTAAGCACGAAGTTGGGTTTAATCCATTTATTATCGGTCCCGAACAGGATGAGGGACGGCGGCTTTTGGAGATGCTTAAGACCACGGGAATTGAATGTTATCTCTTAAACACCGGTTCCATTGGTAAAGAAGGGGATATCAAAGGTGGGACTGCCAAGAAAATTACCCAGGCCGTTTCTGCAAAAATTATCGAAGCCGTCGTTCGTGGCGCCATTTCGTGGAAAAGAGACCCTTTCTGGGGGTATGAGGTTGCGGCGGTGGTGCCGGGGGTTTCCCATTGGGACGATGAATATAATCCTGAGCGGTATTATTCGTCGGGTCTTTATTCTGCCCTTAACCGAGAATTGCTGCGTGAACGAAGGGCTTTTTTGGCCCAGTATCAATTCGATCTTCCTATCGCTTAAATTTAAACATAACATTT
>JACQPE010000087.1 GCA_016207685.1 Elusimicrobiota bacterium | reverse complement strand
GGCCCCGCATTCTCTGCCCGTACGCCGGCTTGATGACGTCTTGGCAGCCCGCAATCCGGTTCTGCGCCACCGAAACTGATCTATCTACCAAGAAAATAGATAGATGAAATTTCGATATTAAGAAATTTTGAGATTACGAAATTTTTGAATTTTTGAAAATTCGAAATATCGCAATCTCTTAATCTCAAAATCTCTTCTTTACAAAGACTCCTTGGCCCAGGCTCTGATCAAATCTATTGTCTTCTCCGATAACTCCCGGGCATCATTGCCCGTCGTTGAGAAAGAAGCCTCCACCCTGCGTCTCTTAACATCAAAAATTCGTAAATCTAAACGCCAAAGGCCATTTTGAACAGGCTCGATCCATGCCATCAGAGGGTAGCGAAGGCCACGGCCTAAAATTAATTCACAAGCCTGGGCCTCCAAACGGTCCATCGCCGTGATCAAATCCAGGCCTTGTTGGTCAAAAATCTCCTTCCATGCCGCCGGCTCCTTCCAATGAATGGCTTCAAGAATCTTCCCCTTGGGCGCCATCTCCATCGAAAAATCACGCGCCACCTTTTGAGCCGCAACACTTTGAGGCGATTGAACGGATACTAGCGTCATCTGCGGCGGATTGCTCAAACGATAAAACCACAGAATCACCCCCGTTAAAGCAAGCGCCAAAACCACGCTCGCCGCCATTTTGGCGAGCCAGGATGATCCCCGCCTCCAAAAAGCCCATAGAGGATAACTGACCGTGGCTGGCGGAACCAAAAAAATGGGCATTTTGACCGGCATATTTTTAAGTTTGGCTTCCGGCAAAAAAAGCCCTTTGGGCAATGGCCGGTCCGCAATCTGATGATGCACGGCTGCCGTCATCGCAATGCCGCCCGGATCGGCCAGCGGCTGCACGGACGCCGCGACATTGACGGATTCGCCGTAGAGATCCCCCCGCTCCTCAATTAACTCCCCCAAATGCAACCCGATGCGAACTTGAAATTTTTTAGCCGCAGCGGCCGCAGCGTTGCGCTGGTCCAGTTTTTTTTGAATGCGCTGCGCGCATAAAACAGCGGCTGTGGCATCGGGAAACTCGGCCGTTGAACCATCGCCCATGAGCTTAACGATGCGCCCTCCGGCCGCGGCCACTTCATCATGCAAGAGTTCATTGAGCTCGCGCGCGCATTCCAGCGCCAATGATTCATCCTTTGATATGAGCGCGCTGTAACCGGCCATGTCCAAAAACATCACCGTGGCCATCCGGCGCTTGAGAGTGCTGGAAGAAAATTCAGTAATCACGCGATGCCAGTATTATAGTGCGTTTGCTCACACTCTCAACCTTACGAAAAATCAGAAAACCGGTTTCCAGAGACGGCTGAATTCTAAACCGAAACCGAAAATAATATTTGTTCCGGCCCCCAGATTGTGCTGGCCTTGAAAACGATAAATATCAACAAAGGGGCTCAAGTTAAGTCTCCCCCAAAAAGGCACCTTAAGTTGAACGCGCGCCGATATCTCTTGGCGCAAATCAGCGGCGTCATCATTGGGGTCGTTGTCTAATTGACGAATGCTCGCGGTCAGTTGCGCCGTGACCGGTGTTTTCGGCAAAGGCGCCGCCAGCGTTAAAGCGCCTTCCCATCCCACATCATCATCACGAATTGTTTTGGAGTAATCTCTCTGCCAGAGAGCGCCCGCGCTTAATTCGCGCAGGTAGCGGCCCTCGTAAAGCTTGGCCCCCGTTTTCATGCGCCCAAAGGCCCGGCGGGCGAGTCCCGTTGACTCATCGGGCCGCGTCCATTCCGTGTCATACGAAAAATTTAAAAAAGGACCCATGCTCGCCTCTCCAAAAGGGGTTCTCGCGGCCGCCATCCGATAAACAAAATCCGTTTGAGCGATGGCTTGATCCACCGTTTCACTTCTAATCTCATCTCCCCCGGCCGGACTCAAGGTGACCCTGCCATAGTCGGCTGTCAATCCCGTATCCCAGCGCCAGCGATGGTAAGAATACTCTGAAAAAAGTCTTGCTGTGCCCCGTAAAAAAATTTGGTTCGTCGCTTGAATACGGGCATCAGAGACTTGGACATAAGGGTCCGCGCCGCGCACTTGGGTGTTGGAAAATTGCAAATTCATTTCCCGCAAATGAAGCCGCCACAAGGACCTCTCTTCATCGCGCGCTTGGCAAGAATTTCTAATGATCTCTTGATAGTGTGCAGGGTCTCTCATGAACTCCTTAGCCTGACGACGAAGCCAGCCGGTCACCACATTGGACAGATTTAGCCCAAAAGCGCCGATTAGGAATGACTGCGGAATATCCCGAAAATCAGGAAAGCCCAATAAATCCTCGCCAATGGCCACTTGATAAAATTCCGAGTCATCCAAAGCCAGGCCGTTGACCAGTTCTCTCGCATTGATCCCGGCTGCGGCCAAAAGCGTTTTGATCCGATACCGGCGCTGATCGGCACTGTTGGGATTGACGGGAACACTCTCGAAAACAGCCCTCTTAAAAAACGAGCGAACCAGTGATCCCGGCAGCTGGTAGATCAAAATTTTTTGGTCCGGCCCTAACCACTCTTGCACGAATCCCGTGCCCACGGGCCCCGGGGCCCTGGAATCAAGAGGGTGGATTCTGATAAAAGCCATTTCAGAACGCGTCTCCTCACGCATCGCATGAGCAGCCAGGTTCCAAAACTCAAGAGCGTCGTAAGTGCGCTTAATCCCAAAGGGCGCGCTGGGCCAAAGTTCGCGCGCATCCGGCAAGAGCTTCTCTTGAGGTGAAACGTAAGTTTGGATCATTTCCTCCTCAAGCGCGACGAGTTCAGGATCGCGGGGCGTTTCGCGAGGGACGATCTCCGATCGTTCTTCAAGACGGCTCAACTCGTAGCGCCCGTCATGGCGCTGAAAATGAAGCTCAATCTCTCCAAATCCTTGGGCTGGAGCCATGGCATGCAAAGCCGGCGCGCCGTGAATTTCCTTGGACCATCCGCCAAGTTCAACCGTGGTCCGGCGAGACGTGGCAATTTCTCTGGTGAATTCGCCTATTAGAACATCAATGCCGCCGACCTCGTGGCGCAGACGCGCGTCATCCTCGCTTTTTAAGTAAGAAACGCAAATGACCGCGTCCACACGCTCTTGGCCGCGCAAGACGGAAACGGCATCATGCGCCCAGTGAATAGGCTCGGCCACATCAAAAGGCTCTTCGCCGGACCGAAAAATATCTCGAAGGTTTTCGGGCAACAACGAAAAAATCCCGATGCGCGCGCCATCAGCCTCAATAACACCCCACGGCATCGTCACGGAAACGGTCGAACCGGAGGCTGTCAGGTTCGAGAGCAACAAGGGTGATGAACTCTTTTCGGTTCCCATCAAGTAGGGCCTTAAATCATGCCAATGCGACTCAAAATCGCTGTAATGGGGAATCCAAAAATCAAAGTCCAACTCCTTGAGGCCATCCCATAAGGCCTCATGGTTATCACCCAATCCAATAAAATTTTGGCCCGTCAAAATCTTTACTTTGGGGCCATCGATCTCATTGGCACGATCCCGAAAGGCTGTTTTCACCCGGCTGGCCCCTCCCCAGCTTTTGGCCAGGATAAAAACATCGGCCTCCCGGCCATCCCAGAGGATGCGATATTTCATCAAAAGGTCCGAGGACCAGCCGGGGCTTGATGTAGAACCGCTAATTTCAAAGGCCTTAAGCGATTCGCCGCGAGAACCCTCGGCATCGCCCCAGCGAACCTTCCGGCGCGTCAAGCCCGGCACATGGGCGTCAGAAGCCGGATTTTGAATCAAAGCTGATATCTCATCCAAAACAATACCGGCGCTTGATGATGAAACCCAAAACATAACCCTAGGGGTTTCCAAAATTTCCGTAAAACCCATCTCCTTAAATGGCCCTTGCGGCGATGGCAGTTGGTTCCATTGATAAGCCGCGGCCGCATCAATGAGGCAGCGGCTGCCGCTGCAATAGGCGCGTCCCAATTCTATAGAAACCAGCTGGGCGCGTCCTGATTGACTCGAAAGCCAGGACTCAAAAGCAAAACCAATGTCCCCATTGGTTCCATAAGTCTGGCCTCGCATGTAGAGAACATGAACCGAAGGCGTCTCTGATTCATCGGCATGGAGCGCGCCCATGAGCCCAAAAAAACAAACTGCGAACGGCGTGAATTTACGGAGAAATTTCAAAATTAAAAATAATCCCCAAGCGATACGTCTTGTTTTACAAAAATTGGAAAAAGAGGTCACTGACGTCTCACGGGGAACGTCTCACGTCTCACGGGGCTCACGGGGCTTTGATGAAAGCAGAGAAGCTGCTACAATATGAATGATTCATCATATATTCAGAAAGCAATTAAATGCCCGAGGAACTTATTTTCAAAATCAAGGCCGATTTTTTTAAGGCGCTGGCCCATCCGATCCGCTTGGCCATCATCGAGCATCTTAAAAATGGGGAAAAATCCGTAGGCCACATGGTGCAGGCCCTAGTCGTTGAGCAATCAGGTTTGTCCAAACACTTGGCCATTCTACGCCAAGCGGGGATTGTCACGTCAAGGCAGGAAAAAGTTACCGTTTACTACTCCATTCGCGACAAGGATATTTTTCAGGTGTTGCGGCCCATTTCGGAAATTTTGCGAAAAAAGCTTGAGGAAAGTCAGCGGGTATTGATTCACCTCGGCAAGCGATAAAAAAATAAATTTATGCAATTGACGATCCGCGACACCGCAAAGCTGCTCAATGTCTCCGAGCGCATGATCTACCGCTTGCTTGACGAAGGACAAATTCCCGTCTGCCGGATCGGAAATGAGGTTCGTTTCAACAGGGCTGAACTCTTGGAATGGGCCACGCTGCGAAAACTTCCCATCTCGGATAAAATTCTCAAGGAGTCGGCCAATGAGGGCACCTTGTCGGCTGCGCTTGAGGCGGGCCGAATTCATCACTTGACTGCGGCGCCGGAGCCGGCTGCGGTCTTGCGGGCCATAGTGCTGGCTCTTGATTCGACGCTTCTGACGGATCGGGATGTTCTTTTGGACATGCTCCTGGCGCGCGGCTGGCGCGCCCTGACCCCCATTGGAGAGGGTATTGCGATTCCTCATGTGCGTCAACCTGCCATCATGACTGTTTCGCGGGCTATTGCAGCGCTGTGCTTTCTTGAACCGCCCATTGATCTTAGGGCCCATGATGGGCGTCCGGTGGATACGTGTTTCTTTTTGGTCAGTCCTACAGCGCGGGCGCATTTGCGTCTTTTGTCGCGGCTGGCGGCAGCCTTGCATGAGAAAAATTTTCGCGCATTGCTGGCGCGGCGGGGAAATCAAGAAGAGATTGTGCGCGAACTTCAACGAATCGAGATTGAAGGATAGCATGAATTTCTTTCTGGCCGGACTTTGCATCCTCATTACCGGCGGCTTGATGGCTTGGCTATTGCGACGCGAGTCGGTAGGCTTGATCGGGGCGATCATGGGACCTCTCATGGCTCTCCTTGCTCCGATTCAGGCTTGGCGCCACGGCAAGGCATTAAGTATTTCCATGCCGTGGAACGTGCCCTACGGTTCTTTTTTCCTGGAGATTGACGCGCTTTCGGCTTTTTTTCTGGCGCCAATTCTAGCGATATCCGCATTGGGCGCGCTTTATGGATTTGAGTATCTCATCCCCTATCGAAATAAGAGAAACCTGAGATCGGTGTGGTTCTTTTACAACATCCTCGTCGCCAGCATGATGATCGTGGTGACTGCGAAAAACGGAATCCTTTTTTTGACTGCTTGGGAGACGATGGCGTTGGCTTCATTTTTCCTTGTTATTTTTGAGGCGGAACGGCCCGAGACGCTTAACGCAGGCTGGAGCTATCTAATCGCCAGCCACATGGGCACTGCCTGCCTCCTGGTTCTATTCATTTGGCTGGGCCGTTTGAATGGCACGTTGGACTTTAATGGCTTCGGCGTTGCCGGCGCCAGAGAGGCCGGCTTCATGTTTCTACTGGCCGTGCTCGGCTTCGGAATCAAGGCCGGATTTTTTCCACTGCATGTCTGGCTTCCCGAAGCTCACCCGGCGGCTCCAAGTCATGTCTCAGCTCTCATGTCCGGCGTCATGGTCAAAACGGGAATCTATGGTCTCCTCCAAGTTTATCTCCTGTTGGGACCGGGCCCTGCGTGGTGGGGATGGCTTCTCATTTCCATTGGGGCTCTTTCGGGCTTGTTCGGCGCGCTTTTTGCTCTGGCCCAACATGATTTAAAACGCCTCCTGGCCTATAGTAGCGTAGAAAATATCGGCATTATCGCTCTTGGCCTTGGCTTGGGCATGCTGGGACGGACACTGAACGATCCCTTCTTGGCAACGCTGGGTTTTTGCGGCGGTCTGTTGCACGTTCTCAACCATGGACTATTCAAAAGCCTTTTGTTTCTTAGCGCCGGTGCCGTGGTGCATGTTACCGGCACTCGAGACATGGAGCGCTTGGGCGGACTCATCAAGCGCATACCCTGGACCGCTGCCTTATTTTTGTTGGGTGCGATGGCCATATCGGGCCTGCCTCCCCTCAATGGATTTGTGAGCGAATTTTTGATTTTGCTCGGCGCGTTTCGCGGGATATCTTCATTAAGCCCCCAAGTCGTGGCCGCCTCTGCGACTAGCATCGCAAGCCTTGCTTTGATCGGTGGTCTCGCCATCGCCTGTTTTATTAGGGCGTTCGGCGTTTCTTTCCTTGGTGAGCCGCGCGCTAAGCGCGCCCAGGGCGCTCACGAGGTGCGATGGCCCATGCTATTTCCCATGGTGGTCTTGGCGGCCGGCTGCCTCATGGTAGGGATTGGCTCGCCCTGGCTTGACCGACCTTTGACCCTTGTCGTTGCTGCTATTTCAGGGCAGCAGTCCGGGCAATTCTTGGCCGACTCAATCCCTTCACTGCTATCGTTGACCATGCTTGGGACAGGCTTCTTGGTTTTGGTGGCGTTGTTAGCCGGCTTTCGGATTTGGCTGCTGCATGGCCGGCCGGTTGAGGAAGCCCTCACCTGGGATTGCGGCTATGCCCGGCCCTCCTCGCGCATGCAATATACCGCTTCATCGTTCGCGCAACCCTTGATGAATTTTTTTGCCGCGATCACGGGCTCAACGACTCGATTTAAACCGCTGGATAGATTTTATCCCGTCGCGGCGGAGTTTACAACGGCCACGCCCGATATCGCTCGGACCAGACTTTTTGATCCTGTTTTTAGGAAAGTCCGCCATGCCCTAATGAAGTTGCGCTGGATCCAGCATGGACATCCGCAGCTTTACGTCTTATATATCGCGATCACTCTTCTAACGCTTTTTTTATGGAAACTAGGATGAGCGTCCCATCGCTTGTTCATATGGCCATCGCCATGATAACGGCGCCGCTCATTTTTGGAATAATCAACCGGACCAAATCCTTATTCGGGGGACGGGAAGGGCCGCCCCTTCTGCAGCAATATTTTGATATTGCCAAATTGCTTCAAAAGGGGACGGTTTATAGTCGCACCACTTCCTGGGTATTTCGCGCCGGACCCGTCATCGGTCTTGCCTGCGTCTTAATCGCCTTGGCCCTGCTGCCCCTGGGCCCGCTTCCCGCCTTATGTTCTTTTCCAGGGGACTTCATTGTGATGATCGGACTTTTGGCCGTGATGCGATTTTTCACCATGCTCGCTGCCATAGATGCCGGCTCAAGCTTTGAAGGCATGGGGGCCAGCCGCGAAGCGACTTTTTCGGCCCTAGCCGAGCCTGCGCTTTTTCTGTGTTTTGCCGCTATCTCACAAAAGGCCGCAAGTCTTTCCCTCTCGGACATGTTTCTTAGGCACTCCGGCGACGCGACTCATGGAAGCGCCCCGGCGCCGGCGCTCCTAGCCGTCGCTCTCTTTGTCGTTTTCCTCGCGGAAAACGCCCGCATCCCGGTGGATGATCCCAATACGCATCTTGAGCTCACCATGATCCATGAGGTTATGGCGCTCGATTATGGAGGTCCGGATCTTGCTTTTATTTTTTATGCATCGGCGCTCAAATTGTGGATTTTGGGTGCGCTGGTCGTCAACGTCGTATTATCAGGCATAGAGTCGGCATGGGCCGTTTTGGCCGGGCTCTTTTTTCTCGCAATTATAGTAGGCGCTGTGGAGTCCACCATGGCACGACTTAAACTCTTGCGGGTCCCTCAGCTTCTCATCGGCGCGGGAGCCCTGGCCATGTTAACGTTAATCGTGGCCATGGGATAACCGATGTCCTCTTGGATTGAACTTGCTGTGCTGTTTTTAATTCTGTCCAATTTTGCCCTCTTGGGAGCAAGCCGCGTGACGACATTGATCCAAGTGGCCGCAGGCCAGGGAATCCTTTTGGGATTGCTACCGCTTCTGGCCCACGCGAAGCAGGGAAATTTGCGACTGATCGCAGTGGCGCTGATCGCCGGGCTCTTAAAGGGCGTCATTTTCCCCGTCATGCTCGGTAGAGCTCTGCGCGAGGCGAATATCCGGCGCGAGGTGGAGCCGTTCGTGGGATACAGCCTTTCGCTTATTCTTGGCGTCTTCGCCCTGGCTTGCTCTTTCTGGATCGCCTCGAGGCTGCCTGCAACTGCGCTCTTTCTCTCGCGCAAGGCCCTTCCCGCCGCTTTTTCCACTATTTTGACTGGATTTTTTATGATCGTCGCCCGCCGCAAGGCCTTGACGCAAGTTTTGGGATACCTGGTGTTGGAAAATGGCATTTATCTCTTCAGCATCTCGCTGGGCCAAAAAATTCCTTTTGCCGTGGAGCTTGGCGTACTGCTGGACGTGTTTGTGGCGGTCTTCGTTATGGGCATTGCAATGTTTCATATAAACCGGGAATTTGATCATCTTGATGTAGGCCAACTTTCGGCTCTTAAGGATTGAAATTCATGATCCTATCGCTTATTCTGGTACCTGCGGCGGCCGGAGTCGCGGCATTTTTGATACGATCGTCCCTGCTCCTGCGCGTTCTCCTTGCTGCCGTTGGACTTTTCCATATTATCTTCACTGCCAAGGCCTGGCTGATTAGACCACAACCGGCATTGGGCGGCTGGCTTGCGGCGGACGCGCCGGGCCTGATCTTCTTGAGTTTAGTCAGCGTTCTTTTTTTAGCGGCCGCGGTCTACGGCGCGGGATACCTGAAAGGGGAGCCTTCCGGAGAGCGCATGGACTTTGAGGAAGGCGACCTATTCTCCAACGCGCCCGAGGCTCGATTTGTGGGATGCCTGCTGTTTTTTTTGGCAACAATGACGGCGGCCTGTTTGAGCCGCCACTTCGGATTGTTTTGGGTAGCCACCGAAGCTACCACGCTCTCAAGCGCCCCTCTCATTTTTTTTCACCGCCATCACAGGTCCTTGGAAGCGACTTGGAAGTATCTCCTCATCTGCTCTGTTGGAATCGCCTTGGCACTGCTGGGAAATTCTTTTCTCGCCGCAGCCGGACCCGGCCTGCCCATGGATCTCGATGGACTGCTGGCTCAAGCGGCCCGCCTCAATCGGACCTGGCTTAAGGGAGCGTTTCTCCTTTTCCTTATCGGCTATGGGACAAAGATGGGCTTAGCTCCATTGCATACATGGCTGCCGGACGCCCACAGCGAATCCCCTTCTTTAGTTTCAGCGCTTCTTTCAGGCGCGCTACTCAACTGCTCCTTCCTCGGCATCTTAAGACTCCAACAAGTGCTCTCGGCAGCGGGCGAGGCCGCCTTTGGACAGGAGCTTCTAGTTATTTTCGGGCTCATGTCCATGGGCGTCGCGGCGGCCTTTGTCCAGGGTCAAGGCGATTACAAGCGGATGCTGGCTTACTCCAGCGTTGAGCATATGGGGGTCCTTGCCCTGGGCGTGGGTTTGGGTTCGGCAGGGGCTTTTGGCGCCATGCTGCATGCCGTCAATCACTCGGTGATTAAGGCTATGCTTTTTTTGGTCGCGGGAAACATCCTGTCAGTCTATAAAACAAAATCCGCGCTTGAAGTGCGGGGCGCTCTGCGCATCCTGCCTTTAAGCGGGGCATTATGGTTGGCCGGCTTGCTTGCCATCTCCGGCTCGCCTCCCTTTGGCGCTTTTTTAAGCGAATTCGTGATCCTGAAAGCCGCCTTGGATCAAGGTCAAATTTTGGTTGCCGTTTTTTATCTAATTTTTTTGGCTATGGTCTTCGTGGGCATGGCTACGACGGTATTGGGGATGGCCCTGGGGGATGCATCGAGATCGCCGCATAAGGAAGGCTGGAGCCGGACCTTTCCCCCCGCAATTCTGGCGGCGTGTTCCCTGCTTTTGGGTATTCACATTCCAGAACCATTACGCGCCGCCCTTAAAACTACGGCCCATGTAGTGTTGCAACAAGGAGGCTGATATGCGCCTGCGCAACGCTCAATGTATTTCCCGCGCCGACATTACTGCTTTTCCCATTGACGATTTCCGCAGCCATATCGTAAAAGCCGTCAACCAAGGCGCCCGCATTGCGGCCTTTTTTTGTCATGACGGTCTGCTGATAGCTGTCCTAGCTCGCGACGAAGAGGGCATTCTCGAGACGATTTCCAGCCGGGCCAATGCCGCCTATGCGTCTATAACGCCGGATTGTCCCCAGGCGCATTGGTTTGAGAGAGAAATTTACGAGCAATCGGGCGTCAAACCAGAAGGTCATCCGAACTTGAACCCTATTCGCAGTGGGCAGAGCGAATTTTTCCGCGTGGACGGCGAAGAGGTGCACGAGGTCGCTGTCGGTCCTGTGCATGCGGGTATTATTGAGCCGGGGCACTTCAGGTTTCAATGTCATGGCGAGAATGTGTTGCACTTGGAAATCGCCCTTGGCTATCAGCATCGCGGGGTCGAGGCAGCTCTTGTGGGGGGGCCCGATAAACGCGCTATTCACCTGATGGAAACGCTGGCCGGGGATACCACGATCGGACACGCGACCGCTTACGCCCAAATCATTGAGGCGCTTTCGCCGGCACGCCTATCAGCTCGGGCCATGGTTGTACGCGGCATTGCGTTGGAACTCGAACGCCTGGCCAATCACACGGGTGATCTAGGGGCTTTGGCCAACGATGTCGGCTATTTGCCGACTGGCGCATATTGCGGACGCGTGCGCGGCGATTTTCTCAACATGACGGCGCTCATCTGCGGGAGTCGTTTTGGCCGGGGATTAGTGCGGCCCGGCGGCGCAGGATTCGACATTGATGCCTCCCTTGTGGACGAACTTTCGGACCGTTTGGACCTTGCATTCAGGGATCTCGCAGGGGCCGCAGATCTGTTGTGGAACTCCGCATCCGTCATGGCGCGTTTTGAAAATGTGGGCACGCTTAGCCTGGAAACCGCATTGAAGCTGGGGATTGTGGGCCCCGCTGCGCGGGCCTGCGGCATTGAACGCGATGTGCGCCATGATTTTGCGAACGGCGTCTTCGGTTTTTCCCAAATTCCTATTTCGACGGCTCCCTCAGGGGATGCCTTTGCTCGGGCCTTTGTGCGCTGGTTGGAAATTCAGCGTTCCGCCGCTTTTATACGCGAGCAACTTGAGCATCTTCCCATCGGCTCCATTGGGTCGCAGGTCCATGCGCTTGCGCCCGATAGTTTTTGCGTATCGCTCGTGGAGGGCTGGCGCGGAGAGATATGCCATGCGGCGCTGACTGATTCTTCCGGACGATTCGCGCAGTATAAAATCATTGACCCATCATTCCACAACTGGTTCGCCCTGGCCATGGCGATGCGAAACCAGCAAATTTCCGATTTCCCCCTTTGCAACAAAAGTTTCAATCTCTCCTATTGCGGACACGATTTATGAATCATGCTTAAGGAAATCATCGCCAGACTTAAGCAAGGCCACCAAACCATTGACTTCCCAGGTCAAGAGCCTTCGCTGCCAGAGCGGTTTCGCGGCATCCCCGCGATTGACAGATCTAAATGCCCTCAAGGCTGCAGGGATTGCGTCGAGGCCTGCCCAACGGATGCGATTGGTCATGGGCCCAACGGCGTGCGCGTGGATTTGGGCCGATGTCTTTTTTGCGTGGAATGCGTCCAGGCCTGTCCGCAGAACGCGATTGTTTACACCAAAAACTTCCGCATGGCCGCGCGCCAAAGGAACGACTTATTCACCGCGGACGCAACCATCACGCGAGCCAAAGCGCTTGATGAAAAATGCAGGCGGCTTTTTGGGCGTTCGCTTAAGCTCCGCCAGGTCAGCGCCGGAGGATGCAACGCTTGCGAACAGGACGTCAATGTGTTGAATACCGTTGTATTTGATTTGGGACGTTTCGGCATCCAATTTGTGGCTTCACCGCGGCATGCCGACGGGCTTCTTATCACCGGGCCCGTGACCGAAAGCATGCGTTCGGCCCTAAAAAAAACCTACGACGCAGTCCCTTCTCCTAAAATTGTCATTGCGGTCGGGGCTTGTGCCATTTCGGGAGGGCCTTATGCGGGATATCCTCATGTACATAACGGGGCCGACTCCATGTTGCCCGTGGACCTTTATATTCCCGGTTGCCCACCCCATCCATTGACTATTTTGGACGGCCTACTGGGACTTTTGGGTAAATTGCCCACGCCGTTTAAAATTCCACCCCCACCGATAACCGGTGATTAATGCTTAAATCCCCAAAGAACATGCATGAAAGAGGCTGATTTGCCGGCAACCTGGGTCAAGGCCCCCGGATTCCAGTACAGGGCGCTGGCTTCATCGGCCACTGCGGAGTAAGCCCCTTGTAGGGCCGAGGCCCGGGCG
>JACQPE010000003.1 GCA_016207685.1 Elusimicrobiota bacterium | reverse complement strand
TCACGGTGTAATCCGAGCTTTGATGGATGTTGCCGATGGAATCCATCACGAGGAACCTCACCTTGTTTAAGTCCCCGGAGCTTGAGTCGGACTCTTGGAAGAAGTGGACTTGGGAGGAAACCGCGACTTCGTTCCCCCAGGAGGTCTTCGATGAGGACAGCACCAAAGGAACCCATGGATTGGAGCTGACATGGCTCATCCATGTCGTTCCCCCGTCATCGGAAAATTTGTACAAGCCGGAGTAATACTCAAGCGCGATTTCCTGGCTGCTCATGGCGCGTTTGACGAATTTGATTTCATCGAGGACGCCGTTGGTGCAGGCCGCGCCGGAATAATTGCAGCCGATGTAAATAGTGCTGACGGGGTTTAGTCCCAGGGCCGTGTCCCCGGTGGCCTGCAGAACCCCATCAAGGTAAATCCTGTTCCTTGCGCCCGTGGCATTGGGATCATAGACGCCGGCGATTAAGTGCCACGTATTGTTGTCTGCCTTGCTTGTGCCGCCGATCCATGCGCCCTGATGATAAAAGCCGGGCGTGTTACCTAAGACATCAATAGCCAGAGCAAGTATGAAAGTCGCGTTCGCCCCGTTATATTGGCCGAACGAATACTGGTTGCCTGAGGCGGTTGGCCCTTTGAACCAAAAAGAAGCGGTAAAAGACAAAGAGTAAAAATCTGGATTGGGGGGAATGACAAGGTAATCCCCGCTTCCGTCTAAAGCTAAGCCGCCTGCGTTGTGCCCGCTTCCAGTTTGCTGGGCATTACCCTTAATCTGCGTGGGATGATTCCCATGACCTGACTTATCCAAAGGAGGCCATTCCTCAAAGTCAAGGAAAAGAACCGTGTCGGATGAAATGGAAACAGGCGCTGATGAAATTCTCAATGCCGCGGGCCCTTGGCTTGTCGCGGTAAAACGGATGTTGGGAGTCAAGTCGTTAACGGTCAGTATCCCGCCGGATTCGGAAGCTGTATAGCCGTCGTTATCCTTGGCTTCGGCTTGGATGCTCGTAAACGTGGGCGCTGCGTAGGGAATGTTGACCGTGGTTGCGGTTTGATACACATTGCCGACCTGGTCGCGGAAAAGATAGGCAAATTGATTATTGGAGGCATGGGCATTCCAGAAGTTAACCGTTCCTGTTGCCGTCTGAACCACGGTCGTGCCATTGGTGGCATTGACCCCAACGGCGCCTGTTTTCGTGTAAGTGGAGGGATCGTAAATCCATGTTGCGCCGCCGTCCCGCGTGAACTTGCGCGCCCCGGAGAAATAATTGGCCGCGATCTCATCAGCCGAAAGAAGGCGCGCCGTAACCCTGAATTCGTCCATGATGCCGCCACGCGGCCCCCATTGCACATAGTAGCCCGGGGCGCCGGTATTGTACGTGCCGATATAGAGATAGCGTAGAAGTGTTTCAGTGTCGTCAAAAGTCCCCGTTGAGATTTCACGGCCATTGAGATAAACCGTTCCCTTGTTTGTGGCATCGTTGAAAGTCACGGCCAAATAGTACCAGGTGTTGATGCTTGTATGAGGTTCGCTGGAGAGAGCGACATCGGTGCTGTAGCCGGCTTGCAGGCCGCCGCCTATACCATTGGCTCCCGAGCAGCTGGTTTGGGTTTGATTTAGACTCGCATAAAGACTTCTTGTGGCATGGGTCTGGAACGCAAAAAGATATGCGGGACAAAAATTTTCGTTGGTGGCATATTGAAACCAAGTTTCAACAGTCACGGCGGTCGCATTGGCGAGCTGGCTCATGGTGGAAACTAGCAAGCCCCCCTGGTTGCCGGCGGGCGGTATAGACATGCCGCCGTTGAAACGTCCGGTGGAGACCGCAAGGGTTGGGCCAGGCTGGCCTACCGTGGCCGTTGTGATGACAACCTGATTGTATCCTGATTTATCCACGGGCGGCCATTCCTCGAAGTTCAAGTAAAGGACCGTGCCTGATGTGACGCTCAAGGGCTGATGGCCGATGGCCAAGCCGGAATTGGAGTCTTGGATGCTTTCCCTGATGGTGGGCGTGGAGATGTCAACGCTGCCCGAGCATGAGATATATGTGACCCCGTCTTTTTTGAGGCATTGAACGTTTGAGGAAACCGGCGCAGTCATATCAATATAGTAGGGCCCGTAGTCTTTGGCGCCGCCCTGGGTATTTGGGGAGCTTTTATAGCCCTGAACGTGCAGGTACCATGATCCGGAGGCGTTTGCCGTGGTTGTTAGGACGCCACTCGTCCATTGGGTTCCTTCATCGAAACTCCAACTTTTAGTGGCATTTTGATCCCAAACCCAGCGGATATAGTCAACGTTTTGACTTCCTTGATTGCCGGTGAATTCGAAAAAGGGATCGCCGTACCACGTGGAGGAGGATTTTTTCGAGGTCACCGAAGGAATCGCCGCCCGGATGACGGTGGATGATGAGGCAATGGGGATTGTCGCGGAGGAGGCCGTGACGTCGGAGGCGCCTTTCCACAAAAAAGACGTCGTTGTGGAAATTTTTACGCCCAATGTTTTTCCATTCGAGGCGCCGGCAGCCACATCAACCACGACAAAAAAATCTGCCGGCGTGCCAGAGGTGATCGTCCGGGTGGATTGTTGGGCGTGGGTGACATTGTAGGTGGCAATCCCTGAGATGAACGATTGATCGCTGCCCAGTAGAATATCCGTTCCAAGAGTGAAATTCCCATCCCCAGTGTCCCTGAAGATATTGACGCTAAGAATATCGCTGTCTGTTGAGTCCCCCGTTCGCTGGAGAGTGATGGAGCTGATTTCAGCTGTGCCGTTATTAACGGAAGCGCGAAATTTGATCAAAGCCACGCCTGTTTCTCCGGTATAGGTTTCCGCCGGCGCCAGGGTTGCGGTTGAAATAACGCTGATAATGCTGGCCGTATCAGAGACCGTGGAAACAGTCGAGCTAAAAGGCAGGGTGTTGTCCGTGCGCAAGCGGGCGTTGGCGAAGAAACTGAAGCTTCCCACTTCAGCGATGCGAAGGGCGATGCTGTTATTGGGATAACTACTGGGCGCTGCTTTGGCTGTCAGGAAGAAGGTTTTTGTGCTTGTGTTTAAGTCAGCCTGCGACTGTCCGGCATTGATGGTAACCGTGGCCGAACTATTCAACATGGACGCCAGATTGCCGATCCGGACATCTCCATCTGATGTCCAATAGCCGTTGTCATCGGTGTCATACCATATGCTTGCATCCGTAATAGCGTTGCTTGGAGAATTTCCGAAATGATTGACCGTGATTCCGGAGAAATAAGATGTTGTTCCAGTTTCTGTCCAGAGCCGGATTTTCAAAAAGGCTTTCGTATCCGCTTGAGCAATGGTCGCGGGCGCCGTGTCCGTGAAGACGGCGTGAACCCCCGGCGCGACAAAAACCGAGGAAGAGGCGCGTGCGGATACATTCAGCGCGGCATCCCGGTGCAGGATTTGGGCGTAGTAGGTGGCGTTTCCTGTTAAATTGGAGAAGGTGTAACTGCTTAAAGTTGAGGATATCCAGCCTGATGAACTTAGGAATAGGCCTCCAACGCCGACTGTTGAAAGTTCAACGGCCGTGGCCGTTGCATGGAGGCCGGAGACGCTGTCCGCTCCGTTGGTCCAGGAAACCCGCAAATCCCGCGCTTGCGGGCTGATGGCCCCCGGGGAAGTGGGTGCCGTGGGCTCTACGGTGTCTACATTGACGACATAGATATTGCTTGTCGTGTTTCCGGCCAGATCTTTGATAATGATTTGAACCCTATTGTTGGTTCCCGTGGAGAGCGTCAGAGCCGAACCCAATTCCGCGGTCAGGTCTTGCGTGGTGGTGCTCCCGTCAACCCCGGTGACTGCGATGGAAGCGCCGGCAACGGACGCAAAGGGGCCGTTGCTGCCGTTTGTGGATACTTTGACCTCGTGAATGAAATAGCGCGATCTCCTGTATTCAGTGGCAACGTCGTTGTCAGCGAGCGCGATGTTCATGACTTTGACTTCGTCAATGTAACCGTTGAAGTAGTTGCCGTCATTGGGGGAGCCGCCGATATTGATGGGATTGTTGTTGTTCTGGAAGGCGGTGGCCGATTTGGTGAAGAGCAAAGTCCCGTCAAGATAGATTTTATCGTTAGAACTGTCGCGCGTTGCCGCAATGTGGTGCCACCTACCGTCCGCCACAACTACGTTGGAAGCGCTGATTATATTGCCGGGCTGGCCATCCGTGTGGAATGTGATGGTGCTGCCTCCATTGTCAAGAGCCAAAGCCCATGATTCATTGCCGCCCACGTGTTTGCTCGCGATGATCGCGTCGGTTTGGTCGGTATTATTGGTTTTGACCCAGGCCTGAACCGTGATGTTGGTAGGTGAATTTATGGCCGCGTAATTGGGCACTGTCACATAGTCGTTGGAGCCGTCGAATTTGAGCGCCTTTCCGGAAGGACCGGGGACCCACAGGGGTCCATTCGTGAACGTTCCCGTGGCCGAGTTGCTCGAGACG
>JACQPE010000010.1 GCA_016207685.1 Elusimicrobiota bacterium | reverse complement strand
GCGCCCCCCGAGCTCCCATCGCGCCTCGGGCGCTTCAGGGTCCCGCAGTTCCCCTCGCCCCTCCGGGGCTCGATGGGTCCCAGGCCTCCGGCATGGGGCCACCTGCGGGGCTTGCGAGGAAGATTCCGCAACTGCGGAATCCGGGTTTATTCAACACCGGCGATTGGCGCCAATGGAACTATCTATTTTGCCAATGAGGCGAAAGTTATCTATGTCTTTGATCCCAAATTCCGCATTTGAACAGCCTTTGCATAGGGGAAACACGCGCACAGAAAAATGCGGAATTTCCGGCTACGCCGATGGGGGATTGTTCCGCTCCCATCGCGCCTGCGGCGCTTCAGGGTCCCGCAGCACTGTCTGCGGGGCTGCGGAACAATCCCCCAGGGTAATCCGGGGCGCAGCCCCTCCGAGCTCTTGCGAGGAAGATTCCGCAACTGCGGAATCTGGGTTGATACGGAGGGAACAATCAAATGGAAAGATGATGATTGCATCAGCTATCCCTATTCCGGCGCCAACTGGTCGTCGCCGGCCATTGCTTCTGACGGAACCATGTATTTGGGGTTGACCTACGGCGCATTTTTGGCCGTGCGGACCGACAGCCCGGGGCTTTCCATCTCCGCCCCATGGCCCAAATTTCATCACAACAACAAAAACACCGGCCGTCAACAATAGGGGTCCTATTCTGTCCTGATGGCCGGCATAATCTGCCATAATAGAGTCAGGCCTTAGTGTAGTGATCTATAAGTCCTTTTACATTCGTCACCCGCGAAAGCGGGGGGGTCCAGGCCCGGGTTTCCGCCTATGCGAGAATGACGGAACCTGGGATGAGCCAAGAAGCGTTGGAATCACAACACCAGGGAAAAACCATGAATCTTATTGCGGATTTACACATCCATTCTTATTTGTCGCGGGCGTGCAGCAAGGAGTTAAAGCCGGAGTCGCTCTATCAGTGGTGCCAGCGCAAGGGCGTTGCGGTTTTGGCTACCGGCGATTTCACGCATCCCCAATGGATGGCGGAGTTAAAAGAAAAGCTCGAACCCGCCGAAGAGGGCCTTTTCACTTTAAATAAGGACCTGGCCGCCAAGGCCGACAAGGAAATTCCGCCTTCGTGCCGTTCGGCGATGCGGTTTTTGCTGAGCGTTGAGATTAGCTGTATTTATAAGAAAAACGGCCGAGTTCGGAAAGTCCACCATTTGGTTTTTTGCGAATCGTTTGAGGCGGCTCAAAAAATCAACGCGCGTTTGGAAAAAATCGGCAATATCCGCTCCGATGGCAGGCCGATTTTGGGGCTCGATTCGAAACTTTTACTTGAAATCGTTCTTGAGGCCTCGCCGCAGGCTCATCTCATCCCCGCCCATGCCTGGACGCCGCACTTCGCGATTTTCGGATCGGAGTCCGGCTTCGATTCTTTGGAGGAATGTTTTGATGATTTGACCCCGTATATTTTCGCCATTGAAACAGGTCTTTCCTCGGACCCGCCGATGAATTGGCGGCTTTCGGGGCTAGACAATATCACGCTCATATCCAACTCGGACGCGCACTCGCTGGAGAAGCTCGCGCGCGAGGCCAATGTGCTGGAAACTGAGCTTTCCTATCAAGGAATTTTTTCAGCTCTAAAGCGCCAGGGTCCCGGGCGCACGCTCAAAACCCTGGAGTTTTTTCCCGAAGAGGGGAAATACCATGTGGACGGCCACAGAAACTGCAAGGTCCGCCTGGAGCCCGAGGAAACTTTGCGCCGCCAAGGATTGTGTCCTGTTTGCGGCAAACCGGTGACCGTGGGCGTTTTGCACCGCGTTAATAAGCTTGCTGACCGACCCAAGTCTCAACGGCCGCCCAAAGCCGCGGGTTTTGAATACCTGATCCCCTTAAAAGAACTAATCGCCCAGGTCCAGCGAGTGGGACCTCAAAGCGTCAAAGTGGACAGAGAATACCACCGCCTGATTAATTTATTCGGCAGCGAGCTTTTTATTTTGCGGGAGCTGCCTCTTGGGCAAATCGAGCGCGAGAGCGGACTTTTGGGACTCGCCATCAGCCGCATGCGCCGGGAGGAAGTGACCCCGGAACCAGGCTATGACGGCGAATATGGCATCATCAAGGTCTTGAAGCCGGATGATTTCAAGGTCAATCAAGAATTGATGCTTTTATAGCGCTGCTCCCATGGAACTCGCGGGATTAAACGAACGCCAGGGGCAGGCCGTTTTGGGCGCCGACGGCCCTGTGGCCATTATTGCGGGTCCGGGCACGGGCAAAACAAGGACGCTGGCAAGCCGCATCGCCTATTTGATTCAAGAGAAAAAAACGGCGCCTGAAAACATTCTCGCCGTCACCTTCACCAAGAACGCGGCCCAGGAGCTAAGAGAACGGGTCGTTGATTTAATAGATCAATCAACGGCACCCCGGCAAAATTTTTGGATTCAAACTTTTCATGCGGCGGCTCAAAGGATTCTCAAGGCCGAAGATTATTTTCCAAAAAAAGACTGGATCATCGCCACGGACGAAGAAAAATTGGGATTGGCCCGCTCGCTGGTCAGCCGCAAGGATTTAAGAAAATTTCTAGAGGCCAATAGCCGGCGCAAGGAACGATTTTTCCCTCCTGAAAACGAAGCCCAGGCCCATTATCAAAGCCGGCTCTTGGCCATGAACCGATTGGATTTTGACGATTTGCTG
>JACQPE010000076.1 GCA_016207685.1 Elusimicrobiota bacterium | reverse complement strand
CGGTGAGCGCCGCGGCGGCGATCCTCATTATGGACCGGCTGCCGGAAGGCTCGGAGCACATAAAGCATCTCCTGGTCGGTAACCTCCTGTCGGTCAGCCCGTGGGAAGTGATTAAGATGGGCGTTCTTTACGCGCTGATCGGCTTTCTCCATTGGCTCTGGAGAAAGCCTTTCCTGACCATTTCAACTAAGCCCGAGGAAGCCTTGCGTCTTGGCTACAACATTCGATGGTGGGATTTTCTTTTCTACGCCACCTTTGGGGTCGTGGTCACCTCTTCCGTGGCCATTGCCGGGGTCCTGCTCGTATTCTCCTATCTGATCGTGCCGTCGGTGGCGGCGATGTTATTCTCCGACAAAGTGGCGCAGCGACTGGCCATCGGATGGTTGATGGGAACCGTCGTGAGCCTGGCGGGGATGTGCGCCTCGTATAGATTCGACTTGCCGACGGGTTCCACGGTCATCTGCACGTTCGGAGTCGCGCTTTTTCTTCTGGTTTGCGCGCAATGTTTCCGCCGTCAAGAAACCTAAAGAGACATCCGAGACCGATGACGCGGCCGTGGCGCTGTCTCTGACAATTTCAACGAGGTTTTAGCGGGATCTCAACCGGAAAACTATGATTAAGCAATTGAGAAAGCAAAAATGAGACGATTTATTTTTAGATCGTGGAGCGCGGGGATCCTTGGGCTCATGGCTCCGGCTTAGGGCGGCGAGACCAATCCCACCCGATTTATTGACTTCGATAAGGACCCATCCGCACGGATGGCGGCAGGGACAAGATATGTTCCTGGATGGCTAGCGCTGGGTTTTGGCCGGATACGCTCGTTGTTACGGCAATTTCGTTTCACCGGCGATTACGCTGGCAAACATGTTGAAGGCAAAAATTATGATTCCGCCAAATTGCATACTTCCTGATAGTGCAAGCCATGCGACCCATTGTCCTTCTTGCCGGCGGTTAAGCCAGAAAAACAGCGCCATCCCCACAAGCGCCACATTCGCTATCAGCAGATGAATCCAAGCCAGTTTTTCAGAATAGAGCCTACGCCCAAAGAAAGCAGGTATAATGCGGTACATCATACCGTAGATGGTCATGGAAACCCATCCCAAGAGCATCAGATGGGCGTGTGATGGGATGAGATAATATTCCCATCCTTTCCACTCGCCGCCCATCCAACTCAAAATCATGATAAGCCCCAACGGCGCGGCGAGCACAAGATAGATGATCGCGGCCAATAAAAAGAAGTTGGAGTATTTACCCGCCCAGTCTTTCCATTTCATCGAAAAGGCGCTCCTTTTCGCCTGTGCCCAGGAGCTGATCGCAAGCAGGGTAGAGCACCCCTTCCTCCTTGCGATTGTGATCCATAAGGATATTTTTCATTTGATTCGCGGCGGAGGCAGCCGGTTTGCCGTCGCCTTTTTTGAGCCCCTCAATCGCCTCGTCGCGCAAGCGCCGGATTTGCCGGTGCTCCTCCCGCATCACCCGGATGGGGCCCATTTCCAGCATGGGCTCTTTTTGTATCACCCTGGAGAATAGCAACTCTTCCTCCCATCGGATATGACGCTCCAGGCGCCTGGCAAACTCCTTAAAGACCGGCAAGGCATCCGCCGGGGATTCAAAATCAGCGCCTTGGAATAGCTCGTCAATCTCGCGGTGATCCTGCTGATAATACCCGGATACTTGATCAATGCCGGTTTTTTTCGCCATACTTATTCTCCCATCATTGGACAGATTTGAATATATCAGGCATTAGGAAGTTCCGCGCGCGAAAGCCTTTGAAAAATTTTGGCCAAGAAAGAGGCAGGCATGCGGGTCGTCTTGGCGATGATCCCCAGCATGCAAAGGCCGCTTTTTCCTTTTAGCCAAGGCTGCCATCCCCTGAAGCGCGTAGCGACCGGCTTGGGATAGCCTATTAACACGGATTTGCAGATTTTTTGTCCGTAATTAGGGTGCATAAATGATTTCTCTTATGCAACAATTTTGCCATCATGAATGACATGGCTATCGCATCGTTTCGGCCCTGGGTAACTTTATTTAACCCAGGTTCGACCAGCTGGATCCGTCCATGCTGATGGCGACCCCCGTTTTCTCCATGCGGCCGGTGAAGTTCGAACACGTGAACGGCGAGCCCTGATCGTTTCGTGAGGAGATAGTTTAAGTTACCGCTCGCTCACCATTGGCAATTGGGGTCCAGTCAACAAACCATGTGAGAGAAAAAGATGGGAAATGATAAGTTTTTTTTGTAGGCTGGAACTGGTTGGGGAACGGGGCAGGTGGTTTTTCGCTTTTGTCATCCCCGCATGATACATTTCAAAGAAGCGACATTTTGAATTTTATGATTCGTCTTGAAGAAATTCTTAAGCAGCGGTGGGGGTATGACTCATTTCGGGCATTGCAACGGGAGGCGGTAGAGACCGCGCTTTCCGGCCGCGACTCCTTGGTCGTTCTTCCAACCGGCGGCGGCAAGAGCCTCTGCTACCAGCTTCCGGCGGCCACGGGACAAGGGCTCGTTCTTGTTGTTTCGCCTCTGATCGCCCTTATGGACGACCAGGTGGCTGCGGCGCGGGAGGCGGGTCTGGTGGCGGACGCGCTGCATTCTAATCTTGAGGCTAATCACCGCAACGAGAGTTACCGGCGGCTTTTGAAGGGGGAAACAGAGCTTCTTTATGTGAGCCCTGAACGGCTGCTTGTGGGGGACCTGGTTGAGACGCTGGCGTCGCGCGTTGTTTTGGCGGCCGTGGACGAGGCTCATTGCGTATCTCATTGGGGACATGAGTTTAGGCCGGAATACCGGCAATTGGCCAAAGTATTGGAGAGATTTCCCGGGGCCGCGCGTATGGCATTAACCGCGACGGCCACGCCCGCGGTGCAGGATGACATTTCCGCGCAGCTTTTGTTGCGCGACCCGGCGCGTTTCATCGGTCATCCGGACCGGCCCAATTTGGTGTATCGGGCTTTTGGCCGCCGGGATCAATCGGCCCAAGTGTTAGACGTCGTGCGCCGTCACGGGGGCGAAGGCGGCATTGTTTACGCGCAAACCCGAAGCGATGTGGAGCGTTTGGCCGCCGGCCTTAAAAAAGAGGGAATTTCCTCGGCGCCGTATCATGCGGGGCTGCCGGCTGATCAGAGGCGCCGGGCCCAGGATGATTTTGTCAATGAGCGGCTTGATGTCATCGTGGCCACGATCGCTTTTGGCATGGGCATTGACCGTTCGAATGTTCGCTACGTTGTTCATGCCAATGCGCCGCGGTCGGTGGAGCATTACCAACAGGAATCCGGCCGCGCCGGCCGCGATGGGCTCAAGGCCGAATGCGTGCTGCTATTCGCAGCTTCGGATTTGGTCCGTCACCGAGGTTTGGCGCTGATGAACGGCCCCTTGGCGCCGGAGCGCGAGCGGGCCATGGAGCGCCAGCTTCGCGAAATTGGCAGATTCGCCGTGGCGCCTTTGTGCCGCCACCGAATTTTAGCTGAACATTTTGGCGCGAATTATCCTCTGGACGGGACTCAAACGGCGTGCGGCGCTTGCGACGTTTGTTTGGGCGAAACGCAATGCTTGCCCGATGATGAGGCTGCGCTGACGGCTAAGAAAATCTTAATGGCCGCTGATCGCGCCAGCGGCCGTTTTGGAACGGGTTACGTGGCCGGGCTTCTTTTGGGCATCGCCGATGAGCGCGTTAAGCGCAACGGTCATGACAAATTAGATATTTTTGGCGCCCTTAAAGAGAAATCTCAAATGACCCTGCGGTCATGGATTGATCAGCTCATTGTTCAGGGGTTTCTTAAAGTTGTCGAAGAACGCGAGTACCCGCTTTTAAGCATCACTCAAGAGGGAAAAGTTTTTTGCCGGGACGGCGGCGCGGCGCGTTTGAGCGTCCCCGTGTCGCCGCCTGCGCGCGCGAAGAAAAAGCCCAGCGCCCTGGCCCAGGCCGCAGGCGCCGGGTTGCCGCCTGATCAAGAGCTTTTTGAGCGATTGCGCCGATTGCGCCGTTTAATCGCGGAGAAATCAGGCGTGCCGCCTTATTTGGTTTTTCACGACGCGGCGCTTGTTGAGATGGCTGCCTTAAAACCGCAAACGATCGAAGCCTTGCGCCGGGTCAAAGGCGTGGGCGATCATAAGTTGAGGCGCTATGGCGCCGCCTTCGTCAGCGTCATCGGCGGCGCGGCCCCGGAAGCATTGGCGGGAGTAAAAAATGGCCATGCCTGATGCCAGGGTTGATGTCCTCATAAATTGATCAAACGTTTGACGGCGTAAAATTATAAACTCATTCAGATGAAAATTCGGTTCGCCGCAACAGCCGTTCTTTTTTTGGCGGCTTGCGCCAATAAAAGCGGCATGAGTAATAAGGAGGCTCCCGTGTCCACCCCTGCCGTGTCCCAAGAGATCGTGACGGCTTCAGGTTTGAAATATCAAGATTCGGTTGTGGGCGGCGGCTTGTCGCCGCAAAAAGGCCAGCGCGTCACGGTGCATTACACCGGGACCTTGACCGATGGCAAGAAATTCGACAGCTCCGTTGACCGGGGCCAGCCGTTTATTTTTACGATCGGCGTGGGTCAAGTGATCAAAGGTTGGGACGAGGGTGTTGCCGGCATGAAAGTGGGCGGCAAGCGCCGTCTTTACATTCCTTCGGCCCTAGGCTACGGCCAAAGAGGCGCCGGCGGCGTCATCCCTCCCAATGCCGACTTAATTTTTGACGTCGAACTCCTAGGCATCCAGTAATCGCCGCTAACGGCGAACTATAAAACGGAGAGACTCGATCTCCCCCTTTTTTTTAAGCCGGAGGATTTGCATTATCCCAGATTCCGCTGGGCAATTTCTCAATTTGCCATTTGCCCCAGCCCTACTTTTTGGTTTTTTTGGGCGCTTTGGGAGTGGAAGGAAAATCGTTCAGAGTCCAATCGTAGCGGTACCATTTGACGCGGTATTTTTCTTTTTGCAGAAATTCGCGATCGGTTGCTTTGAGGTATTTGCTGATAAAGTTGAGAGAGGCGCGCATGGTTTTGGGGTGACCTGAAAATCCGCTTGACGGGCCGTAGCTTTCAACGAAATCATCACCAAACCATTTGAAAATGGCGCTTAGGCGTACCATGTTTTTCTTGTGAATTATTTTGAATTTTTTGGGATTGGCCAAAAAGAGCCGGGCTTGGTCTTCCAGTTGATCTTCCATCTGGGCTCCTGTGTAAGCCTCCTCGCGAAGCGAGGGGCAGCCTATGGAGGCGCAGACAAGAGCCATGTGGACTCGCGGCTCCTTGAATTGACGGCGCAAGATGTCATGTTCGATCTCGTCCAGGCTTAAGATGCGGCCCATGACGTGAAATTTGAGCTTATCCCAAACCCCTGGAATCTGGCGGATGCTGTTTTTGGGTCCGTTGACGAAGGAGAGGGGCGCCGCTTGGACGGGATAGTGGTCAATGATGGCTTTAATCGTGAGCGCATTGTAGGCGTTGATCCAGAAGGCGATCCTTTCATTCCTGCTCCAGGAGGAGACATCGGATTTTTGGACGGCATCAAGCTCTTTTATATAGTGGTCGAGTTTTTTCGGGTTATCCTTGAGTTTTTTATAGTTGACAAGACCATCATGGATGTATTCTTTGAGAACCTGGCTTAAAAGGCTGTGGCTTTGATCGAAATTATCGGCAATGGAGGGCCTTGGGCAAATAAGCAATAGGTTCATGGTCAAAAGAAAGCCTGGGCAGAATTTTCCCAATCCGTCATTGCGAGCGCAGCGAAGCAATCTCATAAGAAGGAAGCTTCCTCTGATGAGATTGCCGCGGGCCCTCGCAATGACGCGGGAGAGGAAAGTCCTGAGTCTGCATTTTTTATTTCCATTTTTAGATTAGTTTAGCGTTTCTGGCGACTGTTTTTGATATAAAAACAACGAGATGAGATTTTGGGCAAAATGGGTCTTTTCTTTCGGTTTTTTAATTTTGTCCCATGCTCCGTGTTCATGGGCGTGGCATTCCTATTCGACGGCGACTTTTAATGGCGCCGGCGGAGCGGGCGACTCCTTGAACAAGATTGCTTTAGATTCAAGCGGTAATATATGGACCGCGGGCTACATTTCCACGGCCAGCGGCGCATCTCCCGATGCCTGGATCGGGAAATTCAATTCATCTTTGACGTTGATTGCGAGCGTGACTTTAAATGGCGTCAGCGATAAGCAGGATACGGCCTCGGATATTGCCGTGGACCCAAACGGCAATGTTTGGGTCGTGGGCTTCACGAGCCAAACGAATACGGGTTTTGACATTTGGATCGCCAAATACAATTCGTCGCTCACCCTTGTTTCATCCTTAACCGTTAGTGGTCCTTCCGGAGCGAGCCATTATGATTACGGGCAAGCCGTTGCCGTTGGGACCGATGGCAGTATTTATGTCGGTGGCACGATTGACACGACCACGGCCATTTCGGTGGCGGCCGGAGATACGGGCAATGATGGCTGGCTGGCCAAATATGATTCCAATTTTGTATTTGTTTCGAGTTTTGTTTTTCGTGGATTTTCCAATGGTTTCGAAACGGTTTCCGATATTGTTTTGGACGGCGAAAATAATGTTTATGCCACAGGGTATCTTTGGGATTCGCATGCGCCGCCGGGCAATAATAATGATATCTGGATCGCGAAGTTTAATTCTTCATTGGCGCTGGTATCGAGCCGGACGATTAATGGTCCCGGCAATTATGATGACAGGGGCAACGCCATCGCGCTTGATTTAAGCAGCCATGTTTACGTGGCCGGTTCGCAAGGGATGAGTTCCGGTGTTGACGATATTTGGATCGGAAAGTTTGACGGCTCTCTTAATCTTCTGTCAAGCGCCACGTTCAACGGTCCCGGAGACAGCGTTGATTCCGCCAGGGGCGTTGCCGTGGACGCTGCCAGCAATGTTTATGTCTCGGGAACGATTTATGATTCATCGCAAAATTACGATTTGTGGTTTGGGAAGTTTTCTTCATCGCTTACCCTTAAATCGTCCGGGTCGTACAACGGCCCGGGCAATTACTATGACAGCGCCGCTAATATGGTTATCGATCAATCGGGAAGCGCCTATGCCGGCGGAATCATTTATACAAGCACGCAGGGATCTTCCGCTGATATTTGGCTTGGCAAATTCAATTTGACCCTAGCGGGAACCCCGGCATTGTCAGCAGCCGCTGCTTTGGGCGCATCCTCGATCACTTGGAGTTGGAGCTATCAAAATCTTCATGAAGACGGGTTTCGCGTGGTTGACGCGAGCAGCAATAATCTCTCGGGCAATTTGACGGAGTTATCTTGGACGGAAACGGGCCTTTCGACCAATACGAGCTATGGCCGCAGGCTGGCCGCCTACAATGCTTTTGGCGCTTCCACATCAACGGCGGTTTCATTGTATACGCTGGCCGCGCCGCCGACCGGTTTAACGCTTCTTGGCGTTGGGCAAAGCTCCGCGGCGATTCAGTGGTCCTCGAACACTAATTCTGCAGGGACGAATTATCGCTTGGATTATTGGGCCCTCTCCGGCGCGACCACAAGCGCCACGGTTGCGGTGACCACGGCCGCATTGTCGGATTTAAGCGCGGGAACGACTTATTTTATCCGGGTTGCAGCCATTAACAGCTTGGGTTTGACATCAATGGGAGAGACGATCTCAACAATAACCCTCGTGGGTCTAATCGCTCCATCTGCGGCAACGCCGCTATTCTCCAATGTTCAAACTTCGAGTTTCACGGTATCATGGACGTCGGGCTCCGCCATATCGGGGTATAACGGTTCATCGGTCGGTTATATCGTTAAAATTGCAAGTTACTCCAGCGAATCCGCGGCTTTTGTGTCATCGGCCACAACAGCCATTTCCGCTGTGATTACCGGTTTAAGTCCCAATGTAACCCATTACGCCTGGGCCGCGGCTTACATCCAGGGAAGCACCACGAGTTTCACCTCATTGGGCTCAACGGTGACTTTGCCTGCGGCGCCGGCCTCCATCGCAATTTCATCAGTCAGTTATTTTTTTTTGGAAGTCTCTTGGAATCGAAATGGAAATCCGGACGGGACGCTCTTTGAGGCGCAGCTTTCTTCAAGCGATTTTCCTAATTCGTACACCGGCAACCAAAGCTCCCGGACGACTTCGGCCCTGTCGGCTTTTTTCGGCCTTTCTTATGG
>JACQPE010000075.1 GCA_016207685.1 Elusimicrobiota bacterium | reverse complement strand
ACCGGCGTAGCCGGAAATTCCGCATTTTTCTGTGCGCGTGTTTCCCCTATGCAAAGGCTGTTCAAATGCGGAATTTGGGCTCATAGAGTTATTGTGTTATTGCGTTATTGCGTTATCTGAATAACTCTATAGCACAATAACTCAATAACTATTGAACTTCTTTTATAGATGACGCAGCAGTGCCTTAATGCGGTTCAAAAGTTCCACAGGTTCAATGGGCTTGGTCAGGTAGAGATCGGCCCCCCGATGAACACCTTCGGCATGGTCGGTATCAAGTTGCCGAACGGTAAGCATGATAATGGCGATTTTTTCAAAATCAGGATCTCGCCTAAGAGCCTGGCACATTTCAATGCCCGTCATTCGGGGCATATTCCAATCTACAATCACCAAGTCGGGCCGTTCTCGATGGGCCAAATCAAATCCTTCAACACCGTCTTTGGCTTCGACCACTTGATATCCTGCCCGCCCCAAAATATGCACCAGGACCATTCGAAAATCAGACTCGTCATCAACAACCAACACTTTAGGCATGAGCCAAAGCCCCTTTGACGATGACGGGGATCGTAAAATAAAAAATAGATCCCTGATTGGCCCCGGGCGACTCCACGCCTATTGTCCCACCATGAAGGTCAACAATGGCCTTGCAAATGGCCAATCCCAAACCCGTTCCCTTGGCGCCTTCGGCATAACGGTAAGATTCCCTGATTTGCTCAAACTTGTGAAATAATCGGTAGCGGTATTCCTTGGGTATGCCAGGCCCGCTGTCCCTGATGAGAATGCGCACGAACCCCGGCCCCCCCGCGCGAGCCTCCAACTCCACGACACCGCCGCGCGGCGTGAATTTCAGCGCATTATCCACCAAATTGACCACCACCTGGCGTATTCTATCCAAATCGGCCAGGCAAATGGGTAAATTTTCCGGAATCGCCGAACGCAGCACAATTTGCTTTTGGCGCGCTTTCTCTTGGAAAAAATCGGCGGTTTCACGCAGCATGGGACGGACGTCGGCCTGGCCCAAATGACATTCAAGTTTACCGCGCTCAATCTTAGCGACTTCGAGCATATCCGTCACAAAGCGACTAAGCAAATCCATATTGGCCTTCAAACGCTCCAAAAATTTTCTCCATCGGTCTAAATCCTCCGCCGTCACGCCGTTGGACGACACTCTCAAAATATCCAAATCAGCCAGCATGGTATTTAAGAATGACTGCCCGGCGGAAAGGGGCGAACGCAATTCGTGCGTGATCGAAGCCGTAAAATCTTGTTTCATCTGGTCCAATTCCTTGAGCTTAATAACCATCTCGTTAAAAGAACGAGCCAGGATGGCAAACTCATCATGACCTCGAAGAATGACATGAACTCCAGACTCGCCCCGACCCAAAGCCAAAACCCCTTCCTTTAGCGTATGCAAAGGATAAATGATCGAACGGTAAATATAAATATTCATCACCACGGCTAAAATCACCCCAAACACCACGATGAGAATGCTCGCCCATTCCAATTTTTCCAGCGTGTCCTCCGTTTTAACCCGCTGTTCTTCAACATGAGCAATCCGGCCTTCCAAATATTCACGCAATTGGCGCCTTAGGCCTCCAGACCTGGCCATATAATCCCGGCGCAAGGACAAAGGCGCGCCCATTCCGGTTTTGGCGCCCCTGAATAGCAAGCGGGCCTGGGCGACAACATCGGTATAAAGGGATTCCCAAGGGATACCCTGCGTTTCCTTAAGACGCTTGTTATTGAGACGGCTCAAGCTTTCGAAGACTTCCCTCTCTTGAACATCACCGGTCACCAAAAAAAAATCAACCCTGGCGATTTGGCGTTCCACGTCAGCGGAAAGTTCGCGAAGCTCGGTTACCGTTCGTGTCGCCTCAACCATGCTGCTTCGGTAACGGTGCTCAATATCGTGCGTCCATAAAAAAAGCCAGCCCACCAAACAGACAATAAACACCATCACCACGGCAGCCCAAAGCAGCTTGTTACGGATACTCATATTGAGAAAACGATATTAAAAAATTGAGGGATTACGATAATCCTTATTTTCTTCCCAATCCCGCGATCTCTTAATCTCGCAATATCTCAATCTCATCTATTGTCCGCCCACCAAGAGTTGCTCCGCGGTTTCCCGCGCCAATTTGGCGGCATCGGCATATCTTCCGGATCCAAGCAGCTCGCGGGCCCGGCCCAAAGCCTTATTCGCTTGTGAGATGTCCTTGGGATTTGTAGTGGCGCGAAGACTTCCAAGAACCTCTTCGGCAAAATTAATTTCCTGCATCGCCTGATCCCGCGCAGGATCAGAGACGGATTCTGCCTTGACGGCGGCGGAGTTTCTTTCGGCCGAAGGGGTCGCCTTCGATGCAGGCGTCGCATCAGGCGATGCGCCTGATGCGGCCGGCGATGGGACGGGCGGTTCTGACCCGGAATCAGGCCCGGGTGACGGAGCGGGCATGGTTGCCGTCTCTCGCGGAGCCGGTTTAAAAGACGAAACGGCAGAACTTGTCGGGGGAGACGGGATTTTGGGTGAAACCATATCCTCGCCTTTTTTCAATGATACACGCGCACCGGAAGTCTGGGTGTCTCTGCCAGGCGTCATCTCGGGCGCTATGCCGGAAACTATAGAAATTTTGCCGCGGTGACTCTTCGAATGAATAAGGGAAAACAAAAAAGCTCCCGTCACGCCGCCAACACCGGCCGAAACAATGGCAACGGCTGCCAGCATGCCCAGAGAATTGAAACGGTCGCCGGCGAATTTGTCGGTGAATAGCCCTGCCCACAGGCGTTTCATCAAGGAAACAGCCGCCCATTTGCGGAATTTCGACGCGGTTTGACCCGAAGGCGTCAATGATAATTCTTCCAATGTATCACCGGCCATGAGCTTCTCGATGCGCTCAATAGCGCGCTCCGCCTCGATCAGACGCACCTCGGGCGTCGCATCCAACAATGCGTCGCCCGGTCCTTGCCTGGAAATAGGACGATCTTCGCTCATACCACTTATTAGTTCTTACATCCCAAAACTCTTTTACGCAAGGTGAAACTTGCATATTGACAAATTCGAATACTGGGGTTATTTTTAGAGCAATGAGCACGGAATTGCCATCCTCCTCGCCGATGTTTGGCGACATCAACAACCTCGAAGCCGCCAAAGTCGCCCTCCAGTGGACCCAAGAAAAGCTCAACTCACTCTCGAATGAAAATAAAGAACTCCAATCTAAAATGGATGCTGTTTCCTCCATCCAGAAATCCCGCGAGCAAGAGCTTGAAGCCTTGCGCCGCACGCTTGAAGAGCGCGCCCATCATCTAGAAGACCAGGGGGTCTTCTTTGAAAAAATCAACGCCACATTCAAAATGATGAGCGAAGGAAAAATGGATGTCAACATTTTGATTCAAAAACAACTTGAGCTAGAAACTCTGCAAAAACGGCTCATTGAAGAGCACCAAAAACGGCTCATTGATTTGGAACGATCCCAAAAACAAATTCAAGACAGGTGGCACGAACGGCTCCTTGAGCTTGAAACACAATACGCCCAACGCTTGAGCCTGGCGCGCCAAAACTTCGAGAGCCTGCGCGAAAACCAAGAACTCAATAATCTCAATCACCGCCAGTCCCTTGATGAATACTATAAGGAGAAAGCTCAAAAAATTGAAGCGACGCGCGAACAGTGGCGGACCGAACACGAACAAGACGCCTTGACCCTGGAAGCCGTGCAAGCCCAGCGCCGGGCCGCCTTGGAGCAAGAATTTGAGCGCCTCAAAACCGATCTCTACAAGCAACTCGATCATGAGCGCCGCGCCTATGTCAAGGGGTCGGAAGAGAGAGAAAAGATACTTGAACAGTCGCACATGGCTCAACTGGCCAAATTTGAAGAAACGATCTCCAAATTAACGATGGAGCGTAATGTCGTTTTAGAACGCCTAAAGGAAAGTCAAGAAGCCATGGCCGGGATTAAAGCGAGGTACCATGAAGAAGTGGTTCAGAAAATCAACGAGCAAGAAAAAGACTACAAAGAACGTTTAAGCGCCCTGGCTCATAAAGAGCATTCATTAGAAAGCCTCTATGGTCAACGCCACCAAGAACTTGATCAGTCGGCGGTTGATCTTAAGCGCCAAACAGAAGAGCGTCTGCATCAAACTCAATCCCAGGCCCAGCAAATGGAACGCCTTCTTCGTGACAATTTTGACCGTCAAAAAACTCTTCTCGATAAGGAATTAAGCGCCGCGATTGAATCGGCCCAGGCATTAACAAGGCAACTCCATGAACAAGAGGAAAAATATCTCCAAGAATCCATGCTTAAAGAAGCCCAATGGTCAAAACAAATCCAATCGTTAAAAGAAGAAAAAGACCGCGCCGAACAAGAATCAAAAGAGCGCGTTAGGTCTCTTCAGGAGGAATTCCACCAAAAACTTCAAGCCCAGCAAGAAACGCTGGAGCACCGCAGCCTGACGCTCGAGGCCCAATTTAATGAAAAGAGCCTGCGCTCAGAACAAGAATACCAAACGCTTAAAACAAAACTCATCGCTGAATCCGAAGATCTTAGAGCGAGCCTCATTGTTCAATATGAGGGACGCCTGCAAAATCTGAAAAAAGATTTGGCTCATAGCATCGAGGAGCGCCGCGCGCTCGAACTCGAAATGGAGCGCGCCGAAGAAAATCAAATGCGCATCCATGCGGATCAACAACAAGAAATCATGAAAAAACTCTCTACCCTCGAAGTGGAGCACAAAAATCGCCTCATTGAACTGGAGCGCGCTTCAAGCCAAAAGGATGCCGAAATGAAAGAACGCGAGCGCCGGCTTGAGGCCCAACGGGAAGAGATGCTGCAAAGTTTTGAAAAAAGACGCCAGGAGCTTGATGACTTGGAGCGCGTGCTCTTGAAGCGCCTTGAAGATTTGGAAATTGCCAAGCAGGAAAAAGAGAAAGAATGGCATTTGCGCGAGGAGGAGTTGCGCCAGAGGGACCAACAATGGCGGCGGCATCGCTCCCAGCTGGAGTCCATCTATGCTCAAAAATCGGCTAAACTCGAAGATGTGAAGGAAGAGCTATTGAAAGAAATCCAGGTTTATAAAGGTGTCAAAAAAATAAAAGAGGGGGTTGGATAGTCCCATGCCAGAATTACAGAATGAATCAGAAAGAGTGATCGGAAGCGATGGCGTTAAATTAACGGAGGTTTGGGGAAGGCTTGACAGCCTCTGCCATAAACTCTGGGAAGAGGACCGGGTGGCCGCCGTCGGGCTTCAGGCTTTAATCGAAGAATTTCGCGGCGAAATCACGCGCGCCGAACAAATGATGACAAGCTATAAAAAAGCTATTTCAGAACAACGCCAAACATTAGAACAGGTCTTATCCAGCAGGCATCAGCAGGAAATGTCCAAAATGCAGGATATTATTAACGGCGCCAATAAAGATGTCGCGGCCCTTAAGGAAACGCTCAAATTTGAAGAGGCCAAGCTGCGGGAGTCTCTCAAGCGCGAGGAACTCAAGAATGGCGAGCTGCGGGGAGTTATCGATACCAAGGAAAAAGAACTTGATCATCTTAAAGATGAAATGTTGAAGCGCGAAACAGAAATGGACGCCCGGCACGCCTCCAAAATGCGAGAGCTTTATGATGAACTCCAGAAAAAAGAGGCCACGACTGAGTCATTTTGGTCGAAGCAGCGCCAGCAATGGGATGCCGAGCACCAAGAGCGCCTCGCGTCCTTGGAACAAAAAGAAAAAACCCTTGCCGAACGCTCAAAATTTCTGGAAAAAGACTATCAATCAAAAATCGGCGATTTGCAAAAAAAATATGAGGGGCTGTTGGACAATCTTAAAGTTCGCGCGACTAATTTGGAGCATGAATACAACCAGCGGGAAACCGAATTGCTCGCTGCGTATAACCAACTCAAAAATGATCTTGAGACCAAGGAAAGCTCCCTGCTTAAGGAGAGGGACTCGGTCGCCCAAAAAGATCGCGAGATTTCCGACCGCCGGCACCGCCTTGAGGAAGAATATCGGCGCAAACAAATGGAGCTCGACACCTTGAAAGATACTCTTAAATCCGAGGTTAACAAAATCGTTCGCGAATACCGGGCCAAGCAAGAAGGCCATCCGGCGTCATAATCGCGCGGAGCGATAACCCATGGCTCATCATGAAAAAGAAAACAGAAACGGCGGCGCTAATCGGTTAGGGACGCTAATCCAGGGATTCCAAAAGCGTATTTCCTCATCGTCAGATAAAGACAAAGAAATTCCAACGGCTCATATCCTGGGCCTGGGATCCAAGTCGCATCGCTTATCCGAGGAGCAAGGAAAGCTGGAGTCCGATATTCAAAAAGCCCTCGAAGAGCTCATGGCGCTCAAAAATCAATGGCCCAGCTACCATGAAAATTTGTCAACGTCTTCAAAAACCGCGACATCTTTGGAGGAGAAAACTCCCGAACTGGATATGCCGACCAGCGCAACAACCTTAGCGGCTCCATTGGGGATTCAGGAGCCGAAAACGCCATCCCTTCATCCTCCGGCGCCTCCTCCAGAACAAAAAAATTTCTGGAAAAAACTTCGCTCGATGCTTTCATAAAACTTATACCGATCACCAGCTCTCCGGAGGTCCCCCGAAGCTCCCTCAGGCCTATCGCCGCTAAGATAACTTTCAGTCTACCCTGCCGGTTGGAAGCCAAGTCCCTGGCGCCCGGCATGACGTTGCGAAACCGCGCGCGCTTGGGGCTCGCAACGGAAAAAGCAACCTCATCGAAAGAATCCTTTTTGAGTTTGCCACGGCTCCGGCGGAATCTCGCAATGCCCCAATGGGTCAAATTGCCACGAGCCCCGGAGTTTACACTGAGCCAAAGGCCGCGCTATGGTTTGACGCCGAGCTTTTCGAGCTCTTGATGCACGGCGGAGAGGTCAATATCTCTGCCGTTATACTTTTCCATAATTTTTTGTAAGAGCTCAATGCGCGTTTCCTGGGACGCCTCTTGGGTGGCCAGTTGCTCATAATAATCCCATGAGGCGTCAAACTCCTTGACGACTTCAGCACGCGCCATTTTAAGCTTGGCCAGCTCGCGCACGGCCTCCTTAAGATCAAGGCCGCTGCCCGAATACTTGATTATAATCTTCTCCAAAAGATCAATGCGTTCGGAAGCCTTAGCGCCCCCGGCGCTGCGGCGTTGATAATAGCTCCAGGAAAGTTTATAAGCCGCCTCCATCTGCCGGCGCGCCTGTTCTTCGCGCTCTTTGGCAACACGCTCTTCTTCAAGCGCTACCCTTTTTCGGCGCTCGGCCTCATCAACAGCGGATTGCGTTGTTAATCCGGCGCGAAGATGACCAATTTCTTGAGTTAAACTGACAACCTTCTCTTCGGCCGCCAACCGCGCGCTCACGGCTTGAGTCAAGGCCTGCTCGGCCTGAATGCGGGCCCCCTGGCTTTGCCGCAGCATTCTCTCAATATCCGCCTCCTCATCTGCCGGTGAGCCGAAAAGGAAGGATAGGGACAACTGGTGGTGGCCGTCCGTTTTGGAGACACCGGATAGAGGCATCTGAAAAGCATAATTCATTATCAATCGGGAAAATTGATATCCAAGGCCCAGTGTCGCCTTCTGCAGGTCACGGCTCCCCGATTCAAATCCAGCTCTTACTGAAATCGCGTCGCGCGAACCCATCAGCCACGTGCGCTCGGCTCCCAACGCGACAATCTGATCGACATACCCAGGAATACTTTCCCGGCGCGTCACATCAGCGCCGAATGTGGCCCCCAATACCCTAAAGGCGCCTCCCAATTTTAATGTCATCGGGACCGCATCTTGAGCTCCTGCCTCCAAAGCCATGTTGGGCTCATTGACATTTTGAATGGCTAAACCCAAAGAATAATACGCGCTGATGCGATAGAGCAATCCCAGATCAAGACTCACTCCGCTTTTACTTCGGCTCTTAGAAAATACGGGGTCCACGCTGCCCAGGGCGGAACCGGAAAGGCTGATCGCATTTTCTGTTTCAGCGGTTGAGCCATAGGAACGCTGCAAAAGCTTCAACGTCGTCCCAGCATAAAGCTGACCCCAAGGGCGTTCCTGCAAAAGATGAGAATAAGACAGGGATGTGGATTGCTCTGTGAATAGCGAATCAAGGCGCAAGCGCCAATAACCCAAACCATAGCTTCCCCATTGACCCTGGGTTCCCAGGGGTGCGGCATAACCCAAAAGAGACACGCCTATATTGGACTCATCTGAAAGTCCCATAAAAAGCCGCGAATACATCGAGGTGACCATTGGACTGGTCATGGTTCCTAATCCCGCAGGATTAATAAATAGACTATGCGCATCGCCGGAAATTGCAGTGAATGCGTTCGCCATCGCCCCAGGCCGCGCCCCGACGCCAACCTGCTCAAATGAGCAATGAGCGAATGTTGAATGTAAAACATTGAATACTGGAAAGCCAAGAAGGAAAACAATAGGGCGATAATGCGCTTTAAAGACTAACTTCCAATATTCCATCTTCCATCTTCCATATTCACTTTTCATATTTCACCTCGCCACCAAAATGGCGCCGTCAAAGGCTCTTCCTTCGGCTGCGATCTGATACACATAAATGCCTGATCGCACCGCTTCGCCTGAAGGCCCGCGGCCGTCCCATGTTAAACTGGTATCGCCGGAGGAGCTTTTTTTCTGGGCCACGACCGACCCCATCAGATCCAGAATTGTCAGCTCAACCGCCGAATCCATCGGATTGCTGAAATGAAAGAAAATTTTATCGTTGGCGCCGTCGCCGTTGGGCGTCAGCACCCGTCCGGAAACGCCCGTTGACGGATCAAAATTAAAATCCAACGGCGGCGCCCACAATGAACGCGGCGCGCTCATCATGCCGATCATCAAGCTCATCCAATACTTTAATTTTCTTGCCATAACTCCTCCTCACCTATTTTCATCATTTTGCCACCACCACAGTGCCGTTAAAAATATTGCCGGCGGCCTCAATCTGGAAGACATAAATGCCCGCGCGAACGACCTCGCCACGGCCATCCTTGCCATCCCACATCAGAGAGTCCGTTTCCGTCCCTTGTTTCATGTCAGCGACATAAGCGCCCGTGAGGTCATAAACTTTGCCAGTCACTAAGTCATTTTTGGGGTTTTCATAACGGAAAAGAACCTGGTCATTCCAGCCGTCCCCATTGGGCGTGAATATCTTATGCGACTGGCCCGAAGCATCCATGCGGAAACTTTCCGGACGCGCGACCCCGCGGACCTGGAATGAGCCCAAATGGGCGGCCTTAATCTTGACGGTTTGCTCCGCGGCATCAATGTCGCCGCCGAGCTTAATCCACTTGACTCCATCGTGCCAATAAAGCGCCAAATTTTCCCCTGCTTGCGCCGCGGTGACGGCTTCCGGTGAAACGCTGGCCGCGGCGCCCTTGGCCGCCACTCCATTGGCCACCCTGCCTGAAGCCACGCTGTATTTCAGGATAATTTCAGCGGAAGGCTCGGGCAGCAGGAAGTCTTTGACGATTTCCCCTGTTTCCGAATTGATCACCGCAAATTGCTCGGACCGGTACACAACGCCCTTTTCTTCATCGGTCTTGTTGGAAATTGTGACATCAAGGTCCTGCCTCTGCTTGTTTTTCACCGCTAACAAGTAATCAACGGGCAATTGCACAAAGGCATGCTCATTCGGGGCGATGATCGTAATCATGAAGCTTGTGGCATCAACAACCGCCGAATCGTCAGATTCATTGGAGCTTTGATCCACGGCGCGAACCTTGTAATAATTGACCGCCTCCGTGCTGACGCTGTCAATAAAGTAATTCGGCGTGACGACGGAAGCGTTTCGCTTGACAAAATCGTCCGTCAGACCGCTGGTTGAACGATAGATGTTGTATCCGGCCAGAGCTTCCGTGGCGCCGTTAACGTCATAGAGAACATGCGTCCACGAAAGCCTAATGCCGCCGCTATTGTCCAAGGGCTGGGCCGATAAGCCATAAACTTTCCTGGGTTTGACCTTGTCTACGTAGGCCAAGGTCTTTGTGGAAACAGCAGTCGCGAATTCCGTGGTGATGCCCTCGCCATTTTCAGCGCGGACTTTCCAATAATAAAGTGTATTGCCCGAGAGACCTCGGATGGTCGCGGAAGCGACAGTGACGCTTGACACCGCATCCTCAAAGCTGGAGCCATCAAGTGAACGGCGAATGGAATAAACTGTGCCATCGGGATTACCGCTGGCGGACCACTCAAGGGTGACCGTATTTTCTGTAACTTCCTTGACGGCAAACCCCGAAGGAACACGGGCCAACGTATAACGATAGGCCGCCATGGCCGAAGGCATCTCCCCTCGGCTGTCATAGGCTTGGAGCGTGCGGGCGTATCGGGTATTAACGGAAAGACCGGTTTCATACCAGGAATTGGCATTGGCCACGAAAACGGATAAGGCTGCGGCGCTGGTGGGCGAATATATCCGATAACCGTCTTCCCCGTCCACATCGCTCCAGAGCCACATGATGCTGGTCTCACTTACGGCCAGGCCGCGCATGGCCGACATGGGAATCGCCGGCGCCCACGATGAAATTTGGCTCTCCAGTCCTGAACGGTCAATGGCGGAAATGCTGTAGTAGTATGTTGTCCCAACGGTGACATCGCTATCATAGGCAAGAGGGGTGGTTGTCGTCATATAAAGCTCCTGGCTCGGCGGCTGCTGAGTTGAACGGTAAATTCTGTAAGCAGCCAAATCAGAATCACCCAGCGGTTTCCAGGACAAGCGTATGCCGCCGGGCCAGGCTTTGACATCAAAGCCCAAAGGCGCTTGCGGCGGCCGGTTGGGTAAATAGGCATAGTTATCAATGTTGATATTTCTCTCTGGTGTGCGGTACCAAGAATTCCACCGGCCATCGGCATTATTCGCTCTGATGGCAAAATAATAGGTAACGTCAACATTGAGTCCCGTGACCCACAAATTCGCATCAGACCGGGGAGCGCCCGGCGCCGGCGCCGTCACCGTTGAAAACACGGACAGCGGCTGGGCCGCGTCAAATTCCGTGTCCGTTGAAATTTGGGCCAACGTTGAAACCCTGATCGTATACGTGCTCGCAATCCCCGCATTGCCGTAAGCGCCCACTTCGCGCCAAGTTAATTGAGCCCAACCATCATAAACCCCGGTGCTCGCGCGCAGCGTGCTAACATTGAGCGGCATGGGGAATGACAAATTCACCTGCATGCCGACGTTTTGATGACGCTCCTGATCACCGGCAACAGCGTGGCCCAAGTTAAGGCCCAATAAAATCCCTGCAGATAGAATCAGAGTTGCGGCCGTTCGCATAGCTCGCGGCACCTGATGCGCCAGAGACGCTGCTCCGGGTTGCGAGTTGAGAATTGAGAGTTTTAAGAATCGGGCTCCCCTGCTCATCATCAAGGGCCCGCGGGTT
>JACQPE010000074.1 GCA_016207685.1 Elusimicrobiota bacterium | reverse complement strand
CGGAAATTCCGCACTTTTTTGTACGCCGGTTTTCCCAATGCAAAGCCTCCTCAAGTGCGGAATTTGGGTTTATATGTTCTAACAGGTTCTTGTGAGTAATTTCAGAAAGCTTATTGGAAAACGGGAAAAAATAGGACAAAGATACCGGGCTTTGCTGGATGCTGCCGTTGATATGATATGGGTCCAAAATATGGGCAGCGCCGTTATTGAAGATGCTAATGCCGCAACCATGAACAAATTGGGATATGCTTCTTCGGAAATCATCGGACGGCCTGTTTTTAATTTTTATTATGATCCTGCCGACCGCGTTCGCGGCGTTGAGTTTTTAAGAGAAATCAGGGCGCGCGCCTTTGCCTCATGCCACATGGTTTTTCGATCAAAAGAGAGCCGTCCCATCGAGGTGGAGATGCGCGGTTCCTTGGTCCGCGAACTGGACGAAGACCGCATTTTGATCATAGCGCGCGATATCGGTGAGGAGCAGCGCCATGGACGAACCGCGCGAACCTTGGAAGAAGCGTTTCGACGGTCCAATGACGTGATGTTTTATAGCGACCGCAATGGCATCATTCTCGATATCAACGAGGCTTTTACCCGAGTTTATGGCTATTCGCGCGATGAAGCGATCGGGCAAAAACCGCGAATTTTACGCTCCCCGCATTCTACTGAAGAGCTCTATCGGCGCATGTGGTCCAACATTCTTAATCCGGCCACGGGTTTTTGGCGCGGGGAAATCATCAATCGAACCAAAGAGGGACGGGAAATACCCATGATTTTGACCATTACGGCGGTTCGTGACGGCTCTGGTGAAATCACCGGTTATGTCTCCAATGCGATGGACATTTCCGAACATGTGGCGCTGCGCGCGCGTGTGGCCCAGGCCGAGGCCCTGGCCAGTTTGGGGGAAATGGCCGCTGTGGTTGCTCACGAAATCCGCAATCCCTTGGGTTCCATTGTGATGGCCGCCAAAGAGATCGTGTCCGAGAGCCTGTCGCCTGAAGATCGAAACGTGGTTCTTCAAGTTTTACGCAATGAAAGCCGGCGTTTAAACGAGGCATTGACTAATTTTTTGGCATTCGCCAAGCCGCGGGAGATCCGGTTGGGCCGAGTGGATATCAATCAATTGCTAGACGAGGTCGTGCGGATGGTTCGATCCAACGACGGCTTGCTCGGGCGCGTCAACTTGAAAGTGCGCTGGGATGCCGGACTTGAACCTTTTCCCATGGATGGCGATCAAATACGCCAGGTCGCTTGGAACATCATATTGAATGCGTTGCAATCTCTTGACGGGCAGGGCCGCTTAACCATTGAGACGATCAAAAAGCCCGCCGAAGCGATTCTTCGCATTAGCGACTCCGGGCCGGGCATGACCCCTGATGTACTGAAGAATTTATTTAAGCCGTTTCTAACGACGAAGCGTCAGGGAACAGGTTTGGGATTGGCCATCGCCCATCGTATTATCAAGGCCCATGGGGGGCGCATCGAGGCGGAGAGCCACCCGGGAGAGGGCGCGATTTTTCGTGTCGTTTTGCCGATTGTTGAGGGATAGTCATGTTAAAGTCAAAACTGCTATTGGTTGAGGATGACGCGTCGCAGATGATGATGCTATCCATGGATTTGAAGCGCCGGGATTTTGACGTGGTGACGGTTCGCTCCGGAAATGAGGCCATCGCGAAATTGGGCCATGAGCTTTTTGACGTGGTGGTGACGGACTTGAGGCTCGAGGGGACCGGCGGCCTTGACGTGTTAAAAACTTCCAAAAAAATACAGCCTGAAACGGAAGTGATTGTTATTACCGGCCATGGTTCCGTGGACACGGCCGTGGCCGCGATTAAGGCCGGGGCGCATGATTATCTGATGAAGCCTGTTGACCCCGAGGAGCTCTATTTGGTGATTAAGAAAGCCATGGAGCGGCGGTCGCTCTTGGGCGAGGTGCGGCGCCTTCGAGCCGAAGCGCGGGCCAAATATAGTTTTGAAGGCATTGTTTATGTCAGCCAGCAGATGCAGAAGGTGCTTGATCTGGTGCGCAAGGTGGCCGCGACCGAAGCCACCGTGTTGATTTTGGGCGAATCAGGAACCGGCAAAGAATTGATTGCGCGCGCCATTCATGAAAATAGTTCGCACCGCAACGGCGCTTTTGTGGCGATTAATTGCGGCGCTTTGCCCGAAGGTCTTTTGGAAAGCGAGCTCTTTGGGCATGTGAAGGGATCATTTACAGGCGCCGATCGCAATAAACGCGGACTTTTTGAGGAAGCGGACGGCGGTTCATTGTTTTTGGATGAAATCAGCGAAACGACGCCGGCTCTTCAGGTGAAACTTTTGCGCGCGCTTCAGGAAGGCGAAATCCGCCGGGTGGGGGACAATCATCCCTTCAAAGTATCGCCGCGTTTGATGGCTGCGTCTAACAAGAACTTGACAAGCTTGGTGCAGGAGGGAAAATTCCGGGACGATCTGTATTACCGGCTGAAGGTATTCCCCATTGAAATTCCGCCGCTTCGCGAGCGGCCGGAGGATGTGCTGCCTTTGGCCGAGCATTTTTTGCGCAAAGCCAGGAAAGCGCTGCATGCCGCCGCCTCAAGATTTTCTGCTGAAGCGGCCCACGCCTTGAAATTTTATCGCTGGCCCGGTAATGTTCGCGAACTCGAACACATGATTGAACGCGCTTTAATCATGGCTTCGAGCCCGGTCATTGCCATGGATGATTTGCCGCCTGAATTGCATACCAAGAAACCGCCCGAAGCGGCTCCTGCCGCAGGTGATAGGGGCCGCATGACGCTGGAAGATATCGAAAAGACGCATATTTTGGAGACATTGAAATCATGCCAAGGCAATCAGGTCCAGGCGGCCAAAGTTTTGGGCATTGGGCGCAACACGCTTTGGCGCAAGCTGAGGGCCTATGGTATCGTCGTTTCCGGCGTGGTTGAGGAACCCAATCCGGCAAAGCCGGAGTCAAGAAGTCCTAAGCCTTAAGTCAGACTGACGCATAAGAAAATGAACAATAAGCCATTTTATTTTCGCTGGCCGCATCGTTGCGTCAAGATTGTTAATGCCTTTAAGATTATTGGCGCTGATTGTTGACGATGATTTTTCTTCGCGCGTTGTTTTAGCGATCGCCTTGCGACAAGCCGGTTTCGAGGTCCGCACCGCCGCCAGTTCTCAAGAGGCGTTAACGCTATTACAAAGCGAACCTTTTTTATGGCTTATTACGGATGGCGACATGGGGTCCGTGAGCGGATATGATCTCTCGCGCGAAGCCCGCCGGATTTATCCCAATTTGCGAATCGCCATGATCAGCGCTTTAAGCGCCGGGCCGCGCATTCAAGATTTTCCCATCGAGAAGGCCTTTGTGAAACCCGTTGCCGTTGAAGAAGTTATTTCTTGGATGCGTGCGCCGCCGGCTAACGCTTAGGCAATGGCGATTTGAATCGGGGCCGGGCCTAGCCACGAGTCCAATCGGCGGCGGCAGTAATTTTGGAGTTTGAGATCAATCAACTTTTCGGCTTTGGCGGCTTCCCGAGACTTGGCTTGGGCATGCTCATGAATTAGGTTTTTAAGATCATCCATATTGAAGTAGTAGATCCCCTTGAGCGTTCTTGCCGCCTCTTCGACATTGCGCGGCAGCGCGATGTCCATGAGCAGCATCGGGCGCTCACGGCGTTGGTTTAGGCACGCGGCCAGTTGGGGCGCTTTAATGATGGGCTCAATGGATGCGGTTGAGCAGATAACAACGTCCGCTTGCGCGAGCTCATTTAGGGCGTTTTCCCATGCAATGACTCTGGCCGCTGTTTCCTGGGCCAGTGACTGCGCCCGTTCCCAGGTTCGATTGGCGATAGTCAATGAGCGGATGTTTTTAGCCGTTAGGTGTTTGAGGGCCGCATGCGCCATTTCTCCGGCTCCTAGAATAAGAATCCGGCAGCACCCGAGATTTTCGAAGATTTTTTCAGCGAGCGCCACACCGGCTGAAGCGACGGAGGTGATGCCGCCTGCGATATTTGTTTGGGAGCGGACGAGTTTGCCGATTGAAAGCGCTTGTTGGAAGAGAGGATTAAGCCTTTTTCCCGTGGCGCCATGAGACAGGGACGTCAGGTACGCGGTCTTCACTTGAGAGAGAATTTGAGGCTCTCCCAGCACCAGGGAATTTAAGCCGCCCGTGACGCGGAATAGATGACGCGCCGCTTCTTTATTGTGGCGCGTCACAGTGCCTCGGAGCACGGATGGGCCATGGGGCAGGGTTCCCCAAAGATCCGTCGTGGCCGATACCGCTTGACCGGCTTTTTCTCCTGCTAGGTAAATCTCAACTCGATTACACGTCGAAAGGACCACGGCCTCTTGAGCGCCATGCGACAGCAGCCATGACAAACGCCGCGGAACGTCCTCTGCGGCAATGGCCAGTTTTTCGCGAAGGTCCAGGCCCAGGGTCTCGTGATTGGCGCCGATGGAAATAATCATGAATGCTTGCGTTCACCACCCGGCGGATGCCAGCGATCGAGTTTTCCCGATGACGCGCACGGCGTTCCTTGGGGCTTTTTGTCCGTCGACAAAAAAGACGCGGCCCAAGAAACGCAGGATGTCGAAAGTCGTGATAACGCCGATGAGTTTCTTGGAGGCCTTTTCCCTTATGAAGAGGCGGTGCACTTTTCTTTGCGACATTTCGCGGAGGATGTCAGGCAGGGAGGCCTCGGTGGAGAGCGTGTAGACTGCAGGCGTCATCCAATGGTTAACGTAGTCTTCTTCAGATTCATGATGGTAGCCTGAGCCTTCGGCCACTGTTTCTAGCGTGCCCTGGGCGCGCATTGTTTCTTTCGTGCGCACCGCATCAACAGCGGTGCTGACGTGTTCGCGTTCATAGCGGACAATATCGGTCTTGCTTAAAACGCCGACCGGTTCATTGAGGTGATTTAAAACAGGGGCTCCGCTGAATTTTTTATCCAGAAACAGGGCTGCGGCATGGCGCATGGTATCGCTATTGCGAAGAAAAACCAACGGCGATGACATAATTTCATCCGCTTTAATTAGAGGCGCGATTAAAGACGACGCTTTTTTGGTCATATTTCCCCCTTATCAACGGATCGTTTGATTTTTATTTATGCAACAAATTTGCCATCTTTCTTTAGAGGAAGCCTTCCCCTGCTAGGGGACGCTCATTTCTAGCGTTATCCATAAATATGTATCAGGCACTTTGATTTCCAAACGGGCCTAACACGTTGTTGCAGCCGGCGCCGACATTGCGGCGCAGGCCAATTTAGCTTGATGCGGCTGTCAGGGGACTCTGCCAGACGGCCCGGCCGATGAAAAAGGGGCCCATTTTTTCCATGTATTGGGAGGTTTGCTTGGTGCGCCGCATGGCTTGGACCGTGGCCGAGAGAGGAAACAAATCTTTGCCCACAAGGCCGATGATAAAATCATTATCCCATTTATCCAGCCCAAAGCTGGCGAGGCGGATGTCATGGGAGTAATCCGCATCGCCAAACGCCCGGCCAATAGCGCCATGCTCACGCAAAATACCCGCTTGTTCCTCCGGCGGCAACTGGGCGAATGTTCCGCTTCGGCGCAACGGATACCAGATGGCCCAGGGCCATTCAGGGTTGCCGATTGTGCGCCGGGGACGTTGTAGCAGCCAGTCATCCAGATCAGCCTCATAGCCGCTGGAATAGGTCCGGCCGAACATGGTGTATTCGGTTTTAATCGTCCAGGATCGGAACGGTTCTTGATTTAACAGATCGCGCAAGTTGCCCGTGAAAAAGTTGGGGTTTTGCGAAAGCGCCACCAATCCGGCGCCTCTGGGGTCGGAACAATCGCCATAGAGCGCGCCTTCGATTTTAGAGGCGACCAGCGCCTGGGCGGCCTGGGCGAGATCGCCGCAGCCGCCAAAAGCGAGAAATTGAACAAATAGCCGAGTTTCCAAAGTTTGCGCCTGGCCATTAACAGGCGCGCCCTTTTCCCGCAAATCAATGCCCATCGTTGCCGCGGCCATGATTCAACAATTTTATATTTTTGGCAACTATCCAGACCAGAGCTTTTTTGCCGCCTTGAGGGGAAGGCCGCTTGTCATTTGCCTTTGAGTCTGTTAAAGTTTGCCCATGGGATGGTTTTCCTCAAAGCCTAAAATTTTAGTCGTTGATGATGATCGAAGTCTTTGCCTTTATGTCGCAGGAACACTAAACATGGAAAACTACGAAGCCATCACCACGCAGGACCCGGGCGAGGCCTTTGACCTGACTCTCAAACATGCGCCTGTGCTGGTCATTCTGGATATTTACATGGGTCCGCCCAGCGGCCTTGATGTTTTGGCAAAACTGCGCCGGACCCCTAAAACCAAATCCGTCCCGGTCATTATGTTGACCGGCGCCAATAAAATGGATGACGTTGAAACGGCGATGAATTTGGGCGCTTCAGCCTACATCGTTAAGCCTTGCGAACCGGACCGTCTCTGTCAAAAAATCGCCAGCGTATTAAAACCAGCGTCCGCATCTCAATAGCGGCTTGGCATCTAATTGTGAACTGTCCCCCGCCCTGATTTATCACCGATCGAATCGGAAATTCCGCACTTTTTTGTTCGGGACTTTTCCCAATATAAAGTTTCCCTAAGTGCGGAATTTGGG
>JACQPE010000078.1 GCA_016207685.1 Elusimicrobiota bacterium | reverse complement strand
CCAGGGGGCAGCCCCCAAAAACTCGAAACCAGTCCCGAGGGTTTCCCCCGTCCCGCGGACGGGTCCCCTTTCCGCTATTGTTTTTGGATGGCTGCCCCCCGGGAGCCAAGTCCCCGGCGCCCGGCATGACGTTGCGAAGCCGCGCGCGCTTAATTTTAAGACATGGGGCATGAGGCATGGGGCATGGGATTTTATTCATTTTAACGCTTCGCAATTTGCGCTTGAGGGGCCATGAGCCGGACGATTCTTGTCTGCGTGGCGTGGCCTTATGCCAATAGCTCGCTTCATTTGGGTCATATTGCCGGAACCTGGCTGCCGGCCGATATTTTCGCCCGGTATCACCGTCTCAAAGGGAACCGCGTGTTAATGGTGTCAGGCTCCGATGAGCATGGCACGCCGATTACGGTGACGGCGGAACAGGAGAAAAAAAGCCCTCAAGAGATCGTGGATTTTTTTCACCGGCAGCACGCCGAAGGATTAAAAGCGCTGGGCATTTCCATTGATTGTTATTTTCGTACGTCGCACCCCGACCATAAAAGAGTTGCCCAAGATTTTTTTAAGGAGCTTTACGATAGGAAGCTTATCGAAGAGCGGCCCTCGGAGGCGCCTTATTGCCCTTCGTGCCGGCGATTTCTGCCGGACCGTTATGTCGAGGGCGTCTGCCCTAATTGCGGCGCTCTTGACGCTCGCGGGGATCAATGTGACCGCTGTGGCAACACGTTGGACCCGTCTGATCTTAAAAATCCGCGCTGCCGCCTTTGCGGCCAGGCGCCGGTTTTTAGGGAAACCCGCTTGCATTATTTGCTTTTGTCCAAGATGGAGAAGCCGCTGTTGGATTTTTTGGAGAGCCGCCGCGGCTGGAGATCCAGTGTCGTGAATTTGACTCGAAGCTGGATTAAAGAGGGGCTTCATGACCGCGCCATCACGCGGGATTTGTCTTGGGGCGTGCCGGTGCCTCTTGAAGGATTCTCCGAGAAAAGTCTTTATGTTTGGTTTGAAGCGGTAATCGGTTATTTCTCCGCAACCCAGCAATGGGCCCGGTTAAGCGGGCAGGCGTCCGCCTGGAAAGAGTTTTGGGAGGACCCCAAAACCGAAGCGTATTATTTTATCGGCAAGGATAACATCCCTTTTCACACCATCATCTGGCCCGCGATGCTTTTGGGCCGAGGAGGGCTTAACTTGCCGGCCAATGTCCCGGCCAACGAATACCTGCTGGTATCAGGAGAAAAATTTTCCAAGAGCCGGGGGATCGGAGCCAAGCTTAATGAATGTCTGGCGGAATTTGACAGTGATCAGATTCGTTATTATTTGGCCTCCATCATGCCTGAAACATCCGATGCGGATTTTTCCTGGGACGGTTTTGTGAGCCGCAATAATGATGAATTGTTAAGCGTCATCGGCAATTTGGTCAATCGCGTGCTTGCTTTGACCCAGAGAACATTTGGCGTCATTCCGCAGTCGGGGGAACTTTCGTCGGACGATCGCGCCGCTTTGGCGGCCGCCGAGCGATGCGCCAGGGACGCGGGCCTGGCCATCGAACAATGCGAGTTTAAGAAAGCGCTTAAAGAAATTTATGTTTTGGCGCAGACTGGAAATCAATATGTCAATGCCCAGGCTCCCTGGAAATTGGCCAAGGAAAACCCGGATCGCGCGCGCACTGCGCTGCATATCGCCATCCGGATTTGCCGGGCCTTGATTATTTATTTATCGCCTTATACGCCGATGATGAGCCAAAAAGCCTGGGCCATGATGGGTTTTGAGGCGCCCGTTCCCAATGGAGTTTGGGATCAGGCTCTCGGGCCGTTGCCGGCCAATCAAAAATTAGGCGCCGTCGGTCACCTGGTCAAGAGAATTGAACGTGATGCCAAGACCGGCAAAGAGCAGGCAGCTAATTTATAATAGTCGTTGTAAAGGGTTGCAAGGGAGAACCGTATGATGAAAAAATCAAAAAAATTTTCTGGAAAATGGGTTGCCACAAAAAAAATTGTTTCGAGACGCGCCGTAAAATCTTCCGCTCCGGCGCGCCTCGTATCAGTTGACGCTCAAACATTTCAGGCTACGGGTTCTTATGTGTTTGACAAGCAGCTTGGGAGGGTTGTGAAAGTATCCCATGATATCCCATCGGTCGCGTCGCGTGATGGCGCCGATGTCGAAGCCGTGGGCCCCTGCGGCCGCACTGAATGCGGCGGCGGCTCCTGTGCCGCAGGCGGGCCCAAATTTAACTAATCCGTTTCCTTTCCCTTTTTGCCCCCATCGACTAGTGGCTAGGTCGCGGCCCTTTCAAGGCCGAAGGACGAGTTCGAATCTCGTTGGGGGCACCAATTTTTTGTCAATCAGAACAGCGGCGAGCAGCTCTCTCGACGGTCGAGGCGTTGTTTAAAATAGCGGTTTATATGGTAGATTCATAGAGGCTTCCGTCGCGACGGGAGCCTATTTTAACTCGGAGGATCGAATGCCAACGAAAACGAATTCAGCGTTCATGAAAGCCTTGCAGCCCGATGCGGTTTTGGGCGAGGTCGTGGGCAGCAAACCCTTGCCCCGGACAGAAGTGGTCAAGAAGCTCTGGGCTTATATTAAAAAGAACAAACTTCAAGACTCCAAAAACAAGCGCAACATCAATGCCGATGCCAAACTTAAGGCTGTCTTCGGCGGGAAATCCGTCGTGAATATGTTTGAGATGACCAAACTGGTCAGCAAACGGCTTAAGTAAACGACACGGTATTTTTAAGAGGCCATCCGGAAGCCCCGTCGGTTTTAATGATGGGCGGGTTTTCCGGATGGCTTCTTTTTTACAAAATCCGTGAGGGTGTATTTAGGTTATCGGCATAAAAAAACAGGAGAGCCTTTTTGGGGCTCTCCCTCCACCGTTCCTCATCTGATTCGTTGGCCAACGTTCTTTGAGGAAAGCGCCGTGTCACGCACGGCTAAACATATTTTTCATCCAGTAGCCGCATTTGTCAAGGGGCAATTGGTAAGCGCTGGGTTGGCCCGGGGTGACCGACGGGATTTTTTCTCCCCCGCCCGCCTGGCTCGGCGGGACCCTTCGAAACCTGGGAGTTCGCCTGACGCGAGTTGGCGCCTCGCTTTTCATCCACTGGATGCGGCAAACTCCCTTCAAATTCCGTCTCTCTGGGGTGACCGACGGGATTTGAACCCGCTCTAACAGGGCCACAGCCTGTTGTGCTGCCATTACACCACGGCCACCATGACGTATCGCGTAGGCTATTATCGCCGATTCAGACTCCTTTGGTCAATGCGCGTTGACGCTTTGTTTTAAGTGGTGTGCCAGAAAATTTGCAATCTCTATGGTGTCGAAAGGCCAGGCGTAATGAAAACGTACGTTGGGATATTTTTTTTGGGCTTGTCTGACGATGGAGGGGATTTCTTTTTCAGAATGTAGACCGCCTCGGGTGTACATTGTTGTTATTAAAGTGATTTTTTGAATCCCTTGATCAGCGAGTGCGGCGATAGCCTCTTCCACGCTGGGTGCGCAAAATTCATTGTAAGCGAGAATAAGCCGGCGTCCTGATAGCTTTGCCTCCAGGGCGAGCGCTATTTGCTCAAGCCCCGATTTATAGGGATCATTTTGCGGCGTGCGCGGCCATTGTCGAACGAGGCGGTCAAGCTCTATTTCCCGGCCGTTCACGGCGTTCATTTGGCGCCGCCGGCGTTCCATTTCCAGTTTTTTGAGTTCATCAACAAATTTCCTGGGTGTGTCACTGGCCGCAGCGCCATGACCAATCAAGACAATCGCTTCTTTAGTGTTATGCATAATCCCTGCGCCCAGTAGGAATTGAACCTACACCAACAGCTTCGAAGGCTGCTACTCTATCCATTGAGCTATGGGCGCGTTTATATCGGAGAACAGCCTTAATTGTACCAAAGGCTCTGAAGGCTGTGGCCACCGCCTGAGTAACCCCTGTCCAGTTTTGAGCGTCTAATAATTGATCAGATTGATCCCTTTTTACCTTTTTGGGCACCTACCACTTGATGGTTTTTCCTTGAAGAAAAAAATATAAAGGGGTTCCCGTTTTGTTTTTTTGTTTTAATAGTCCCCAATGGGTTATCTTTACATATTGAATTTGAAGGCGACTAGGAGCCTGAGCAATTAATTCGAAATTTGTTTTCATGTACTCTGT
>JACQPE010000084.1 GCA_016207685.1 Elusimicrobiota bacterium | reverse complement strand
CTATACTTCGCCGATGAAGTCGCTGATGCGGATAACCTTTGGCAAGACCTGCAATAAGGGCCATCGCCGCTAAGATAACTTTAAATTTTACCCAAGCGCGCGCGGTTTCGCAACGTCATGCCGGGCGCCAAGGACTTGGCTCCCAGGGGGCAACCATCCAAAAACAATAGCGGAAAGGGGACCCGTCCGCAGGACGGGGGAAACCGTCGGGACTGGTTTCGAGTTTTTGGGGGCTGCCCCCTGGGAGCCCGTCCCAACCCGCAGGGTAGACTGAAAGTTATCTTAGCGGCGATGACAATAAGGGCAGCCCCTAAATCGATCTTCCTGTTTTTTCCTGTCCGAAGCGGCCCAATTCCAATGAATGACACTGGTAACTTTACAGAAAACCTCTTAAACTTAATTACCGTGAAATGGCCAATTTGGCTCTTAAGCATCCTGGCTTTGGCGCCGCCGGCGGCCGAAGGGATGGCATTGGCTTGCTCGGATGAAGAAGAGGCCGCGATATTGGAAAACCCCGGACTTAGCGATGACCCCGTGCTCTCGATCGCGCAAAATGCTTCGGTCAGCGATTTTTGCAAAAAGAAAATTTTCGACCGCATCGAGCGCTCCTTCAAACGCCGCCTCAAACAAGGACTTTGTTTAGGCCGGGATGACGGTCATGATGTCTGCGCCGGCCTTGAGGCCGCACGCGAAGCCCTGGGAAATTTACCGGGAAAATTTTGCCAGGAGCGCCCGGAGAACACGGAAAACACCCAAGGCTCCGCGAGTGACGCGGCCTGCCTTCTTGACCCGGAACATCAAGATATTTTTGAAACCGCCGAAGAAAGAATGGGCAACGTCTTATTTCGAGAAATAGACGCGATCGAAAACAAATTTTTAACGAGCGTCCCCCGGACTCTGATCCCGCCTGAATGCGAGGAGCTGGGCCGGACATGCCGGCAGGCACTGGCCCAGACGTGGCTGCAGGATACGGTTTTTGAAAAATCCGCTTCCAAAAAAGACGAGGAGGAACTTTGGATCGAGGTTGGAAGCTATCTTCATCTGCTTTTAAGCCAAGCCTTCACCGGCGACATGCAAGAACAGGACGGCGGCACCTGCGGCATTTATTCAGGGGCGAGCCTCATGGAGCATTACTGCCTCACGCCGTCAAAAAATCCCCAGGCCTCATTCGGCTCGGTCACTCTTGAGGGACCGGGCTTCTCCTGCGCGGAAAGTCCCCAAGATTTTCTTGATGAGGCGTTCAAAAACAACGTCTGGACCGCGCAATTGTGCCTTCAGGGCCGCTATGACCCCGCCGGCTGCGAGCCTATCACCCGAGTGCCTCTTGAAAATTGGGTTGAAAACCTGCAAGACCAATACCGCCGCTACTGCATCCAGACACAGGCTGTTTCAGAAGAAAAATGTCAAAAACTTGATGAGGAAACCGAGCGCTACCGGTACAAAAGCGCTCAAGAATACCTGGGTGTTAAAGCCAAAAAATTCCCCAAGGCCATCATTTTCGGCTCAACGGGGATTAATCTTGAGTCAACGCCGAAACTCTACGCCCAATATGGTTTTGAGACCGCGCTCCTCGATCCCAAAATGCCCAATACCTGGGAACAAATCGAGGAGTCTCTGCGCGAGCGCCATCCCATTCAAATACAGGTTGACCCCAAACATTGGGCCCATTACGAAATCGAACTCTTTGGTGACCACATCATCATTTTGGAAGGATTATTCGTCGGTCCCCGCAGCGTCAAGGAAGCCGTGGTCCGCGACTCCAACTTTCCCCAGGTTGTCAAAATTTTTCCCGCGGAAACCATCCGCCAATCATGGGTCGCCCGAGGCGCTCCGGCCGTTTCACTGTGCGCCCCAAGCGACCCGAGGAAACTCTGCGTCGAAGCCCGGCGCGCCTCTCAAGAACGAATACGGCAAAAAGAAAAAGCCCGGAAAGAAACCGAACGTCTGGAAAGGCTGTTCCCCGCCAATAAATAAAATAAAAACAGGCATGGCAAATGATCGTCATTTGGAGTTAAACTGTATGAGGTCTCTTAAGTCATGAAAATCAACATTCTTCCACCTATTCTCATGGCGCTTGTTTTTTCAACCCATGTTAACGCTGCCGATCCTGTCGGCGCCGGCGAAATCCAAATCCGGATTCCAACTCTTGAGGAACGATTGCGGCAAGGCGAATCCGAAACGGATGCATCATCGCTGTCTCTCTATATTAAACGGGCTATTGACGAAATCACGGGAGAATGCAGCGGCTGGACCGTAAGATTATTCGGGCAACTTTTTGCCAATGGCGTGCCCATGGCCGCCAATTCCAACGAAAGCATCCCGGATAAAAATGATCGTGAAGAGGATGAGGATCAGTCCATCGAGGATACGATTGAATTAGTCCCCATATCGGACGAAATTATCAATCAAGCCGCCAACGCTATCGTCTCCATGATCAACGATGGAAACATTCTAGGGACCACGGGCCCCGGCGTCGGCGCCTCCGCAGCCTGGGGGGCGTCTTTCGATGGCAACCAATGGGCTGGAGGAACCATGGAATTTAACCCCATCCATCTTGAGCGCGCGCAAGAGGAACCCTACCAAAGGCGCACTGTTGAACTCTTGCGTAACCAGGAAATCCTGGCCGACAGCATCCTTCATGAGACTGCCCATATTTTTTATTCATATTTCAAAAGCGGGCTCGGCGCAGAACCCGCTTTTGAGCCTGCCCGACTCACCTGGGCATTCCAACGTCGCAATTTTTGGGATGGGTCCGGCCTGGAAGACCATGGACTACAGGTCACCAAAGGCGATGACGTTTATTTGTCATACAATTTAAGCCAAAGCTCTCGCTACGCCGATAAAAATAAAGGCAATGAAGAAACCGCAAGGCAGGTGTCCCATCGCATCATTTTATGCACCCAAGGCGCGGCCGTGGGACGCATTCTCGGCCTAGAAGATAACCGAACCCCATAAAGGGGTCACATCTCAACATTTTACATTTCGGCCCGTGTCATGGTAACAGCGCTCGCTTGTTTAGTCCACAACATACATGCGGCTAAAACGATTCTTCTAAACCCTTGGTTCGTGTCCAGGCCGGACGGAACAATCTGGTGACCTTATTGGGGATGGAGATGATCATGTCGCGCCCGCTGGCCCTATATCAATCCACGGCGAAAGGCATCATGGAAACGCTTGGATGAAAGCGGAACGGCCTTTTCAACAAATCTCTTGGCCATTAAAAGCCAGCGAAGTTTCTCCCAGGGGGTCAACCGCTGGTAATCTCGAAGAGCTTCCTCTGAAACCCCATAATAAAAACCTTTACCCTTAGGAATTTTCATGATAAATTTTTCGCAACATGGCGATATCGGCCCTATCTTGAAGGCGGCCCGCTTTGGCCTTGAGCTTTAACAGATCAACCAAAGCCACCACGGAAATTCTCAAGCCTTTAGCGCTAAACACTTTTTTTCGAAGATAGGCGTCCCTAAAATTGATGGGGTTTTCAAGAAATACGTCAACCTGATCATGCGGCGGCCGCGAATTTTGAAAAGTGAAAACAAGCGCTCCCTTATCTTTAATCCAATGCTGGCGCTTCTTGGCATCCGCCAAATATTCAGATTTAACCGGGGATCGAGGACGATACCCCAATTCCTTCATCGCCATGACCACTTTCATGACATTTTTACGTTCTAAGTCCAACATTAAATCAAGGTCTTTGGTGAATCGCGGAATTCCCAACAAATTTACCGCCACGCCTCCCACGGTAAGATAACGAACCCTGTGTTTGGCCAAAGCCTTAAAAACTCTCTCATAAAGAACTTCATCCATGATTTATCTTAAGATTATTCCAGATTTGCTGACAAATTGATAAACTGAATTTCTCCGATGGAAATGGCAACAGAACCCCTTAAACGCACGCCGCTTTTTGAATCTCACAAAGCGCTGAACGCCAAACTCGCGCCCTTCGCCGGCTATGAAATGCCAATTCACTACCAATCCATCATCGAGGAGCACCAAGCCGTGCGCCGGGGGTGCGGTCTTTTTGATGTGTCCCACATGGGCGAATTTTGGATTCATGGGACGCAAGCGGGAAAATTTTTAAATTTCATTTTGACCAATGAAATCGCCGCGGCGCCCGAAGGCGCCGCTGTCTACGCTCACATGACCAATGAACGCGGCGGTGTCATTGACGACCTGATCGCTTATAAAATTTCTTCCGAACGGTACCTCCTCGTGGTCAATGCCTCGCGCATCGAGGCGGACTGGGCCTGGGTCAAAACGCATGCCGCCCCATTTGACGTTGAAATTTCCAATGAATCACCCGGCTACGGGATTCTCGCCTTGCAAGGCCCCAGGGCCATGCCGCTGGCCGGCTCATTGATTCCCAAAATCAGCGCGATCGAACGCTTTAAGCTCGGCGTTTTCTCTATAGCCGGCGGCGAGGTGATCGTGGCGCGCACGGGCTACACGGGTGAAGACGGCGTTGAACTGATCGCCAAAAATGAACAGTTGCCGTTTTTGTGGGAAGCCATAACCCATGCCGGTGCGAAATTCGGCCCGTTTAGCGCCTGCGGCCTGGGCTGCCGCGATACGCTGCGGCTTGAAGCCGGGTTTCCCCTTTGGGGTCATGAATTGGGTGAGATGATCACTCCCCTTGAAGCCGGCTACGGCTGGGTTATCAAATGGGACAAAGACTTTATCGGCAAGGGCGCTTTGCTGGAGCAAAAAAACGGCGCCTTAAACCGAAAAATTTTCGGCTTGATGGGAAAATCAGCAGGCCCTGTCGCGCGCCAAGGCGCCGTGATCAAAACACGCGAGGGGCAAAATGCCGGCATCGTCACCAGCGGGAGTTTTGCTCCAAGCCTCGGCAAACCTATTGCCTTGGGATTTCTAGATAAGCCATACTGGGAACAAACGGATTTTGTTCTAGAGAATACCGGACGGCAACTAATGGCCTCGGTATCAAAGCTGCCGTTCTATAATAAAGGATAAACAATGATTGACACCAAAAGTTTGAAATACGCCAAATCCCATGAATGGGCCCGCCTCGAAGGAAACGTTTGCACCGTGGGCATCACGGATTTTGCCCAAAAAGAAATCCGCGATATCGTTTATCTTGAACTGCCCAAAATCGGCAAGGAGGTCCGCCAGGGCGCCGCGGCCGGCGCCATTGAATCCGTCAAAGCCGCATTCGAACTCTACGCCCCTGTTTCCGGCACAGTCACGGCGATCAATGAAAAGGCGGCCCAGGATGTCACCGTGGTTCACCGGGACCCTCTCGGCAACGGCTGGCTTTTTAAAATCGAATGCTCGAACGCGGCCGAGATCAATAACCTTCTTGATGATGCCGCCTATAACGAATGGACCGCCCAAGGGGGCCACTAAAAAATCCCAATGTCTCAACAAGAAACTCTATTAAAAAAAATCGGCGTTAAGTCTTTTGAAGACCTGCTGCCCTCCTTGCCCAAGGACTTGCTTTTCCCAACGCTCGATCTGCCCACGGGCAAAACAGAGATGGAGCTTCGTGAACATGCCGACAGACTCGCCGGCGCCAACCGCCCGGTCGCGTCCTTTATGGGCGCCGGCGCCTATGACCACTTTATCCCCCAAACCGTCTGGGAAATTGTCAAACGCGGTGAATTTCTAACGGCGTACACGCCCTATCAAGCGGAAGCGAGCCAGGGAACGCTCTTGGCCTTGTTTGAATTTCAAACCATGATCAGTGAACTCTTCGGCATGGATGTGGCCAATGCCTCCATGTATGACGGCTCCACGGCTCTAGCCGAGGCCCTATTGCTTGCGCGGCGATGGCATATGGAAGAACTGGGCCGGAGAGCCCGAAAAATTTTAATCCCCCGCGCGCTCCATCCCCAATACAAAGCGACACTCTCCACCTATCTTAAAAATCTCGATGTCAAAATAGAAGAAATCCCATATAACCGGCAAAACGGCCGAACCGACGTCGCGGCATTAAAAACCGCGCTTAAACAGCCGGAGACCTTTGCCTTTGTCGTAAGCCAGCCTAACTTCTTTGGAATTCTGGAAGAAACCGACTTAATCGGTGAATTACGCCAACAAACAGAGGCTCTTTTCATCTGCCTGGTCAACAATCCCATTTCACTAGGCATTTTGAATCCCCCCGGCAGCTACAACGCGGATATCGCCGTAGCCGAAGGCCAGCCCCTGGGCCTGCCGCTTTCCTTTGGCGGACCCTACGTCGGCCTTTTTGCCGCAAAAAATACCTACACGCGCCGCCTTCCGGGACGCATTTGCGGGCGCACCGTGGACGCCCAGGGGAAAACCGGCTATGCGCTCACCCTCCAAACGCGCGAACAGCACATTCGCCGGGAAAAAGCCACCTCCAACATTTGCACCAATCAAACTCTTTGCGCCGTGGCCGCCACGATTTATCTCTCTTTATTAGGGCCGGATGGTTTGCGCGAGGCGGCTGAACTCACTTTGGAAAGGGCTCATGAAATTTGGGATCTTCTGCTAGGATCCACCAACGCCGGAGCGCCAACTTTTGCCAAAGCTGAATTTTTCCAGGAATTTCCCTTTGACCTTAAAATCACGCGAGAGCGGCTTGAAGCCGTCTCAAGCGAAACAAATCTCATTCCGGGGTATCCATTGGCGCATGATTTTCCGGAACTGCCCCAGGCTTTGCTGATCGCCGCCACGGAAAAAACGAAAAAACTGGACGCGAAACGCCTGGTTAATCTATTAAATGGAATCAAAGATGCTTCCAACGTTATTCGAGCTTAGCCGCAGCGGCAAGCGCGCCGTTAAATTTCCCAAGGCCGCAATGCATTCCTCGGCCAAAATACCAGCGAAACTTTTGCGACGGCAAAATCCCAGTCTGCCGGAATTAACCGAGCTTGACGTGGTGCGCCATTTCACATTGGCAAGCCAGATGAACTACTCGGTTGACACCCAGTTCTATCCGCTGGGCTCCTGCACGATGAAATACAACCCCAAGGCTAATTTTCACTGGGCCTTGCATCCGGCATTCGCCGGCGCACACCCCCTCTGGCCGTCATGGGCCGTCCAAGGAACCTTGGAGTCATTGGCCGGCCTTGAAGAGGGCCTCGCGGCTATCACCGGCATGGATGCCGTGACTTTGGCTCCCGCAGCCGGCGCGCATGCCGAACTTGTGGGCATCTTGGTGGCCGGCGCGTTTTATCAAGATAAAGGCCAGGCAGCAAAGCGCCGCAAAATCATCATTCCTGACTCCGCGCACGGCACCAATCCGGCAAGCGCCGCCCTAGGCGGCTTCGAGGTCGTCACCATAAAATCCACGGCGCGCGGCCGTATCGATGTGCTCCAACTCAAGAAAGTCCTTGATGATACAACGGCCATGGTGATGATCACGGTCCCCAATACCCTGGGCTTGTTCGAAGACGACGTCCTGGAAGTCTCCCGTCTGGCGCACAACGCAGGCGCTCAAATGTACATGGATGGCGCCAATATGAACGCCTTAATGGGCATTGTCAAACCGGCCAGCCTTGGCTTTGACATGATGCACATCAATCTCCACAAAACATTTTCCGTTCCTCATGGCGGGGGCGGACCCGGCGCCGGAGTTCTTTTGGTGCGCCGGCATCTGGAAGAATATCTACCGGTGCCGCGCCTCATTCGGAGGCCGGCCAATCAAAATGGGGAGCTTTCCATTCTTGATGCGCACCCGAAGTCCATCGGCCGCATCCGGGCTTTCCACGGCAGCACGGGCAATCTCCTCTGGGCCGCCAGTTACCTTGCCCTCTTGGGCCGAGACGGCGTGTTCCAAGCGTCGCGCGACGCCATTGTCAACGCCAATTATTTACGCCGCCTTCTTCAAGATGCGGGTTTAACGCCCTACAGCGATGAGCCCTGCATGCACGAAGCCGTTTTCACCATTGATCCTAAAAAATTAAACGGCGTGCGCACCCTCGATATCGCCAAACGGCTGCTTGATTTCGGCTTTTACGCGCCGACTGTTTATTTTCCCCTCATTGTTCCTGAAGCCATGATGGTGGAACCCACGGAAACGGAATCCCCCGAAACTCTGGAACAATTCGCCAATGCGGTCAAGACAATTTTATCCGAAGCCGCATCCGATCCTCAAAAAGTCAAAGACGCTCCGCACGCCCTGCCCGTGCGCCGCCTTGATGACGTTCTGGCCGCGCGCAATCCTGTTGTCACCTACCAAGTAAGTTAGAGAATTTAAGGCCGCACGTTCGGCGGGCACCATACCGCGATTTCTTCCTTGATCAGCCCGGCCTCGTCATTGGAACCCTCATTGAGGTGGGATATGCGAATTTTGGTGATATCGAGCCCGCTGGGTAAGTTGGCATCGGGGGCTAGATAAATCGAGCCATCAAATATTCTGGACTCTCCGGGAGCCAGGGATTCAATAATCCACTCTTTAGGCGCTGCCAGTTCCATGCCCGGGGAGCCATCTGTTTCCAATGTATGACTCAAGGCTTGAATGCGGATCCTAAATTTCTTGGCCCCCCGATCCGATGTACTGCGCAGGATCACGGTAAAATTCATATTCGTGCCCACAAAATAGAGGGGGTGCTCCACCCCATAAGTTGACTCGGGATAAATTTTGGGCTCATCAAAAACATATCCCCAAAAATGGTAATGGATGCCCGAAGCGTCCGTTGTCGTGAAACCCGAGGGGTCGAGGAATGTCACCTCGGCTTCGATTTTGGAAGCCTCTCCCTGGTGTCGGCCGGCGCCCCACGACAAAGAAGCCGCAAGAAAAATAAAAACAAAAAACCCGATCCCTCTATTCTTCAGCCGCATGTTGCTTTCATGATTGCTTCGTTAAAGCGCCCTGCTATAGATATTCTTACCTCCAAATAGACCGCACATTCAAGTGGGGTCGTCAATTAAAGCTGTGCCGCGCCAGCTATAATGATTCCAAATGCCCACGCTATCTGCGCTGAATCTCAAATCTTCTTCGATCATGCCCACGGTGAATCCGATGCGCCTGCTTTGCGACCCTCCCGGCACGATGACACAAAATATGGCCATTGACCGCTTGCTCTTCGATAACATTAAACAAGGACAAGGCCTGGCGACCATCAGAATCTACTCCTGGAGCGAACCGTGCGTCACCGTTGGCTTTGGAATCGCCATTGAAAAGTTGCCGAAAACATTTTCTGGGGTCCCTGCCATGAAAAGACCCACAGGAGGCGGCGTTGTCTATCATCACAACCAAGGTGAAATCACCATCGCACAAACAGGCCCTCGCCAAAAAAACACCCCCGTCAATGAACTCTACCGGTTAGTTCACGAACCCATTGCGTGGGCTCTTCGAGAACTGGGGCATCCCATTGAACTCCTCATGAATTGCGGCCCAAAAAATACCATCTCGCCAAGCCCTAACAAAGCGCTCCCTTCATGTTTTTCCGATGCACCTTGTCTCTATGACGGTCTTCTGGACGGCCGCAAAGTCCTGGGCGGCGGGTTGCGTTTGGCCATGAATTCATTTCTGTATCAGGGCACCATTAAAATAGAAAATTTAACTGCCCCAATGATGGCACAAACGCTTATTGCGTGCCCCATCCTCTCATTGGAGACCCATTAATTTCTTTTTGGCTACAATAATTAAGGTTATAGGTTGCGGATGGTGGGTTATAGTTCAAAATTTTTTTGACTAGAACCCATAGCCTGCAATTTACAACCTAATCCTAAATCATTGTGGAGGGACTCATGATTGCATTTGTTCTTGTGAAACTCGCCGCCGGACTGGAGCAAAAAGTGCTTGGACAAATCCGCCAGGTTAAGGGTGTTAAAGACGTTTATCTGACCTTCGGCGGCTGGGACGCCATTTTAACAGCCGAGGCCGACACGTTGGATAAACTATCCGGCCTCGTGGTCCGCGAAGTGCGTGCCATTCATGGCGTTCAATCAACGGAAACTTTGGTCACAACCAGCATCTAGACGCTCCGCGATCAGCCTCGGCCGGGGCAAACTCTTTCCAAAATCTGAACGCAGATTGCTGAAAGCCCGCTCATGCTGGCTCCTAATTGATCGCTGTCAATTTCTGGAGTGACGTCATTTCTTAAAATATCCACGTGATATCAGGCCCTGTTTACCGAGGCGGCGCAGGCCAAATCGTCAGTTTGCTGCATAAACTCACAGGTCTCGGCGTATTCGCCTTTTTGGTCCTTCACATCCTCGATACCGCGGCTTTGGCCTATTCCGCGGAACTTTACAACAAAATCATGGGTGTGTACCGGCATCCTTTTTTTAAAGCAGGGGAGGTAGGCCTGACGGGCGCAGTCATCTTCCATGCGTTTAATGGAATCCGCGTCATCGCCCTGGACATCTGGACCTGGCTTATCCCTCACCATCGCACACTCATCTGGATTGAAACAGCCGCCCTCTTTCTCCTATGGGTGCCCACAAGCATGCTTATTCTATTAGGACATCACTAATGAACGCCGCCAAGCGCAACACGGCCGGTTGGCTTTACCTTCGAGTTTCCGGTGTTGCGGTGCTCCTATTGGCCTTGGGACACCTCTACATCATGCATGTGGCTAATTCCGTTGATACCATCAACGATGAATTCGTCCGTCGGCGCCTAGCCTCGCCCCTCTGGAAAGGCTATGACTTTTTGCTGCTCTCTCTCGCCTTGAGTCACGGGAGCATCGGGGTCAAAAATGTCCTTGAAGATATCATCCGCCGTCCATCACTGCTCACCGCAGCCAAAATTATCCTGGGTCTCATGTCCGCCGGCTTATTCTTGCTGGGCCTCGCCGTATTTATCAAACAAATATGAGTCCTAAGTCAAAAATCTTAAGCCTCCAAACTCAAAATTTAAAATCCTTGATTTTGGACTTCGGACATTGGACCTTGGACTTCTGATTTTATGGCCATCCAACTAACGCGGCACACATTCGATGCCGTTATCGTGGGCGCGGGCGGCGCCGGGCTCTATGGCGCTTTAGAGCTGGCCAAGGCCGGCGTCAACCTTGCGGTCCTCACCAAACTCTACCCCACCCGCAGCCATACGGGCGCGGCCCAAGGCGGCATCGGCGCCGCGCTCGGCAACCTGGAGGAAGACTCTTGGGAATGGCACGCCTTTGACACCTGCAAGGGCGGCGATTATCTAACCGATCAAGATGCGGTTGAGTTCATGTGCCGAGAGGCCGTTGAAACCGTCATCGAACTTGAACATTTAGGCCTGCCCTTCAGCCGCACGCCGGAGGGTAAAATCGCCCAGCGCCGCTTCGGGGGACACACCCGCAATCACGGAGAAGGACCTGTGCGGCGCAGCTGCTACGCGGCGGACCGAACCGGTCACATGATCCTGCAGACTCTTTACCAAGGCTGCATCAAACGCAACGTCGAATTTTTTGATGAATTTCATGTGCTTGATCTCATCATGGACCAAGGCGCGGCTCACGGTGTTTTAGCTTATGAGATCAAAACCGGAGCGCTCCATCTTTTTGAAACCAAGGGCGTCATTTTCGCCACGGGCGGTTCGGGCCGTATGTTTTCCATCACCTCCAACGCCCACGCCCTTACCGGCGACGGCATGGCGATTGCGCTTAACAACGGCATTCCCTTGGAAGACATGGAATTTTTTCAATTTCATCCAACAGGCATTTACAAAATGGGCATTCTCTTATCGGAAGCCGCGCGCGGCGAAGGGGGCATCGTCCGCAATCACGGCGGGGAGCGCTTCATGCAGCGCTACACGCCCACTTTATTGGATTTAGCGCCGCGCGATATCGTCTCGCGCTGCATTTATCATGAAGTTCGCGAAGGCCGTGGCATTGACGGCAAGGACTACGTCCATCTGGACCTGACGCATCTGGGGCGCCGGGTCTTGGATGAAAAACTTCCTGATATTACGGAATTTGTGCGCACCTACATGGGCCTTGAGCCGGCGACACAAATGATCCCCATCCAACCCACGGCGCACTACGCCATGGGCGGCATCCCAACGGATAAGACGTCCAGGGTCTTGGCCAAAGCCGATGGCGCCAAGGTTACCGGATTCTATGCCGCCGGTGAATGCGCCTGCGTGTCCGTCCATGGCGCCAACCGCCTGGGCACCAATTCTTTGGTGGATATTTTGGTCTTCGGCCGGCAAGCAGGACGCTCACTCAAAGAAGACCTGCCTCGCCTCTCGTTCTCATCCATCGCTGACACCAAAGCTGATCAGGCCATTGAACTTTTGGAACGTTTTAGGGCCAATGCCCGCAACCCCCATGCCGAACCGATCGGACAACTTCGCGATGAAATGAAACGCGCGATGATGGATTTATGCGGCGTTTATCGCACGCAAGAGGGACTCAAACAATGTCTGCGGCGCATCGGGGATTTACGCGAAAGAATCAGAAAGGCGCGCATTATGGATGTCTCCGCCACATTCAATACGGAAATTCTAGAGGCCATTGAATTGCACAACTTAATTAACCTCTCTTGGGTAACGGCAGCAGGGGCTCTCCGGCGCGAGGAATCCCGCGGCGGACACTTCCGCGAGGACTTTCCCAAACGCGATGACGCCCAATGGCTCAATCATACTTTTTGCGCCCTAAAAGGAAACGATCTCGAATTTTCGTCAAAGCCCGTGACCATCACGAGATTCCAGCCGCAGGAAAGAAAATACTAAAATTTATTTTTTAGCGACGGCATTTGACCCCCAGAAAAAATGAAAATCTACACCAAGACAGGCGACCTCGGGGAAACAGGACTCCTCAACAGCCGGCGCGTATCCAAAAGCCATGATTTAATCGAGGCCTTAGGTTCCATTGACGAATCCGTGTCCATGCTGGGATTAACCAGCCTAAACCTCCTCACCGGCGGCTTCCCGGCTGAATCCCAGGCTTTGGTCAAAATCCAAAAAACCCTTTTTTATCTAGGCGCTTTTGTGGCTCGGGAGGGACAAACCGAAGAACCCTGGCCCAACGAACTCACCCAAGACCTGGAACGGCAAATTGACCATTGGGAGGCCCACCTTCCCACCCTGAAAAATTTCATTCTGCCCGGCGGCGAGCCCTTGTCCGCGCAAATTCACCACACCCGCAACGTGATTCGCCGCATGGAGCGATGGCTGGTCGCCGTCTTGCAAGGAACGCCCGCTCAAGCAACGCTGGCCTATGTCAATCGCTTGTCGGACTTTCTTTTTATGATGGCTCGCTGGATCAGCCATCAAAAACAGACGCCGGAAATCACCATCCGCCCCAATGCCGGGCTGCTCGAAAGCTTGATCGAATCCGTTCCCGCTAAAAATCCGGCTGGCCATGACAAAAACTGATTCATCCGGTAAAATATAGAAAGACCTCAACGATGGCTCATGTTAATTTAAGAATTCTTCGATTTAATCCGGAAACCAATCAAAAACCTTATTGGGCTTCCTACGGTATCGAAATTGAGCCAACGGACCGTATGCTTGATGCCTTGATTGCCGTTAAGGAACGCCTCGATGG
>JACQPE010000072.1 GCA_016207685.1 Elusimicrobiota bacterium | reverse complement strand
GTTCCAAGTTCCGCGTTCCAAATCAGAATTCCAAAGACAACAAATAGGATTGCCATTGCCGGCTTGGAACCCGGAACCCGGAACTTGGAACTTTTTATTGTCATCTTATGATCGCCATCTTTTTCACTATTTTTTCCGTGTCCCCATTGCTCGTGTCTTTGACATAAAGAATAAAGAGGTAGACTCCGGAGGCGACGCGATCCCCATGAGAATTGGCGCTATCCCATTTGGCCCGGTAGATGCCGGAATCAGAGCCGGCAATAGCGCTGCCGGAGAGTTCCCTAATGGAATTCCCCGCAATGTCATAAATGACAAACCGCGCTTCAATGGAGGGAATATTGGAGATAAAGCGCAAGGTCATTTCATTATTGGCTGGATTGGGAAAAGCAAAGACAGAGTCAGGGTTAACGATTTGCCACTGAAGCGTTACTTGCGCGGACTGGCCCTCGGCTACCGAGACTTTTTGAGCCTGCGAGTAAACTTTGCCGTTGAATCCGGTCACGCTATAGACGCCGGGGAGAAGATTGTTGATTTCATAGCGCGATGAACTGTCCACGGGCGCCCGGCAGAGCAAGCGGCCGTTGGCGGAAATTTCCACAAATGGTTCTTCGGGTTGAGCTCTGTCTTGGGCCAGGCTTTCGTAGCGGCCGGCCAGGTGGCTCGTCCCCAATGTCATTTTTTTGGCTTTTAGGGACGAGATGATGGATGCCGGCACCGCCAACGTTCCGTTTAATGATCCGAGGGTATAATTTAAGGCTAAATTAAAGTTGAGATTTAGGGCGCCGGCCGGAACATCGTTTTTGGTGACGGAACTTGTGATCCCGTTGGCGGTCCAGATGGCTTTGATGGTGTAGGTATTTCCGGCCACGAGGCCGTTTAGTTTATAGTTTCCGCTGCCGTTGGCTTGTGTTAGGGCCGTGGCTGCCGGAGTTTCTGTTCCCTGCGCGTAGGCCTCGAGGACAATTCCAGAGATACCCTGCCCATTTGTTTGTGTCACTTTTCCTGAAGCCGCAGCCAGGTCCCAAGGGACGACGATGGATGGCGTGCCGGTGGACGGCAGCGACCAGTTGCCATCGGAGTCCATGGTCCAGATGACAAAATAGTGAGTGGTCCCCTCGGTTAAATCGGTTACCGCCAGGCTTTGCGTGGCGCCGGCGGCAAGAGCAGTAAAGGCAGATGTTGCTTGCGCGGAGGACGTGCTCCAGGAAACCTCTTGAGTGAACGTGGAGTATTGAATTTTGAAATATCCATTGACTAATGATCCCGCGGCGCCGTTATCGCCGGTCGCTGCCCAGCTTAAAAGAACCTCTCCGGCATTTGATGTCGGTGTTGAGGCGGCAAAAGCGGTGATTGCCGCAGGCGGCGCCGTATCGCTGAAAGTAAAAGTCACAACCGATGCTTGATAGTTGCTTTGATTTCTGGGCTGCGACTGGTCGAGCGCGGCGGCCATCAAATAATAGGTTGTTTGATGAGCCAAATAGGCCTGAAGCAGACTTGAAGGCGCGTAGCCCCATGAAGTCGTTCCAGTTCCTAGAGTGCGCGTGGCCGCGACGGTCCAAGTTTCAGCGGAGAAATCCCACCATAGGCTATCAGCGCTGCGTTGTAATTGAGTAGTGATCGTGTAAAGTCCTGCTGCGCCGACCCCAGGGTCATTGGCTGTTCCAGAAATTGCCGATAGGGATTCAATCGTAGTGTTGTTTGAGGGCGTGGCAATGGAAACGGCGGGCTGTGAGCTATCCAGAGTAAAAGTCATCGTGGCGTAAATCGAGCTAAAAAGATGGGTGACATCCGATGATCGCGCCACCAAGCGGTAGCTGATGTTATCCGACCATGAGATACCGGATGTGTCATAGGCCCATCTGCCGACTCCGGACGCTTTCAGCCATTTGGGATTTTCCTCGCTAAAGGCGGAACCGCTCCAGAATTTGCTGGTTGAGAGTTCTTGAATGATCATCTCCGTGCCTTGAAGACCGACCGCGTCCGCCGCTGTTCCGGAGATGGCCGCCAGTTGGGAACGGTAGGTATCGGTTGGCGAAGAAATGGCCGTCATCGGCGTTGTGGTGTCTTTAAGGACGAGGAAGGCGTCCGTCAGCGTTGTTGTCGTCCCGGCCACATCCCAGGCGCGAACGGAGATAAAATTTGTCGCGCTGTCAGCAAGCGCTGAAAAGTTAATGGCCCAGTTGGCGCTATACTGGCTTGTTCCGGCAGCCAAGTTGGTTATTGAGGTCCAATTAATGATATTGACATTGGCGCTGCCTGATGAGGTGCTGGCGCTATATTGGATCTGATCTAGCCTTGAACCGTGATCGGCAAAATCAATGTCAAAAACAGCGCCTGGATCAGCGCTAAAGTAGCCGTAAGTTTTTGGGATAGCGGTGACATTGGCCAATGTTGAGTTGGCGGTCGGCGCCGTGGTGTCTTTAAGAACAATAAAGACCGCTGTCGCCGTTGAGGAATTTCCCGCAGCGTCAAAAACTAGAATCGAAATATAATTCGAAGCTCCTTCGGTCAAGGATTCCCAAATGTTCGAAGGCAGCAGCCAGTCATTTGTATAGGGATCGTTCATGGAGGAGGCAACGTCAACCCAATCGGTGGGGAAAGGCCCGTTAGCGTTTGAAGTTGTCGAAGAACGAATTTGGAATTTACTTAATCCCGATTCATTATTATCCGCAAAGTCAACATTGTAAGTCGTGGTATTGGAACTTCTCCAAATGGGGTCACCGGTAACATTGTTGGTAATGATCGGCGGTGTCAAGTCGGACGAGCTATACAAGGTTTTGGCGCTTCCTAACCTCACATATCCTGTCTCGCTTCCCGACCCATTTTGCGCTTTTGTCCTGGCATAATAGGTCGTATTGCTTAAAAGACCGGTCAATGACGCTGTGGTCAGGACTGTTTGCGAGGAGGCGCTCGTAACGCTGAAGTTCCCCGCGGTGGAAATCTCTACGGTGAAG
>JACQPE010000077.1 GCA_016207685.1 Elusimicrobiota bacterium | reverse complement strand
GATCAAGCTCCAATTTTTTCGAAATTTTAAATAATAAAAAGTTGCCATCATGCTCATGATGGCGGGAAATTGTAAAGGATGCCCTAAAAATCCTCCAGTTCGAAACCCCCCCATGGCGCCCCAATGCCTGAAATCAATCACATTGCCCGAAGCTAATGCTCCGGAAGATCCGGAGAGCTTTTTCATAGAGAGCAAATCATAAAAATTGCCTATTTCCTCTGGACTCACCATTTCATCCAAAATCCCTAACTTGTGCCCCTGAACAATAATGATTTCAACAGTGCTATAGATCAACGCTAATGAAAAAAATACTCCTAACAGTTTCCTGAAAATAACCGATGGAACGCTACCTAAATAAAATAAAAATGCCGGCAAAATAAGAACCACGGCGGCGACCTTGACGTAAATCCAATTTTCTCGAAAAATGCCTATCGAACACGCAATCACTCCAAAGAGCAAAAGCCAAAAATCAATCATTCTCATGGTTCGGGCTCGCGCAACGACAAAGCCCAAAGAAACCACCGCCGAGACTCCCAAAAAAGGGACAAAAAAATCGGCAAATGAAGAAACGCCCAGTGTGATCGCCGCCAGGGCGCAAACAAGACCCTTGAACGGATAGAATAAAAATATCATGACGGCAGAAGTCAAAAAAACAGAATTCCAATCAACCGATTTCAGGGCCTCTTTCGGTGATGGCATTCCCAGAGAAAGGCTTGTCTGATTCATAAAAATTTTTTTCCCGAGATGAGCACGGGGTTCACCGGATCGCCCGTTTCCCTCGAGAATTACCGCTTGCGCTCTCGAAATGCAGAACAATCAAATTATAGATTATCCTGCCGGCCAAGAATGTCCTGGCAATGACCGGCGATGCGGTGAGCGGCCCGTCCGTCCGTCTTAAAAAACAATCGTTCGCCCGTCTCAAAAACGGCAGGTCCGCAAGGCCGGTAACGCTCCGGCTCTTGACAAAATGACTCTAATGCCCGGCGCAGTTGAAATACCCCGTCAAATTGAGGCTCTGGCCTCATGGAAAACAACGCCGAGCCGTTAAATCCATGGGCTGCCCAACGCCAGACGGGCTTGCCCATTAAAAAGGCTTCTTCTCCGACCGTTGAATAGGTGACCAGGACCAAATCGCTTTGCGCCAAATCTTCGCTCAATGCCGCTTTCGAAAACTCCAATTCATATCCGAATCGCTTAAGTCGAGCCGCCTGATTTAAGGGACTGTAAGGATGCGTTCTGACCCGAATCCGGATATCTCTTAAACCACGCGCCGCCAAACTGACGGCCTCGATCATGTCGGTTTCCATAGAAACATTGAGGGTGCAGGCCAGGAGGACGATTTTGGGCGATCGCTTCATTAAAAACGGCTCATGGGCCGGCGGCGCGGGTTCCCATGACCGCAACCAATCATAGCGCGGCGAGCCTGTCACCATGATCCGGCCCATTTCATAGCCGCATTTCTGAAATAAGGACGCGGAATACGGGCCCAATGCGAAAAATCTCTCCGGCATCGGCATATTTTCTCCATCGGGGGTCCGCCCCGTGTCCAAACCAGGCACGGCGCAGAGCAATGTCTTCTCCGGCGCATAGCTGGCATGTTGGATAGCGGCCGTATGAACAGAGCGGGAGCTTTGCCGGGCGCCCTCATAAAAAGCGCGCGCCGGTGGAAAATGCTCTTGAAAATGAAACGCCCATCGGGGAGATAGACGCTCGCAGGCGCGGCGAACCGAAAGCGCCATGAGTTGTCCATAAACCAAAGAATACCCGGCGCTTCCCTGTACAAGAGTCTTGGTAAACAAGGGCATAAAATCAATTTCTCCCATCGGCAATAACGCATTTTTAAAACGGCCCAAATGGAGCCACAACCAGCTTCGCCACAATGGATTCAAATTGATCGTCGCCAAAACTATATCCCGCCAGCCCAGGAACGACTGCAAAAAAACTACGGGGCAGCGCTTGCGTTGGGCCGGATGGATCAATTCCTCCAGGAACCGGCCCTGCGATGACCCTCGGCCTTCAGGATAAAACCAAGCCAGCCAAAAAGACTCCAGGCCCGTTTGCGCCTTCAGGGTCTCCGGCAATGCGGCATAGTGATGATCAACAATGGTTCCCCGAGCCTCATCCCACCGAACGCTCCATGGCCAGTAGCCAAAAAAGGCGGCCCCATCGCAAGGCACATGAGAAAAATCAAAATGTCGAAGTCGCCAAGAATACGACAATTGCGTCAAGCCAAATTTTATGCGCGATAACAAGGCGCGCCCTATTAAAAAAATAAAAGGCAATTCTCTCACCGGGTATTCAACGCGAATTTGGCAAACGCTCCTTAAAGCCCGCTCAATAGATGCCGGCGCCGCCCAGAGCGCCAATTGCGTTATTTTTCTTTCCTTGATATTTTCGCGAATGAAAAAAATTTGAAGCAGATAATTAAATGCCGGATCCGCTTCGCAATCTCTAAAGCTGGCCGGATGATACCACCACGAACTGGCTTCTCCGCTCCGGCCCAGCGCCTGCCTGAAAGTTTGCCCACGAGAATTTTTGGCCAAACCGAGACGTGCCGTCATGTCCAAATATTGATCCAAAGCTTCTTGACGGATTTTGGGCGGAATACGGCGGCCATTAATCCAACGAACGCCGCGGCGCTCCATCTCCTGTTCTTCAGTAGGACTCAAAAAGGCAAGGACAGGCTGATCTTTGGGGATCTCAACTTGGGGCAGCTTCCAACAAATCCAAAATTCTTGAGACACAAAAGGTCAAACGATCAACAGGCGCGTCAAGCCATGATTGCCGGCCGCGACGTTGAGGCTATAAAGGCTATCGGAAGAGGCCCATCGGATATTTCCCCCCGCTGCTTTGACAATAGCCAAACCCGCGGCCACGTCCCAAATTTTTATATCGCGCTCCCAGTAGACATCGGCCCGGCCGCAGGCCACATAACACAACGACAACGCGGCCGAACCCAAAAGACGCGCCTTTTGAAATTGGCTCAAAGCGCCTGACCATTTTTCAATGGCCGAATGTGAAAATTCTCCCGCCGCCGGCAACCCCGTGCAAATGACGGAACGATCAGGCTGATTGTTTCCGGAAACAGAAACCGAAACGGCGTTGAGCCAAGCGCCGAGGCCGACGCACCCGGAGAACATTTCTTTGTTATTAAAATCATAAATAGCCCCAAGCACCGGAGATTTTTTTTTCCATAAGGCGATGGAAACCGCCCCCAAAGGTATCCCCCGGGCATAATTAACGCTGCCGTCCAAAGGATCCACAATCCAGTAATAATCGCCGGGCCCGCCGCCGGTTGCAGTAGAATACCACCCCTGCTCTTCGCCCAAAATCCTCCATGGGGATTTTTCTCGAAGAAAACCCGAGATGATCCTCTCGCATGTCATGTCGGCCTTGAGTTTCAGGTCCCGGTTCAACACTGACGCAATCGCCGTTGATTTAAAATTTCTCCGCGCGAGATACCATCCGGCCTTAAGCGCCGCCTCCTTAGCCCAACGAAGCCCTAATAACTTAAGATCCGTGGATCCTTTAATAGAAGCGCCGCCGGTCGCCAGCATCGTTTATTATGTTAACGCCGCTACCAAATTATCCGAAGCTTCCTTTTCCATTCTTCGGCGGCATTCGAAAGTATAAGAACCCGCATGCGGCGTCAGCAGCGCCTGCGGATATCTCAATAACGGCCCTTGGTAAGGTTCTTGTAAAAACGTATCAAGCCAAGCCCCTGATACGCGGCCTTGATCCAGGGCCTCGCAAAGCGCTGATTCATTAATAAGCCCTCCGCGCGCGGCGTTTAAGATAATCACACCCGGCTTGATCAACGCCAACTCCTTAACCCCTAAAAGTTCGCCGTCGCCGCTGGCATGAAAAGAAATAATGTCGGCATGCGGCAACGCTTCATCAAGGTTCATCACGGCAACGCCATCAACAATTCCCGAGCAAAAAGGATCGGCCGCCAACAATTTAACCCCGAATGGGGCCAGCAATCGGGCGACCTCCCGTCCAATACGGCCGAAACCAATAATGAGCACGGTTTTCCCTTCAAGCTGCCAGCCCATTTCCTTAACCCAACGGCCTTCATGCAATGCCTGGTTCATGAGCATGAGACGCCGTAACAACGCGAACATGGCGCCCATTGTCAACTCGGCCACGGCTTTTGTCGGGGCATCGGGCGTGTAACATACTCTAATACCCAAATCTTGGGCGGCATCCAAATCAACATTAGAAAGGCCCACGCCGCAGCGGGAAATCACTTTAAGCTCGGAACGCTCCAAAATATCGCGCGTCAGAGGTTCAAGACCCGAAATAATGCCGATAACTCCGGGCAACAACGCTCCCAGTTCATCCTTGGTTAGCTTGCGTCCGTAGGGATTGGGAATGACCTTAAATCCGGCGCGTTCTAAAATCGCCACCGGCTCGCGGTCGGCTTGTCCAAAGCTTGAGGGAGCGATCAAAACTTTCCGCACGCGGCTATGAACCAAGTCGCCGGGCCACGAGGCGGCAATGGGAGCTTAACTGATGCTGTTGAACAAACTCCTGGAGCGCCTGCAAGGCTTCGGGCCCCCGATGATGAAAAAAATACCACCAAAATGTGCGCTGAAAATCCTTGGGATGCTCCTCCATCGCGCGCGCGACAAGCTCGACATCAAGACGCCCTGTCGTGCTTAGCTCCAATAGCTCAAAATCGTGGCGCGTCAATAAATCGCTTAAGGCCTCCAGGCTGAAAAGATTCCGGCGTTCAATGGGATTTAAATTCGGCGCCTTAGCCCCCAAAACTAAATATTCAAGGCCTGTTGAAAGCGCGGTCGTCACAATCGCCAGTCCTCCGGGTCTCAAACAAGACTTCATCCACCCTATGACAGCGGCTGGATCATGAACGCGCTCCAGGACATCAAAAGCCGCCATCAGATCGGTTCCATTGATGCCAATACTGCCCACGCTTAATTTTTCGACAGAATCAGGCCACGGCGTATTCCCCAGACGCCAATCAGGGTCAACGGAAGTGACGCGATCAAACTCCTTCGCCTGAACCAACCCTTCAAGGAACTGCGGGTATTTTGACCCATAATCAATCAAGCAACGGGCCTGCGGCGCATATTGATCTTTAACCTCCAAAAGCCAATCAATTCTCGGCTGAATCATCAGGCGCATGCGCTCCGGAGATGAGGGATTAATAATCTGTTCACGCCATAATTCGCCCATGCCTGGAACATTCAATAAATTACGGGCCTCTTCGTCAGAAAATTGGGGCAGCACAAAAAGACTTAAACATTGCTCGCAGCGCCCATAAAGAGCGCCCCACCTTTCAAAAACCGAATACAGCGCCGCCTGGCAAGCGCGGCATCGGGCGCCCAGGTCAGGTTGCCGGCCGCCAAAAAACCGCCGGCATTCCTTCTCCAAAATCTCCTGATATTGATGATAAGCCCCCGCGGGCCGAATATCGGCCTCTCGAAATTCATCCCGCAAAACAACGCGCTTCATGTTACCGCCTGCACCCTCGCCAACTCCTCCCGCGCCTCTTGGGACCAGCGCCACTGATGATCCGAGGCGTAGATTCGCTGGACAAGCTCCATGGAGCGATAAGCGTCCAAGGAATCACCTTGCCATTTTTCTTGTTCCCCGCGGATAACGCGCGCAAACTCATCAACCTCAAGTTGCCAGGAGCCATCCTCATCGTAATAGGTTTCGGACTCTTCGGGATTGGCCAAAGGATAGCCCTCACCGTCATAGTGACACCGGGCCACCTTAAGCATCTCCCGGCCATAAGTGCCCGATGACGATAATATTCCCTGCAGGCTCAAATAGCCCTTTTCCAGGTAGATATCCATAATAAAACGATGCTGCCATTGCGTTGCCGAAGAATGAAGCATGGCAACCTGTCCCTCTCGATTGCGAAGCAGTCCGAATGCGTTATCTTCGACTTCGATGGGCCAATAGGACCGTGTCACCATGCTTTTAACTTCGTCAAAGTCCCCACAAAAATAACGAAATAAATCAAGCATATGAATTCCCTGATCAATCAATATCCCCCCGCCTGAAATTTCTCTCTTGTTGCGCCAATTGCGCTCGAAATGCCGGCCGCCGGCCTTGCCATAAATGCCCCGCACCCAAAGAACTTTACCCAAGCGCCCGGCATCCACGATGCTTTTGGCCTCTTGCACGCAGGCATGGAATCGGTGATTAAATCCAAACTTAAGCTTAACGCCGGCTGCTTTTTGTTCGGCTTCGCGCATACGTTCGATATCGGCCAACGTGCGCCCGGGTGGCTTTTCACAAAAAACATGGATGCCGCGTTCCAGGGCTCCCGCGACCAGTTCCGGCATGGCTTGATTGGTGGAACAAATGAAAAGCGCTTCCGGGTGGTGTTCTAAAAGACCGGTCCAGTTTTCCATGTAGGTCACACCCAAGCCATTCCATTGACTGCGGTCGGGGTCAGACACGCCCACCAGGCGCCAATCTTGCGGGCGAGCGGCCAGGCATTTAGCGCGAATTCTACCCACGCGCCCATAACCGATAATTGCCGCCTTTAAGGGTGCCGCCATCTCGATCAATTCAAACCTTGCTCGCCGGCCAGTACCTCTCGACCAGCGGATCTGTTCTTAAAATTTCCTCGGCCCGGGTAATGTCTCCGGGTTGGTCCACGGCCACCAGAGCTCCGCGCGTCAAAACCATGCGAATCTCATAACCGTGCTCCAACACGCGCATCATGTCCACTGATTCAACAATCTCCAAGGGTGTCGGCTCAAGCCCGGCAAACTTTCGCAAAAAATCGGCGCGGAAAGCGATGATGCCCAACTGCTTAAAAGAATTGACGCTGTGCCCGGAAATTTTCTTAGCCGAAGGGATCGGCTCCCTCGAAAAATACAATGCCCTGCTTTTTAAATCAACGGCCGCTTTAACCACATCCGGGCTTAAATACTCCTCGCTCGACGCAATGGGCGCCATTAAATTAGCGGTCAGCAAAGACTCCTCGTCCAAAAGCGGCCTAGCCACGTCTTCGAGCATTTGAGGCAGGACGCACGGCTCATCTCCCTGCAAATTAATGACAATATCCGCATCCGAATCGCGAACGGCTTCCTCCACCCGATCCGTGCCGCGCTCATGCCGAGAAGAAGTCATGACTGCCTGGCCTCCAAAGCCGCGGACCACTTGACAAATCTCCTCATCACAGGTGGCCACGATCACTTCGCGGCATACAGGAGCCAAAAGAGCCCGACGCCGGACATGCTCAATCATGGGCAGTCCCAAAATAGGAGCCAGGGGTTTCCTCGGAAACCTTGATGAGGCCAGGCGGGCGGGAATGACAACAATGACCTTTTTCATCTTAGGGATTTACTCCGGCTTTCGCAAAATCACTCTCATGTGGGAACTAAAACCATAATGAGCAATCCAAGTTTGAAAATCTCTCTTGCAATCAGCGCTCCCTTGTTTAGCCAAAAGGCTCCAAAAACGCTCGGCAGGGGGCCGGTCTCGATGAATGATCCCCTCCACAATGCTCCAGTCAAGCTGTCCCGGTGTGTCGGAATCTTCAACAAAAAATCCGGCGCGCCGCGCCAGCCGGCTCAATGAGGAAGGATTAAAAAAATTAATATGGTGCGGCGGATACACGCTATTGGAGCGCTCCCAAAGCACTTGGATGTCGAATCCCTGGCCATTAAGCGTCGTGGCCAAAAAAACGCCTCCAGGGGCCAACAGCCGATAGGCCTGACGCATCAAAACTTCCGGTTCGTATAGATGCTCCAACAGTTCAAAGCAAGTGAGCAAACTAAACGCTCCATCATAGCCTTCAAGGTCCTCGACCATGGCTTCGGCGACTTCAATATTTTTATCGCGGCAAATAGCCGCCATTTCCGGAGACGGTTCAATAGCCACATAGCGGCCCTGGGGTTTAAGACGCGCCAACTCTTCGAGAAAAAGCCCGAACCCCGCGCCGATATCACCGACGCAGCGCAGTTGCTTCTCCGAAAGCCTCTCGGCCACGAATTGGGCCCGTGGTTTAAAAATCGCCTCGCGCCGCGCCTCGGCCACGGGCTTAAAAAATCCCTCGACCCAAAACCGGCTTGACGGCGAATCCACGTAAAATTCTCTCAATTGATCCAAGGTTGGGCGCGGATTGACGAAGAGCGTGCCGCAATCATCGCAAAGCACATAAGAAAAACCGATCTTCTCAAAAGCCGGAGAAAAACTTCGTCCCTGGCATGCCAAACAAGAAACCTGCGCGAAACCATCGCGTCCCCCAAAAAAACGCTCCACGTCACGCCGCACCAAATCCAGATACTGCGTCAACGCCTCGGAGCTTCGGATATCTTTTTCTTGAATCATACGGGGGCCGCCGTCTTAATTTTTTCTTGAAGCGTTCGAATGGAATTCAAACCCTGCCGGCATGATTCACCCAAAAAAAGCGCATCGGTGCTATAGGCAATAAACCGATAACCTTCAACGATTTTCTGTTCGACTTCATCAAGACGCGGATAGACCACATGATACCCAGCCATGGCATCCACAGCCGAAGCAACAGCGGAAATCGTTTTAATCGCTTCCTTGAATTTGGGATGCTCAAACTCACCCGGAAGTCCCAAAGAGCCTGAAATATCATACGGGCCCACCATGAAACCATCCACCCCGGGAACCTCCAAAATCGAACGTAAATTCTCAACGGCCCGAATATGCTCGATTTGAACGATCACGACGCTTTCGCGCTCTACCCACTGATGATACCTCTCAAAGGAAGCCCCATACCCCTGCGCCCGTGCCAAACCGACGCCGCGGCGGCCCCGGGGCGGATATTTTACCGCCTCAACGGCGCGACGCGCCTCATCGGCCGTGTTGACCATCGGCACAATAACCCCGTGCGCCCCCGCGTCCATCACGCGCTTAATTTGTATCGGGTCATTCCAAGATAAACGAACCAGGGGGCTCACGCCGCAAAGCTCAATGACGCGAATCAACTCTTCGGCCTCGCGGATCGTGATAACGCTATGCTCCAAATCAATGGCCAGCCACTCAAAACCGGCGCGCGCCATAATTTCCGCGATTGCCGGATGGGCCAAAGTGACCCAAGAGCCAATACAGACTAATTGACTTCTTAAACGGTCCGCTAAAGATTGACGCTCCGCCACCTAGGATGCCTGCCTTTGAGCCGAAGATTCGGACCACAACCCCTTGTCCATCGCCTTGCCCAAAAAACCATAAAAACCTTCCAAATCCAACCCAAATAAAGAAGCGGTATATCCCATTGCGGCTGAAACCGTCACCGTGGGACGGCGCGACAGCCAAAAAGCATCGCTGAATTTCTTTCGAGCCTGGCGCCACTGCCGCTGAAGCAATAATTGACGATCATAGACGGTTTTAATACCAGCCAAATTGTTCCGCCACATAAACAATATTTTGGCGCGCTCAATAGGTGTCATGTTTATATCGGAGCCATGCTCACCTAAAAAATCCTCAATATAATCCCTCAAACCTTCGGCCATGGCCTCCGCTGAAAAAAAATTATTTGTATGGTTGCCGGAATGACGCCGATAAAAGGACACAACCCTGGGAACATAACCGAATTCCCCCTTAAGGCCGAATCGGAAAAAAGCGGGCCAATCCACGCTCGCCTGGTTCTTTGGAGAATCAAATCCGCCAATTTCATCCATAATGGAACGCCGAAAAAGTGTCGCGCCTGGCGCTGGAAAAGATGTATTAAGATGAAGCATCGCCCGGATCGCCGAGCCGATAGGACGGTTGTATAAAACGTCCTCCGGAAACCCTTTTTTGACATACGAACTGGAAGGATACTTTAAATCAGGGATTTCCCGGCCCTGGGTATTCACGCACTGGGCAATTCCGTAAGCCATAACAACACGATCATTCTGGAACGCCGGCAATAACGTCTCCAGATGACGCGGCGCCCAATAATCGTCTCCATCTAAAATAGCTAGAAATTCGCCGCAGGCCAAAGCATAGGCATAATTATAATGACGGGCCAACCCACGAAATCCCAAGTGAACGCGCCGGTTGTAATGAATTCTGGGGTCCTGATATCGGGCGATAACCCCCTGGGTTTCATCCGTTGATCCATCATCAACGATGATCATTTCCCAATCAGGCATCGTCTGGGCCAAAACGCTTTCAATACATTGCGCAATCCAATTTTGGTGATTATAGACGGGAACAACGACAGAAACCTTGGGCCGGTGTTCTGTTTGAATTTGCGAATTCATCTTACCCCGCTAACCTTCCCGCTAACAAAATCAACGCTTCCATGAATCGCCGTTGATCTTCATGGGTCAGAGTCACGCTGCCGGGCAAACTAATCGCGCGCCGGTAAAGATCAGGGGTTCGTTCAACTTCAAAAGATAATTCATGGGCGTAGGGATTAAGCGTGTTGACAGGGTGCCACAAGGGCCGGCATCCGAAACCCAGCCTGTTCAATTGGCCCATCAATCGCCGCCGCTCTTCAAAAGAAAATTTATCATCCAGTAAAATTGTGTACAGCCAATATGAAGAATCAACTCCGTTAATCTTGGGCATTAATGAAACGCCCTCAATGATAATCAGGCCTTGTTCATACCGGCGCGCCATGTCGCGCTTTTTTTCTAAAAAATGATCCAGTTGCTCTAATTGAGCAAGGCCAATGGCGGCAAGCACATTGGTGAGCCGGTAGTTATAACCAATCTCGTGGTGAATATACTCGATCGGATCATCCTTGGCCTGGGTCGTCAAATATCGAATTCTTTGAGTCAAATCTTCATCGGACGTCACGCACATGCCGCCGCCGCCGCAGGTGATGATTTTATTGCCGTTAAAGCTGAATACGCCGACATCGCCGAAACTGCCCACATGGCGCGCGTTGATCGTCACGCCCATGCCCTCACAGGCGTCCTCAATGACCTTTAAATGAAACTCGCGCGCCAGGGTCACAATTTTCTCCATGTCGCAGGCCAGACCCAAAATATGCACCGGCAGAATCGCCCGGATACGCCTGCTGGTCGTTTTGTTGTAGCAGGCGCCATCGCGGACCAAACAATGCTCCCGTAAAAATCGTTCGACTTTTTTAACGTCCATCTGCCATGTGTCATAATCGGCATCCATAAAAACAGGGTGGGCTTGGACGTATCGAACGGCGTTGACCGGCGCCACGAATGTTAACGAAGAAACGATCACTTCGTCATCCGGCCGGACATCGCAAGCGAGCAAAGCCATATGCAGGGCTGCCGTGCCATTAACGCAGGAAACGCCATGCCGGGCGCCGACGCGCTCGGCCACGGCGGCTTCAAAACGGTCCACGAAAGAGCCAACCGAAGAAACCCAGCCGGTATCAAGACATTCCTTGACGTACTCCCACTCGCGGCCGTTCAAATAGGGTTCGCTCAAGGGAACAAAACCGTTGGCGCTTTTGACGCCGGGTTCAGCCGCGGCTTTAAAGGACATAGCGGTGCGCCTCAATATCCATCTTTTGAGACTTGAGCCAGTTCCAGGTTTTTTGAAGGCCTTGGTCCAAGGAAACACGCGGCTTCCAGCCTAAAAGTTCTTGCGCGAGCTTATTATCCGCCAGCAACCGCTCCACTTCGCTGCCTTTGGGCCTAATGCGCTCTCGTTCTTGCTCGATTTTCACGGAAACGCCTGCAAGACGGGCGATTTTTTGCGCCAAATCATGCACGCTAATTTCAGCGCCGGAGCCCAAGTTAACGGTTTTACCAAGCGCCTCGGATGACGTCGCCGCCGCCAAAAATCCATCCACCGTGTTCAAAACAAAATTGAGATCGCGCATCGGCGTCATATTGCCTAACTTAAGCGGCCCTCCGGACAGGCACTGGGCCATAATGGTGGGCACGATAGCTCGTTGGGATTGCCGCGGCCCGAATGTGTTGAAGGGGCGCACTATCACCACCGGCAGCCCAAAAGACATATGAAAGGCTTCCGCCATTTTATCGGCGCCGATTTTACTCGCCGAATACGGCGACTGCCCCTGCAACGGATGCTTCTCATCAATAGGAACATACTGCGCCGTGCCGTAAACCTCGCTGGTTGATGTGTGCACCAAACGTTTCACGCCCAGTTCCCGAGCCGCCTGAAGAATGTTTAACGTTCCTTCAACATTGGTGCGCACGTAAGAAGCCGGGGCATGATAAGAATAAGGAATGGCAATTAAAGCGGCCAAATGAAACACAACGTCCGCGCCCTCCATGCCCGAACGGACGCTGTCACGATCCGTGACGTCTCCGGAAACAACGTGCAGCCGATCCCGCCGGCCCAAATCCTTGAGCCAACCCCAAGAACCGTCAAAACGATAATGAACGAAGGCCGTGACTTGGGCGCCTTCGTCGCAAAGCCGTTCACACAAATGGCTCCCAATAAAGCCTCCGGCTCCGGTCACCAAAACAGAACGCTTTTTCCAATAACCGGAATGGTTTACAGCGGAACGCTTAACCGGCAGGATGACTTTCCCGTCCATTTTGAAATGAGCCGTTGGTGGCCATCTCTTGAACCTTTTGGTAGTCCTCGTGATGACCGATATCATGCCACGCTTCCCGAACAGGGAAGCTCACCACGGAGCGGCCCTCCTTGACAAGGACATGAATTAAATCCGTCATGTCAAATCGTTGATTTTTAGGAATGTGCCGGTACGCCGAGGGCTCCAAAAGATAAATGCCCGCGTTGACGAAAAATCCGTAGGTGGGCTTCTCCACGACACGCTCGATAGCGGAACCCTTGCTTTCGACGACGCCATAGGGAACGCGCACTTCATAGCGGCGGACCGCGACCGTTAAATCGGCGCGGTGCTCCCTGTGATAGGTCAACATGGAGCGGTAATTCACCTGTGTCAAAATATCACCGTTAATGACAAGTGTCGTTTCTTGGGGTGTCTCGAGCAACGTCAAGCCGCCCACCGTGCCCAGTGGCTGCTCTTCCTGCACGTAAGACAGACTCACGCCGAAATCATTGCCATCCTTAAAGTGTTCGGAAATTTTCTCCGGTTTATAATGCGTGGTCACCGAAACACGGTGAATGCCCGCCTCGCGAAGGTGGCCGATGATAATTTCCATCAATGGCCGCCCACCTACGGGAAGCATGGGCTTGGGCAAATCCTCCGTCAAGGGTCTCAAACGGCTGCCCTGGCCTCCGGCCATGACCACGGCCTGAAGAGGCAAGGATTGTCCCCAAAGAAAATCATCCACGCAGATAAGACCGACCGCGCGGTCATCCTGATCCAACAGCGGCAGGTAATACACCTGGCTGTTATGCAAAAGAGTCCGGTAATACTCCGGGCTCTCTCCGATTCGGGCGGTAATGGGCTGCGCGTAGGCCGTTTGGGACTTACGTTCCAACATCCGCTGGGCGGTCTGATCAAGACTGTCATGCGCCAAAATCGCCCGGCGCACATCGCCGTCGGTCACCGTTCCCAAAAGTTTCCGGTCGTCGCCGGCCACCAGAACGATGCCGACCCCATTGGCATCCATCCGCGCCATCATCTCTCCCAATGGACAGTTTGGAGGAACAAGAAAACGGCCGATATCAAGTTTCATGAAAATCTATTTTCGAACGAACCACTGATCTATTGATGCAGTAAGATTATTATACTTTTCGCCAAAGAGAATTCGGCAACAAAAATCTTGTCAAGCGACGGGCAAAAACTTCTCTCTGGACTTATCCGAAAAACCTTCGATAACTCCTAAACGCTCCAAAAACGAATCCAAAGGAACGATTTGATCGGGATTCAACCGGTACGCATCGAATAGCCCTCCGGACCTTATCAGAGAGAAATCCATCGCTAGAATCTGGGATAAAGCTCCGGCCAGCCATTGGCTCCTGCCAACATGATAAACAGGCGCCACCGGCAGCGTCTGCCCCTCTTCGTGGCTCCAGGCTCTGACGTGCTGATAGCGCCCCTCGCCGCCGTACAGAAGCACGGGAACCCGGTTGCACAGAGCCTCTTCAATCGTTGTGGATGAAAAACTCACCAAAAGATCGGCCATCCCTAAAACATTCACAAAAGGCTCATCCACGCTTAAGATGACCCTGTCTGAAAAAGGAATCAATAATTTCAATTCATCAACGCCGATTTCTCCGGAAGGCCGGAAACACACCACCAGCGCCGTTTGAGGCATGGAATTGATCACGGCGGCCAATTCATAAATCGACCGCACATATTCATCGGGGGTTTCAAAAATATAGAGTCTGCCGCCGTCTTTTTTTGTTGAGCTTGCATGAACGACAACGCGCTTAATATCAAGCTGGCCGAATAACTTTTGACGCAATAGTTTTGATTTCTGGGCGTCAATGGCCCGTCCCCAAATTAAAGGGCCCGTATAAATTCTCACGGCCCTGCTCTGATACTCATCTAAAAATTGATCGGCCAAGGATGACTGCACGGCCACAAAAGGATACGGCGCTAAAATCAAATGCCGCCCGTGCTCATCCCAGGCCGCGCGCTCCAACTCTCCTTTGGGCGGCGCATGGGAACCGTGGCTAATGAGCACGGCAGGAATGCCTTCTTGCCGGCAAATCTCACCAATAAAAGGGTCCTCATCGCGGTCGCCCGCTGAAATGACGGCTGCCGGTTTGATAATTTTAAACAATGCTCTCAAGGCGGCCGCGCGGCGGTGGGCATCGAGCATATAGGCGCTCTGCGATGACTCAATCAATGCAGACAAGGTTGGCGCCAATGAAACCCCTCGCCACGAAAACAGAGTCTTATTATTTTTAATGCCGGCAGCCAGACGCCCAAGAGCGGCGGCTAATCGATTTCGAGAATCCCCGCTTTCTTCGCAGCAGCGCTCCAACATCCCGAATGATACCGTCCCATCAAAAAACGCACCCGAGCCAACCGGGGCGGGGGCTCCCCAATGATCCCAACGCCGCAACAAAATATGTGGACGCGCGGCAGCGGGACGAAGGGCCTGGGACAAAAACCCCATCCGGTAGGTGTCATTGACAAAAATAACCGGGGATCGGGGATACTTGGCCGGGAGTTTCTTTTTATAAAAAGGGCCTGCCACAAAAGAAATCGCGCCGGCCGCCCAAAAATTCAATGTTGAACGCATCCATTCTTGAGCCAAAGCAGCAAGGGCCAAAAATCGGCCCGGACCCAAAACCGTTAACGACAATCCCCGCTCGCGCGCCAAAAGCCGGGCCGCATCAAAAAAATAAGTTTCGCCTTCGCGAAAACGACGAAGGGACGATCCGGCCCGATGCCGGCGATAGACCACAATTCCCAGGGGCCCGTTCTTCTCAATAGCGGCCGATACGATCTCAACGGCAAAAAGCCAACGGCTAATGCTGCGCCGCAAATACCAAAGAATCATATCTCCATAGCTCGTCGACATGCCGTGATGATCAACAAATTTAAACTGCGAACGGATCCAAGCATCCATGGGGATATATTGCTCCAGGGTTTTTTGATGGGAGCGGCTGTCAAAATACGCTAGCGTATCGTGCGGGAATAAGCCGCGCTTTGACAAAAAAACGCGGACATTGGGAGAGACGGCGATGATGATATGATCTTGCGGCCTGATTCGCTTGGCCCGGGACCAATCGAGATAGGCCTTGGCCTCAATGATATCACGAAGAAAAACTAGCAACTTTACACTCATCAGCAATCTTTTGTCCTTTAGTATAGGTGGTCATACGCAGTAAAGGTCCCATATCCACAAATGTTCCGGGTCCCCATTGCCCCACATAGCGTTGCCGCGCTTGATCCATGGCCAACGACGCCGAGAGCCCCTCTTCGATTCCCTGTGATAACCACCCGATATAGGATCCTATACGCTCTCCGGCACGGCCGTCGCGAAAAGCATCGTATGAATTTAATAATTGACTCCAATCGCCCATGGGCGCCATTAACGCGGAATTTTCCCGAAAAGAACCCAACGCGCCCCATAAACTATCCCAGTCTAAAAAAACGATTCTCCCCAACGCCGCGTTTCTCCAAGGATGATGCGGGAGTCCTTCCCGGTCAATCAAGAGAGTCCTCGACCCCGCCAACGCGCTTTCCAAGGCCGCCGTTGTTCCCCCCAAAACACCGATCGTGACATCGCTGGCAAGGCCGGCCTCGCAAGGATAATTTGTCGTCGCCACGGCATTGCCCTCTTCAAAAATAAAACACCGTTTCGTAGATAGAGCCCGGTCCAAAAGCGCGGCCAGATCACCCAGGCGGGACCGCAAAGTCGCGGCTTTTTTAGGCTTAAACACCAAGCCCAGGCCTGGATCGGCAAAAAATTTCTCCAAAAGAAACCGGTAGTTTTCAGAGGTATGCTCCGAAGACACGGCGGCCTTTTTGTCTTTTTTTGAATTTTCATCTAAAAAACACACGATAAATTTCGCGCCCGCGTTCGTCAATTCTTGACGCAAACGGGCGGCCCTGGGCCTAACGCCGGCGAACGCCCCGTCAAAAGGATACCCCGCCCACACAAAATGTCTTGGCCGCGATCGCGACATAATCTCGGATTCCGCGCCGCCATAAGCGAAACTGAAATGCACGTCGCTGGAGCGCGCCCGAAACATATCGGGAATCGTTTCATCGGCCCGCTGATAACTCACGCTGATGCCGCCGATGCCGGCAATGGCCTCGTCCGCGGCCAAACGATCTTTGGACCAATCGTCGTAATTAACATTAATTTTGACCTGAAAGAGCTCAAAAAACCCCCTCCAGCACAAAACCCAATAAGAAAAATAACACACTGTTCGAATAATCCATAAATTAATAGCCAGGGGCGCGCGGCTGTGCCGCAATCCGATCGCGGCGGACTTAATCATGCGTTTTAGTTCTTCAAAGAGAGCACTCCCGGAAACTCCCGAATAAAGAGGCGCCCGGTCGGTTTTGTGAGCGGCGGCGTTCATGGCCACGCCCAAAATGGAATTTTTGTCCAATAAATTCCATTTTTCCTCATCCAAAGGATCCTCCCCCCAGGCAAAATAAACAACGATATCGCCAACCGAACGGCCCATGAAAGGCGCCCAAAATAAATCCGTGTTCTTGCTCAAATCAAAACTGACGCCTTTGCCCTGATAAGAAACCGCAATCTTAAAACCGGCGGTCTTAAATTCCGGTTGAACCGGAACTCCGGAATATTGACGCCGGATTTTAGCCAGATGAGAAACCGCATAGGAAAAACTTCGTCGCAACACTTTCAAAACCACCGGATGCCACGGCCTCGCCGGCGCGACATAACTTGACACGCCGATATTTAATCGAGCCGCATTTTCTTGAATTAATGCCAACCAGGGAGTCCTCTCCGTCAAAAAAAACGGCCGGCCTCCAAGCCGGCGGCTATGCCAGGCCACGATATGCAACTGGGTCAATACCGGACGGACATCTTCCGCCAAGGAGCGCTCCAGAAACAATTGCAAACGCCCCCTATCGAAAAAGCGCCCGAATTGATCGATTAGAGGGTTGGTTTTTAAAAAGGCGGCGGCCCGGTCGCAAAATTTGGCCGATTCAATCTCTTCCACGTAACGATCGATATAAACGCCGTCCGGGGATTTTACGTCAACCAAGGAATAGTCAATTTCTTCAATGCCGGAGAACCCCAGCCGCCGGCCCAAACCCAATAAAAAAAGCGCCCAATGCCCTGCCTTAAAATAAAAAATTCGGTCCGGGCGGCCGTTAGCGAGAAGACTCCGCCATAGCGGCCACGCCGACCACAACGTCAAATGATTGATATAAAAAATCATGAAACCGGCGTCAGCGGCCAGCAACAACCGGCGCGCGCGCGGCCCTGGGTTTATCTAAAACGACTTGATCATAAATCGTTGTAACGATTCCAGGGGGATCAACCAAATGGTTGATTTGACGCTTCATGAACTGGGATCTTTGCCTAGCGGGAACCTTCATTAATTCATATTCATTCATGTTGAATACGCCATCGGCGCTTCGATGGCGATACCATTCTTGCATCAGCTCAAGTAATTTTGCGGCCTCCGGTTGATGGAGGGGATCGCCATAAAGATTGGCGGTTTCTTGCGGGTCTAGATTCAAATCATAAAATTCCATCCGGCCCTGGCTGTTCCAAATCAGCTTCTTTGATCGAAAAATGACGGCGCGGTCAATCGAATTAAAATGCTCAACCATATAAGACCGATGGGGCAAATAAATTTCAGGAAATGCCAAGAAGGGCCGGTCGGCCACCACGACGCGATCCTGATCAATATCCCGCAGATCACATCCCGTAGCCCCTTTAGAAAATTCATTGTCCCTGCCGGCAACGATATTGGCGATCGTGACCGCTATATCTTCAATCGTCGTCGGATGGTCATAGCGGCGGGGCTGGGAAAATTCGCCGCCCAGGACCATTAGCGGCGTCCGCAAAACATTTTCATAGAGAAAAAATCTATGCCCCAGCGCGCGGGGTTTTTCAAGGAGCATTTCTCCATGATCCGCGGTAATGAAAATCATCAAATCATCTAAATTAGAATTGGCATCGATCCATCCCAGCAAATCTTTAAGCAGCGAATTGGCGTACAAGACCTTGGCGTCATAAAGAGCGCTCAAAACTTCCTTTTCCTCATCGCTAAGCTCGATTTTCCCGCAGATCGCCAAGAATTCGTCAAAACTGATCTGGAGAATCCTATCCGAGACGTCCAGGGGTCCAAAAAAATCTCTGAATCCTTCGGGCGCCAGATAAGGCCGATGCGTGTCCAAGATATTGCCAAAAATAAAAAATGGCTCCTTTCCATGGCTTAATTGCGCCACCTTTTGTTTCATCAGCTTGACCGTCTGTTTGCCGGCCATATCGTTATAAAGAAAAAAATCCGCCAGGCGCCGATAATAGGCCGGGCCTTCCATATCTTTACGACCGCCGCCCAAAACTTTTTCAATCAGCATCACCAGACGCCGAATAATCCGGTCCGTATAGCGGGGGCTCACGGCATGAGAAACGAACATTCGCCGTTCCCTGAATGAAACTTGTTTATAGGATTTAACGATGGCGGCATAGTCGCAAAAACCGCGCATAAATCCTGCTTCGCGGCTTAAAAAAATATTTTCAGTTGAAATCCCTGACGTGTGATAACCCTTGGATTTTGAAAACTGAAAAATTGTTGGATTCTCCTTGGTGTAGACACAATGTTCATCCGGCGCACAATGAACATACGGATGTAGTCCTGTGACCAGTGTTGTATGAGCGCCCATGGAGCTGGTGTTGACGGTGCGGTGATTTCGGAAAATAGTCATCCGGTCGCAAAGCGAATCTAAATAGGGTGAGGTTTTGCGCCAATGCCCGTAGCATGAAAGCCGGTCGGCTCTTAAGCCATCCAAAACCAACAGGATAATATTGGGCTTTCTCATGGGCTTGATAAAAAACGCCGGGCAATCAATCTCTTTACGCGATCCCGCGAATATCGAAGTTTACGACGAATCCTACGAAACCTTATACCGAAGCTCCCATTTGTCGCCGGTTTTTCGCCACAAATGGGGTGAACGAAAATCATCGCATAACTTCAAAAACCGCTCCGGGTCCATTTCGACGTATTCCATCACATCCTTAAAAAATCGATTTGGAAATTCGCCGTCAAAGCGATTGATAAGGGCTATGCCCTCTTCCCGGGTCAAATGCTTATGACGGATTTCCTGGGCCGCGTCAAGCGTGGCCCGGCCAAGGCCGAACTTAATGAAATGCGTGTAGTAATGAAATGGGTCCACCTTATCATCAATGCTGCTATATTTGCTGTAGGTGCCCTCGGTCCGGAAGGTGTTGGCCTCAAAATTCATGTGCTCCACCGCGTGATAATAATTCTCCTGCGGAATCCACTTGACGTAATAGCCCATGAAATGGACCTCGATGTTGTGCTCCTTGAGATCATTGCCGTATAGCGGCAAGTAGGGATAAAGCTCATTCATGGTTAATCCGTGGCGCTCTTTTAACTCGCGCAACGCAACGCCGCCGATATACACTTGATCGAGATTTTCGCTGATGTAATACGCCTTTTCCATGAGCGAGCTTGAATTATCCGCCAGGGGATTTCCGTATTCCGCCGAATTTTCTCCAAAAATGATCAACGGAATTTTTAATTTTGCGGCGAAACGGGGGGCTATGTTTTTCTGGCCTAAAATAAAGGTTTGGAAAGGATGCAGAAGATTCTCAATGCCCAGGCGCGTCAACACCTTCTGCGCCTTGCCGTTGGGTTTAAACGTGATATTGTCAAAACCGCCGATCTCAATCCACCGCCTGAAATTTCTCAATCCCACGTCGGTATACAGAAGGGGCGGCCAAGTGATGGTCAGGGGGTTCATGCCGTATTTATATTTGAGAAGATAGGCCACCTGCATGCTATCTTTGCCGCCGCTTCCCGGAACAAGACAGTCATAGTACCCATCCTTGCGGCGATATTTTTCCAACAGGCGCAACAACTGCTCCTCGCGCTCCTTCCAGTCAATCTCTTCGTGTTTTTGCTGCGTGTACTTACAGGCATCGCAAATGCCGCTTTCATCAATGTTTACAGTCTTAATCCGGCGATCTTTAGTGTTAAAAAACTCAATCGTTGACGTAGGGCGCTGATTGGAAAGGACGCAATTTTGGCAAAAAATAACTCTCTTGGGCGCGCCAAACTTAGACTCCAATTTTTCAATATCTTGATCGTGCTCAACTGTTAAGGGCTGCGGTGACATGTGAAACCTCCATTGGCTCTTGCTGCCCGGGCGAAACGATATTCGCCAGATTTCGATAAACCTGCAACCCGGGCCGGGCGCTCCTTTCCGGGTGAAATTGACACGCGAAGATATTGCCTTTGCTAATACTCGAACAAAACTCAACCGCTCCATAGCGCGTCACCGAGAGCGCCATCTGGGAATCCGCCGGTTTTGCATAAAAAGAATGCACAAAATAAAAATATTCCCCCGGAAGAATGCCGCTTAAAAGCGTTGATTGCCATAAGCGCATCGGCGTTCCCGGTCCGCTTTGTGACTGGGGCAAATCAACCCTGTTCCAGCCGATTTGAGGCACCTTAAGCTTCCGCGCGCCTTCAAGACCGGACTCCAGGCGCACGACCTCGCCCTCGATGATGCCTAAACCGCGGTGGCGCCCAAACTCGTGGCTTTCGGAAAACAACAACTGCAGGCCCAGGCAAATGCCGACCAATGGCTTATGCGATTGCGCCACGTCGCGGATAACGCTTACCAAATCCAACCGGCGTAATGAATCCATGGCATCGCCAAAAGCCCCGACGCCGGGTAAAATCACGGCCGAAGACCCAAGAATTTCTGCCGCCGAACTCGTAATTTGGGCTTTAAGTCCCATTTGTTCGCAGGCGAGCTTCACGCTAAAAAGATTGCCCATCCCGTAATCCACGATGGCTGCATAGGGAATCTTAACCGGCATGAGTTAATTCCTTTTCCAAGGGACGGCAAGTCACATGGCGCTCGAGTAAATAATTCTTAATGGCCGGCAGCCCGGCTTCACTGATTCTTAAAAATCCCCGGCCTTCTTTAAGGTGTTCGGTGTTTCCTTCGCCGGAAAAATCATCCTGTTGTCGATCGTAGTGATTGAGAAATTCATAGTGCAGCATGGAGGCCAGACAAACCGCGTCCGCGAGACCCTCATTGATGACCCTGCCGATATGTTCAAGCTTGCCCGCGCCGCCGCAAGCAATAACAGGAATCGAGACAGCCTCGGCTATGCGTCTCGTTAAATGGCAGTCGAACCCCTCTCCCGTGCCTTCCCGGTCAATGGGTGTAATCATCAGTTCTCCGGCCCCCAGGCTGGCCGCCCGCAAAGACCATTCATAAGCGTCAAACCCCGTGCTCTCCCGGCCGTTGTCCGTATAAGCATGGTAGGCGCCATCCGGTTCTTTAATAGCTTCAATGGACACCACGATCGTTGAGGAGCCAAAGCGCTCGGCCGCTTCCCGGATAAAATCCGGCCGTCGGATAGCGCCTGTGTTAATGGCCACTTTGTCAGCCCCGGCCTGGAGCACCCGGCGGATGTCTTCCAACGTCCTGATACCTCCGCCCACGGTCAAAGGAATAAAAACTTCTTTGGCGGTTCGCGCCACGATGTCTAAAATATTATTACGCTGATACAGGCTGGCCACGATGTCCATATAGAGCAGTTCATCAGCCCCTTGCTCGTAGTAATGCCGGGCAAATCGTTCCGGTTTCCCTAAAACGCGCAACCCCTCAAGACGGATACCTTTAACAAGATTGGGTCCTTTGATATCTAAACGAGGAATTATGCGAATCACTAAATGTTAACTTGAAGCCTATTAAGAAGCCTATTAAAAAACAATAAAATTATACTACAGTATAAACTCATTTTTTACTCGGAGTATGAGAAATTAACCCCCGGAGCCACAAATCTATAGGTTGACGATAGGATCCGAACCTGCGGCATCGTATTCGTAGGTGGCCCTCAATTTTATCCTCCCCAAAATAACAAATTTGGAAACTTGGGAAGAATAACACTTAGGGGGGGGGGGGGGGGG
>JACQPE010000071.1 GCA_016207685.1 Elusimicrobiota bacterium | reverse complement strand
TCAATATTCAATATTCAATATTCAATATTCGTAATATGGAGTTTTAAAATGGCTAGAGTCGCAGGTATTGATCTGTTACCGCATAAACGTATAGACGTGGCGCTGACTTATATTTATGGCGTTGGCCCCAAAAATGTCAAGGCTGTTCTTGAAACGGCCAACGTTTCCGGAGATTTGCGCGTTAAAGAGTTGACTGAAGCGCAGTTGTCAGCCATCAATAATGTGTTAACTAAGGATTTTATTGTCGAGGGAGAGCTTCGCCGACAAGTGGAAGGAAATATGCGCCATGCTATTGAAATCGGCAGCTTTCGCGGACAGAGGCACCGGCGTAACTTGCCGGCTCGCGGGCAACGCACGAGAACTAACGCTAGAACGCGCCGTGGTATGCGCAAGACAGTGGGTTCAGTCAAGCCGGGCAAACTCACGGGAGCGGCGCCCGCCAAACCGGCCGAGGCCGCCAAGTAGCAATGAATAACGGGCGAGGAGCGTCCGCTGACGGAAAATTTTTAAAGATAGCCGTATCTTTTGTTGCTCGTAATGCATCGTTTGATAAGGAATAGGTGATTTATGGTAAGTAATCGAAATTCGGAGCGAGCGCCAAGGCGGCAAGACCGCAAACGGTTTTTGGCAGTGAGCGCAGGCCAAGCCAGGGCGCATATTCATTCATCGTTTAATAATACGATCGTGTCCATTAGTGATGAAAAAGGCAATACCATTTTGTGGTCCAGCGCGGGCTCGTGCGGATTTAAGGGAACAAAAAAAGGGACGCCTTACGCCGCCCAAATAGCTACGGAGAAAGTTGCCAAGAAGGCCGTTGAATTGGGCATTCGTGATATTGCGGTCTATGTCACAGGTCCGGGTCCGGGCCGTGAAGTGGCGATCCGAACGCTTCAGGCTGTTGGTTTGCGTGTTTCCGCGATCAAAGACGTGACGCCGCTGCCGCACAATGGATGTCGGCCGCCTAAAGCGAGACGAGTCTAATGATTTGTCTAGGAATGACAAATTTCAAATGTCGAATTACGGAATTTTTTTATTTGTCAGTCGAAATTCGTCGTTCGGAAATTTTTTGAATCAACGAGGAGTTCTATGTCTAATATAACGGGTCCAGTCTGCAAGATGTGCCGCCGGGAAGGCGTTAAGCTTTTTTTAAAGGGCGAGAAATGTTTTAGCAAGTGCGTCCTGGAAAAAAGGCCTTATCCACCGGGCTCATCGGGCAAAGCGCGTTCGCGTAAAAAGACGACGGATTTTGGCCTTCGTTTACGAGAGAAACAGCGGTTAAAAAGAATGATGCTGATGAATGAAGCGCAGATGAGAGGCTTTTATGAAAAAGCTAAAGATGAAGAGGGCCGCACGGGGCAGAATTTGTTGCATCGTTTAGAGTTGCGTTTAGATAATGTCGTTCGTCGTTTGGGCTTGGCCGTCAGTCCTCGATTCGCCAGGCAATTGGTGAGCCATGGGCATATTTTGGTTAATGGCCAAAGCGTTAATTTGCCGGCATATCAAGTGCAGCCTGGGGACCGTTTGGCTTTAAACCCCAAACTTAAGGAAAATTATTTTGTGACGCTGGCCGCCCAAGGATTTGACCGTCGTGCGAGCGCGAGCCCAAGCTGGATCGCCTGGGATCGCGCCACGGCCGAGGGTGAGGTCATTCGTTGGCCTGAAAAAAATGAAGTCTCATTTCCAGTCAATGATCAATATATCGTCGAGTTTTATACGCGCCGATAATGATCGTCAATAATTCATTAGGAGGATTTCTATGACAACAGCCGCTGTTCCAGTATCTCGGGAACTCGTTTTTCCCAATAAAATTCAGTTCGAGAAGGAAGACCTGACTGAAACTTACGGCCGTTTTGTGGCCGAGCCCCTTGAGCGAGGATGGGGAGACACAATCGGCAATTCCTTGCGGCGTATTTTGTTATCGAGCCTTGAAGGGGCCGCTGTGACGGCGGTTAAAATTGCCGGCGCCAGACATGAATTCACCACGATTAAAGGTGTTCGCGAAGATGCGATGCAGATTTTGATGAATCTCAAAAAGCTGCGGTTAAAAATGTATTCGCAGGGACCGGAGACCCTTTACCTGCAAGTGGAGAAATCCGGTGAAGTGAAGGCTTCCGCCATCACCGCGACACCAAATGTTGAAATTTTGAACAAAGATTTGGTGATTTGCACGATTGAGCCTGGTGTTAAGCTCGATATTGAGCTTGAAGTCTTGCGGGGCCGGGGTTATTGTTCTAGCGAGAATAACAAGCGCGAAGGGCGGTTGAGCGGTTTTATCGCCATGGACACCCTTTTTTCTCCGGTCGTCAAAGTCAATTATGATGTGGCGCATGCCCGCGTCGGCCAGGTCACGGATTATGACAAGCTGTCATTGGATGTTTGGACGGACGGCTCTTTATCACCGCAGGATGCCATCGCTAAGAGTTTGAGCATTCTCTCAGGATTGACGGGGGTTTTGCTTGGGGCTTTTTCGACCGGCGGCGAAGCCAAAACGTCGGGAGCTGATGTTGCCGGCGATGGCCTCCATGATGTAACGGAACAGATTGGAAAATCAACAAGCGCGGCGGACTATTCCCAAGTCCTTAAGGACCCCAAAACCCAGGAGGTTTTAACCCAGGCGGTTGAAACGTTGGAATTGGCCCCCAGGACGTTGACTTGTTTAAAAGTGGCCCATATTAAGACGGTGAAGGACCTTGTTTGCAAAACTGAAGAAGAATTGCTGGCTTACAAGAATTTGGGAGAGAAATCTTTGTTCGAGGTTAAGGAGAAAGTGAAGGAGCTTGGCCTGAATTTGGGAATGAAACTTTAATAAAAAGATATTAAGAGATTGCGAGATTAAGAGATTGGGGAAATTGTCGGTTTTTTATATAGAAATCTCGTAATATCGAAATATCTCTGGTTAGTGGAGGATTTATGATTAAGACTCATCATCGGCGAAAATTGGGCGTTTTGCCGGCTCGTCGCCGCATGTTGCTGCGTCAGTTGGCGACGAGCCTGTTTCATGTTGAAAAACTCACTACAACCACGGCCCGGGCCAAGGAACTCAAAAGTTACGCAGAGCGCATGATTTCCAAACTCCAGCGTATTCAGGATCCTGTTCGCCAGGTTCGCGAAACGGCAAGGCTTTTGGCGCCTAATGGTTTTAAGGTGGGGGTTAAATTTCGAGAAACGCTTCTTCCTCGTTATCAAGACCGACATGGGGGCTATGTGAGAGTTTTGGCGCTGCCTCCACGAAAATCTGATGGGGCCCGATTAAGCCGAATTGAGCTTGTTTCTTAATGGGGGAATCAAAGAAGTGGGATTAAGAGATTTCGAGATTGCGAGATTAAGAAATTAAGATATCAAGAGATTGGGTAAAATGATATTTTTTAATCTCTTAAGTTCGCAATCTCACAATCTCGGAATCTCTCCCATCCCGGCCATCTGCGATGCTTGATTTGTTTCTCGGGCTTTTCTCAAATGATATGGGGATTGACCTGGGAACGGCCAATACCTTGGTTTATGTCAAAAATCAAGGCATCGTCCTTCGCGAACCCTCCGTTGTTGCGATTGAAAAAAATACCAAGCAGGTTTTGGCTATTGGAGCTGAGGCGAAAAGGATGTTGGGGAAGACGCCGGCCAATATCGTGGCGATACGCCCCTTGCGCAATGGTGTGATTGCGGATTTTGAAGTGACCCAAGCCATGATCCGGCATTTTATCCGCCGTGTGCACAATAGAAAAAGCCTCCTGCATCCACGTGTCGTCATCGGTATTCCATCCGGGATTACCGAGGTGGAGCGCCGGGCCGTGCGCGACTCGGCGCAGCAGGCCGGGGCGCGTGAAGTTTATCTGATTGAAGAGCCGATGGCGGCTGCGATCGGAGCTGATTTGCCTATTGAGGACCCATCGGCTAATATGGTGGTTGATATCGGCGGCGGCACGACGGAAGTGGCCATTATCTCCATGGGAGGCATGGTAGTGTCGAAATCCATTGATGTGGCGGGCGATGAAATGGACGAAGCGATTGTCCAATATTTTCGTAAACGCTACAATTTAATGATTGGAGAAACTACGGCCGAGAATGTTAAGATTGAAATTGGTTCAGTTTATCCGATGGGCGAAGAGAAGTCCATGGAAGTTAAGGGCCGTGATCAAGTGACGGGTCTGCCGCGGACAATCACCATCACTTCCGAAGAAGTGCGTCAGGCGCTTTTGGTGGCCGTCAAAACAATCGTGGATACGGTCAAAAACGCTTTGGAGGAAACACCGGCTGAATTAGCGGCGGATTTGGTGGATAGAGGACTGGTTTTGGCCGGTGGCGGCGCGTTATTGAGGGGTATTCCGGCGCTTCTATCGCGCGAGACGGATTTGCCGGTGCATGTCACGCCGGAACCTCTTGATTGCGTTGTTTTGGGAACGGGGAAGTTTTTGGAGGAAATCGAACGTTTTGATAATGTCCGCAAGCGGACATTTTTGGCAGCGTAGCCGGTTTGGATTTTTAGCGTTCGTTGTTGTGGCGGTTGGAAATAATAGCCGCCGGAGGGTCTTCCCCTCACTATGAAAAAAGATTTTTATTGGGCGATCGGTTGCAGCTTATTCTTGATGGTTATGGCCCATTCGGGCGTTACCAGACGCATTGTCGCCCTGCGCGCACTGACTTATTATTTGATTTATCCGACCACTCAAACTCTTCTTTCCGCTTTTAGGTACGCGGGCTTTTTAAGCGGTTCTTGGCGCGAAACTTTAGCGGCGCGTTACTACTGGGATCAGTTGCAGCGTGAACAGATGCGTCAAAATTTGGAGGCCCTGGACTCATTGGTGTTGAAACGCCAGGAGGAGCTTATTAATGAGCTTCAGTATCAAGAAGACTATTTGAAGACCCATTCAACGATTTTTGGCGCTTCGGCTTATCCCGTAGTCATTACGCAGAGGATGCTTGGAGAGCAAAGTTGGAGCTCCCTCGCGTGTTCATCGCATTTGCCTGGCGAGGTCCAAGAATCGGCCCCGGCCTATCAGCTGTTAAGCGATCATTCTATTTTTGTATTGGCGGGACATTTGATTTCGGATCAGGAAAGCCAGCCCCGGCAAAGCTGCTATGAGTTTATTACAAGTCCGAGGCACCGCATTTCGGTATCTGTAGGAGATTCCGGAGAAATCGCTTTGTTGCGAGGTTTGGGCAGGCCCGATCGAATGATTTTGGAGTATTTACCCAAGCAATCCCCGGTGCGCCCCGGTGCGGAGATTCACACTTCGGCCTCGAGTTCTCTGTATCCTCCGGGCATTCCCGTGGGCGTTGTTGACGAGGTGATAGAGCCATTGGTGACGGAAATGTTTGCGCGCGCCTATGTGAGGCCTTATTTGGATTTAGGCAGATTGGAAACTTTGGTCGTGATCCCATGGCCCAGTCAGTCTTTTCAGGGAACGTCGGCGCCGTGAGATTTGTCAGACTGGCTCTGCTCATGCTGATTTTGATTATCATTGAGGCGCTTTATAGCCATTTGGGCGGCCGGTGGGTTCGATTTTTTTCTCCCTTGTTAATATTGCAAGCAAGTTCCTTCGTGGGCGTTTTAGCCGGCCCCAAGACGGGCTTATGGTGGGGATTGATCGCGGGATTTTTAGAAGAGTCTTATTTTGCTTCTATTGGGACCCCGATGGGATTGACATCGTTGGTCTACTTGTGGGCCGGCTGGATTTCGGGACGGTTGCTTTATGGACGCGTTGATTTGGCCAGTTCCATGTTAAGTTTTTTTGTCACATTTTTAGGTTTGGTCATGGCGAGCGTCCTGGCGCGACTCTTAGAGGCGCTTTATGCCAGCGCCTTGCCGACGCTTTCGGGAGGGTTTACTTTGGGTCGTTTTTGTTCATTTATATTTCAAATCATAGCCGCCCCATTGTTATTTTGGATGACGTCACGTTTTTTGGGAAAGAGTCGTGATCATGAGGAATTTTATGAGGCTTAGTCGCGATGACTAAGGTTGCCGAAAAAGCGGCGTGGCTGCGGCTGATTGTTCTGGGACTTTTAGGTGTTTTCACCGCGCGTCTTTTTTTGATGCAGGTTATTTTTGGAAATCACTACAGGATTTTGGCCGAGCGCAACCGGTTTCAGATTTTTTACAGACAGGCGCCGCGCGGCGCTATCATGGATCGAAACGGATTTCCCTTGGCGTCCAACATTGGAGTTTTTAACATGTATTTTAACCCGCGCGTTTTGGTTGATGAGCCCCAAAAACGTATCCGCCGGGTTGGTTCAATTTTGCATTTGAACGCGGAAAATTTAAACACTGAAATTTTATTGACAAGGAAAGCCGGACGCACGCGCTTAGTGGCCCGGCAGATCGCCCCTGAACACGCATTTCGATTTTTGGAGCAACAGAATTCTTTTCCGGAATTTTTTTTGGCTTCCGAATCCCTGCGCCATTATCCGCTGGGCAGGGCTTTTTCTCATGTGTTGGGTTATTTAACACGCATTCAATCGCGCGATGAGTACGAGCGTCTTAAAGAAAGAGGCTATCGTTTTGATTCGTGGGTCGGCGGTTTTGGGCTTGAGAAAAAATATGAAGATTTTCTCCGTGGCTCGGATGGCGCCGTCTTGTTTGAGGTGGATGCCAAGGGCAGGCCATTGGCGACGTCACCGCCGGCGTTCATGAGCACGGGATCCGGATCGCATCTTGAAGAGGATCCCTATCCCGGCGGCGACCTGATGTTAACGGCTGATTACCGGCTCATTCAAGCCGCTCATGACGCGCTTGAAAAAAGCTCATCGGGAAAAGGCTCGGTGGTGGCAGTTGATCCCAGGACCGGAGGCGTTTTGGCTCTGGTTTCGACGCCGGGTTTTGACCCCAACGCCTATATCCGATTGGACACGGAGGAGTCAGCCCCTTCGAGAACCGAGTTCTTGCGCGCCTTGACGGGTCTTTATCCGCCGGGAAGCGTATTCAAGCCCGTGACGGCGATCGCGGCTCTGGAGAAAGGTTTGGATCCCCTTAGAAGATACCGGTGCAATGGCGCTTTCGCTTTGCCGACCAGGGTATTTCGGTGTTGGAAAGAAGAAGGACACGGCTCATGTGATTTTATTGAGGGCATTAAGAATTCTTGCGATGTTTATTTTTACAACGCCGGTCTTTTTGCGGGAGGCGAAGCCATTAGTTCCTGGGCGTTAAAGTTTTCACTGGGGAAGGCCGTGGCGCTGATTGAATTTCCGGAATGGTCCAAGGAAGGATTTGTGCCGACACCGAAATGGAAAGAGATCAAAAAACATGACGCTTGGTATCCTGGCGACACGCTTAATCTTTCGATCGGACAGGGAGAAACGCTGGTCACGCCCATGCAGATCGCGGCTTTATTTTCCATGCTGGCCAATCACGGACAGTGGCTCAAGCCGCATGTGCTTGAGTCCATGCGTTATCCGGAAACGGGCCAGCTGGCTTGGAAATATGATGATGAGGCCGCGCTTTTGTGGAGTGTTGATTCTATTAAGGATCAAAATTGGCGGTTAGTGGAAGAAGGTTTGAGGCAGGTCATTGAATTCGGAACGGGCCGGCCGGCGATGATTCCTGGTTATCACATTTATGGCAAAACAGGAACGGCTCAAAATCCTCACGGCGAGGATCACGCCCTATTCGCCTGTTATCTAAAAGACGACAGGGGCGTTCCCCGTATTGCCGTTAGCGTTGTTATTGATAATGGCGGCAAAGGCTCATCGGCGGCGGCTCCAGTCGCGAAAAAAGTTTTGGAGGAGTTTATTAAAATCACGCCGGATTTAATTTCCACGGCCGGATTGGCAGGATGAGGAAAACGGCGATTGACGAATTTTGCATGACGAATAAAAGGGTATTTTCGATCAGCATTCAGTATTCAGCATTCAATATTGAACATTTTTTTGCCTTGCGGGGGCGCTTGTGAGCAGACGCGAGTTTATTTCCCCTGTTCTCGTGGGCCGCACCGAAGGAGTGCGTCCGCCGGTGCTGTACCGCCTTTTTGGAGTTGATGTTCCTTTATTGTCGGCATCAGGATTGCTTTTTGGGCTGGGGACGCTTTTGGTTTACACGGCTCTTCATGGATCTTCCAGTTTTGAAAGTTTATGGATCAGGCAAATTGTGGCATTGACCACGGGAAGCGTCATCGGGTTTTTTATTGCGCTCATCCCAGGAATTTTTATTCTTGAAACCAGCCCATTTTTTTATTTGACGTCGCTAGTTTTCCTGTTGCTTGTTTTAGCGATCGGCAAAATAGTTCATGGTTCGAGATCTTGGATTGACTTGGGGCCATTTAATTTTCAACCGAGCGAGATGGCCAAATTTGCGACGATTTTATACCTCTCTTACCTTGGCGCGCGATGGCACGAACGGGGGCCGATCGTTGCTTGGAGCCAGATTTTGATCTTTGGGGGCGTGATCGCGGTGCCCTTGGCGCTGGTCCTGGCCCAAAATGATTTATCGAGCGCCTTAAGCTTTATTTTTATCGGCGTGATTTATGCCTGGATGTTGGACATTCTATCGGGCCGCTGGATTGCCGTCTTGGGATTGATTGGGCTGGGCACTTTTTTAAGCCTGCTCGCCCATATTATTTCCGGCCTCCAAATAGCTGAAATTGCCGCCCTGCCGTCCTGGCTGCTTCAATTGGGGTTCGGAGCGGGACTTTCTTCATGGAAGTTGGCTTTATGGGCTTTTGTCTTAATGACAGGCAGCTTAGGACTTTTTCGTTTTCTCAAAGGAATTTTTTTTCTCCCGCCACGCACAACGATCCTGTGGCCGGTCGTCATGGCTTGCAGCCTTTATGTTTGCTGGGGAGCCGGATGGGCGGGCTGGAGAGGGCTCAAGACTTACCAGAAAAACCGCATTGCCAGTTTCTTGTTCCCGAAAGCCGATACACTGGGATCGGGTTACAATGTGACCCAGTCAAAAATAGCGATTGGATCGGGCGGCGTCATGGGTCGAGGCCTTTTATCCGGTTCTCAAACGTCATTGGGATTTTTACCGGAACGCCATACGGATTTCGCTTTTGCAGCGTTGGGCGAGGAGACCGGTTTTATCGGCTGCGCGGGAGTCATGGCTCTTTTGGCCGTATTTTTTTGGCGACTATCGCGATTTTTGGAAATGGCGCGCGACCAGTGGGAGCGCCTGGTCGTTGCCGGACTTTTCGGGATGTGGCTCGGTGAAATGGCGATTAACATAGCCTACGTGCTGGGAATGTTCCCAATTTTGGGCATCGGTTTACCTTTTTTGTCTTACGGCAGCACGCGGCTGGTGATGAATCTTATTGAAACGGGAGTTTTGTTATCCATTTCCAGGGGGTTTTATGTCTATCGCTGACGCCGTGGCGCGTCGATCGCTTATTGAGCGCGTTGCCGCCGTGAGTCAGCGGCCGTCGCAATATGCGGGATGCGAGATCGGTTCATCAGTGAAATTGAAGGGACCCTCCCCAAGGAAGAATATCGCTTTGTGCTGGAGGGAGACTTATGATAGGGCCATGAGCGACCCCATGCTGATTGCCATCTATGGAGAACTTTCCGGCATTGCCGATTTTGTCGTTGAGCGTATTTTTAGCTCCGGTGATGATTTTGAAGCGCGTCTTCGATTGTGCGGTTATCCGGGGAGACAATTCTCTCTTGAGACCAAAAGACCGTTAGATGAATTTGATGCGTTTGTTGTGCCCGGACCGGAGGCGTTGGCGGAGTTTAAGAATTTCAAAAACAATGTTTTTATTATTGATCTTAAAGACCGCGCGACGTTGGAGCCTTTATCCGTTGTCTCGGCCCTGATCCAAAATTTTGGAGTGACGCAAACTGGTCCCAGGGGCAGCGGTCCCAGATGCCCGCTTATCCCTTTTCGAAGTCATGAGGACTACCGTTTGGCGGAGCATTGCTTGCCGCCGCAGAAAAATCACGGCGGGTTTGGACACCAGGCGCTGCGTTTACGTCTGGCCCGATCAGGCTGGTCCCGTTTTGTTTCTCATTTGGAGCAGATCCAGGTTATTAAAAGCGCCGCGCTTTTGGCGCGGTGGCCGATGGCGGCGTCACGGGGGCGGCATGGTCGTTTAAGAATGAGTTTTGGTCCGGCGATCAGCGTCGGTTGGGAATCTCAAGCGGAATATGCCGATATTTTTTTGAACGAAGCCATGGATATTGAGGCGGCGCTGGAGCGTTTGCGCGAGTTTTTACCGGCAGGCTACGAGATCGTATCTCTTAAGCGGATTCCCTGGCACTTTCCCAGTCTCGAGGAGAGCGCCAATGTTGCCGAGTACTGGATTGAAGCCAGGGATGACCGGGCAGCGCCTGATTGGGAACGGCTCTTGCATTGGATTGAAAATGTCCGGGAGCGCCGCGGAAGCCCCGTAGTTGTGCGTAAAGAAAAACCGGGCCAGAAGGTTGATCTCATTGATGCGGCCGATGTTTTGATATCGGCCTCCGTGGGATTGAGCCCGCTGGAAGGACAAGGCCTCGTGTCCAAGACTTTAGGTTTGCGCCTAACGATGCGGTATGGGCCCAAGAAAAATCTTAAACCGGAGAAAATTTTGGAATTGGGCCTTGGTTTGCCGATGGATTCAATTGCGACGGATATCAGAATATGCCGGCGGCAATTGCTGCTGGAAACATCCCCCGAGCGTTGGCGGCCGCTTTCTTGAAAGAATATGAGATTGCGAAATTGATTGATTTGAGGTGAATTGATGAAAACTGAAATTATTGCTAACTGTACGATGGATGAGACGAGAATCGCTTTGATCGAGAATGGCCGGTTGGCGGAATTTTTTTGGGACCGTAAAACCGGAACCGCGTTGCATTTGGTCGGCAATATCTATGCGGGCAAGGTTGCTAATGTTTTGCCCGGAATGGATGCCGCTTTCATCAATATCGGCTATGAAAAAAATGCCTATCTCTATATTACTGATGTCTTGAATCAAGACCGGGGTAAACCGATTGATCAAATCCTTAAAAAGGATCAAATGGTTCCTGTGCAAGTCATTAAAGATACGATCGGCACCAAAGGGATGAAAATAACCATGAATGTCAATCTGCCGGGACGCTATATGGTGCTGACGCCGTTCCACCATCAAATTCATGTATCCAAGCATATCGAAGATATTGCCGAGCAGAAGCGGCTTGTGGATGTCATTAATTCATGCGTCCCCAGCAATCTTGGCTGCATCATTCGAACTGAAGGCGAGGGCGTTTCCTCTCAGGAGTTAACGCGCGAATCCCGCTATCTTATGAGAACATGGGATGATATTTGGCGAAAGTTTGCAAGCGCCCAGGCGCCTCGGTTGCTTTATAAAGAACTTGATCTAACGCATCAGGTGGCGCGCGATATTTTGTCGGAGGATGTCTCGGCTTATCTTCTCGATTCCCCGGCCGTTCATCGAGAGCTGGGAGATTTTGTTGAACAGATAGCGCCGCATTTGAAAAATCGTTTGACGCTTTACAATAAACGACACCCTATTTTCAATTCCTATAACGTTGAAGCGGAATTGGTGAAGCTTTTAAGGACGCATATTCCGCTTAAATCAGGCGGCATGATCATCATTCAGGAGTCGGAATCAATCACGATGATTGATGTCAATACGGCTCGTTTTGTGGGCGCCACAACCCAGGAAGAAACGGTCACACAAACCAATATCGAAGCCGCCGAGGAGGTGGCGCGGCAGCTTCGGTTGCGCAATATCGGGGGTATTATTGTGATTGATTTTATCGACATGCGCCGGGAGGTCAATCGCCGCAAAGTTTTGGAGGCTTTCCGCCAGGCCTTGCGCCATGACCGCGCGCGGGTCAAGATTCATCCCATCACGAAACTTGGTTTGGTCGAGATGACGCGGGAACGCAAGAGGGAATCGAATTTAGTATTTTTAACCGAGTCCTGCGAAGGCTGCCAAGGAACGGGGCGCGTTCTCTCTAAGGAGACCATTTTTCTTAAAGTGAGTCGGGAATTAAATAACATGCTTGAAGGTCGCGTTGTTCACGTCGCCCGTGTGCAATTGTCGCCGTCGCTATGCAATTATTTTCAGGAGCACGAGCACCGTTTGGAGTCGTCTTTGTCGGCCCGTCCGGGAAAAATTGCCATCCAGGAGGATGCCCATTTGCCATGGGAACAGTATAAAATCATCCTAGAATGAAGAAAAGTTTCAAGTTTCAAGTTTTAAGTTTTAAGTTTCAAAG